>QQND01000001.1 GCA_003402745.1 Verrucomicrobiota bacterium
GGCGGCCGCCCGTGGGAGCGAAGTCCGACCACGGGATGCGGCCCTCGACGGTCCAGCCTTTGTCCTTGTCGCTCCAGTCGTTGAGCGTGCCGTGGACGACCACCTTCGATTCGATATGGAAATCCCGCTCCCTCGCATGACGGTTGGCGCCGCCGGAACCGCGCGAGGGCATGAACATGTCGAACTTGGCATTTGCCGCGTTAATCTCGAACTCGTAGTAGCCTTGTTTTTCCTTGGAGGGTTTGAAGAAGAGTTCAAAGACGTCGTTCGTCCACAGCGGGCCATCCTGTTCGGTCACATTAGCAAACACGTCCGAGTCCTGCATTTCTGCGGAGAAGTAGAGGTAATTGTCGTCCCAAAGGAGCCGCGCCGTGGTTTGAGTCGGGGGTTTGCGCTGGCCCTCGGGCATCCAGGCCATTTGGAAGGGGATCTTTTGTGCATGCGCCCACTCGGCGTCATCGAGCCTGCCATCGATCTGAATGGGAGCTGCGGCCCGTCTGCATTCCACTGGGAGGGCTGGTCCATCCGCGAAAGCCGTTGCGAACACTGAACTCAGAGCGAGGGGGAGGGCGTATTGTTTCATGGTTTCGAAGGGGAAGGCTTGAGGTTTTGAAGCCACTCAAAAAGAAGCTGGAGGCCTTTGGTGTCTGGGGTGAGTGTGCCAAGGGGAGGCATTTGTCCGGGTGCTCCGCGCGAGGCCACTCGCACCGGAAGAACGGAGCGACTGGCGTCACCAGGGGCAATGAGGCGGGCGTCCGGGACCCCGTAACCGCCGTGCTGCGGGATCTCATCCACAAGGTGCTGCTTGTCAGCCGTGACCCAGGGAGTCAGGTCCATCAAGGCATTGCCGCCACCGTTGGGAATGTGGCAGTGCGCGCAGTTTGTGGCCAGATAGGCGCGAACACGCTGCTCCAATGGAGCGTCTTGCGAGTAGGGATTCACGAGGTGCGGAGCATCGGCTTCCATGGGTTCGCCCTTCAACAGTCCCTGCTGAATGAAGGCTGTGATTTGATTCTGAGAGCGTCCCTCCACGACGATTTCGCGGTTGATTTGCGCAGGGGTGAGACCAAGCGCAAAGTTTGCCGCACGCGAGTGGC
Source organism: Verrucomicrobiota bacterium (assembly GCA_003402745.1). Lineage (GTDB taxonomy): Bacteria > Verrucomicrobiota > Verrucomicrobiia > Chthoniobacterales > Chthoniobacteraceae > Chth-196. The sequence goes on from QQND01000001.1 coordinate 1,098, forward strand.
ATGAAAGGCACTCTGCACGACTGGGCACCAGCCATTCGCGGTCTGCAAGCATCAGCCGCGTGCCATCCTTCTGGGCGAGAATGGCGTCATCCTGTGCTTCGTTCCAGAGATAGGTGTATGCGGCCCAGTCGTTAGCCTGCTTTAGAAGAATGCGCGTCTCGATGCGGCGCGCAGCTTTGCCCTGGCCCGCCAGCAGTGTGAGGGTCTGCGCGATCGCGGTGCCATCCGGGAGTGTCCACGTCAGCCACGCGCTTATTTTCTCGTTGCTGTTAAGTTCTGCGAACGCATTGCCGGGCAATGCGAGAAGGCGCTCGGATTCGGCCCCGTCATGCCATGCGGGTGCATTGATCGTGTAGGGCTGCACGCCTGCTGCCGGCGTGAGCGTTCGGGTGGATTCAAAGAGGCCCGCTTCGCTCAGGAGCGTCGGGAACGGCTGGGCTTTTGCATCTGCAGGAGGTGCGGGTTCGAGGCGATAGAGTGCGTCGCCACTGTGGTCTGCGATAAGGATGTCGCCCTCAGGCGTGGTTCCGAAGCCGGTGATGGCGAAAGGAGTGTCCGTGAGTTCGCGGTTCCAGAGCAACTTTTTGCCGTCGTGTTTGGCCGCCCATACACGCCCCGTCCCGTAGTCTCCGTAGACATAGCCACCCGTGAGTTCCGGGAACCGTGCCCCGCGGTACACGAAGCCACCCGTAAGCGAGCGGAAAGCAGAGTGGTCGTGCTCGATGGTGGGCGGAGTCAAGGGTGAAGGCCCCTGGAGGCGTCCATCAATAAAAGGCCTCGAACCCTCGTAGGCGCTCCATCCGTAGTTGGCACCGCGCTCGAGGAGATGGGCGTATTCACGGAGGTCCTGCCCGTTCTGTCCTACCCAGATCTGGCCGCTTTCCCTGTCGGCCGTGATGCGCCACGGGTTGCGTAGTCCGTACGCCCAAGTCTCGGGACGGATTCCGGCCCTCCCCACAAACGGATTGTCCTGGGGGATGCGGTACGTTTGGCCCAAGGGGGCTCCATCGACATCGATACGGAGAACCTTCGCGCGCATCGAACTGAGATCCTGGCCGACATTGTCGAGATCGGAGAGACCGGTTCCATCGCCACTGGTGACATAGAGCATTCCATCGTTTCCGAACGCCATTGCCGCCCCGTTGTGCCCCGCAGATGGCCACTCGATGACGGTCAGCGCCGAACCCTCGACGATGCGACGGGGCGGCTGACGTTCGACCGTGTAGCGCACGATGCGCGAGTATAACTCCCCCCCCGCCCTCGGTCCGTTTGAGCCGAGGTAAAGCCAGCCGTTCTCAGTGTATTTGGGGTGAAACCCGATGCTGTAGGCTGGTTCAGGCAGTTCGAGGAGCGTCTCCGCCCGTTCGACATCCGCGAGGGGGGAGAATCTCCTCAGAATACTCCGCTTCTCGGTCCATGCATAGTTCTGGAGCAGAAGTATCTGGCCTGTCCCCGGCTCCAGTTCAACGGCCACCGGGCGCTGGACGAGCAGCTTGGGAAACGCGCGGACCGCCACGTAAGGCGCAGGCGGTTCCGGCGAACCGGTCAGGCGCGGATTCGCCCACGGGGTCCGTTCTGCGGCACAGAGCGACGCCGTTAAAAAAAAGAAAAGGAAGAAAAGACGTTTCATGGGGGAGAAAGGAGGGGGAAATAGGAAAGCCTGCGAGACCTACCGGTAGATGGCCCTGCCCCAGGTCGCGGCGCGCTCGTAGTCGTAGATGCGCAGGGGTTCGGTGGAATTACGGATGTCGATGAGATTGCTCAGCCACACGCGCCCAGAGAGGTCGCACCAGTGGACGTTCCAGCAGGCTGCAAGAACATCGCCCTCCCGGGGTGGGTCATCCTGTACGTGAAGCACTTCCCACGGGATGCGGGCCTCGATGGTGTAACCGCGGTCGTCCGGATCGCGCCTAAACACCGACGAATAGCCGGGCGGATTGACTTCGCCTCCGGAGTAATTCGTGCCAAAGGCGAGGTGCAGGCAATGGGTTTGAGAGGGTTCATGGTGCCAGAGCGTGAGGGTCACCAGACGCGGGTTCATTGCGCGCTTGATCTGCTCCGGATTCGCAGTGAGGCCGCGCATCCGGTAGTACGATGGGGCGCTGGCATCCACTGGCCAGCCGAGCGAGCGGTCGAGGGACAACCGGACCTGCAAGCCGCCGCCTTTCCACCCCAATTCGCCGTCCATTGCGGGATCTATGGCGCTGCGCATCGGCGCAGGATCTTTGACGTGGGCCGCAATGTAGATGCCTTCCGAGTCATAGCGCATGCGTCCCTCCACGCTCCGGCTGGGATCCTCCTCAAAGGAAAAGAGCCCCTCAGCGTCCCATTCGGAGAGGTCACCGTCGATATGGATGGGCTGTGTGGCTTTTTGGATCACCACCTCGGAGTGGCGCGCCGCCGGAAACTCGCGTTTGCCCATTTTCGCCGGTAATGGAATCCCCGCTTCTACAGGGATCTGCCGGATGAAGCGCGAAGGAGAGTAGACGAGTGTCTTTGGAGTGGAGGCCTCCGCTGTGTAACGGGCGGCGTTCCCTGCGACTATCCGGTTGGTAAAACCTCCCTGCGCGGGGCTTGCCTCAACCAACCCCTCGAACACCTGCAGATCGGCGTCAAGCCCCGGCCCGGCCTTCAATCCGAACTCCGTTCCCAAGTCGACCACCTGGACGGAGGCCGCGTTGAGCTGAAAGCCAATGGCGTTCTGCGGCACCCGGACCACAACCTGTCCGCTGTGCAGGTGGGCGCGCATGGGCGTGAGGATTTCCAATTCGCCCGGTCCCTCAAGCATCAGCGTCACACCGTTGGAAAGAGTGATTTCCATTGCACCAAGACTCAGTGCAATGCGCCCTGCTCCCAGCATTTGCCCCGTCGAGGGCCTGTTGCCGTCCACGGAAGACTCGGCGTTGAGAACCTGCGTGACGGTCCCTAGCACAGGTGTGGTCACCGGAAGAAAGTACCACGCGAGGCCCGTGAGCAACACCACTGCGGCTGCGGCCAATGCTGCCAGCGGCCGCCAGAAGCGGTAGGTTGGCGGCGGAGAGGTCGCCAGCAAAGGGGGCCGCGCGACCGCTGACAGGGCAGCCCACTCTCGCGTATGCTAGAAAATCACGCCGCAGCTGCACGTCTGTTGTGAGCATGGTTTCGAGAGAAAGAGACTCCTCTTTGGACGCCTCGCCGCCGAGGTATCGCCGCACCAGTTCCATCTTTAAATCACCCGATTTCACGCCGTCTCCTCCTTTTCTTGCAGGGTGAGGTGGACGCAGTCAGCAAGCGTCATACGCAACCGGTGCAGAGATTTGTAAAGAGACATTGCCGTGCGTCCAGAGACGCGTGCCAACTCATCGATGCGCACTCCCGGCGCGTAGGCCGTCACGACCAGCGTGCGCTGGGGGGGCGTGAGTTTTTCCAAACATTGCTCGAGTGCCTTTTCCTCCTGCCCGCTCAATTCCGCCGCCTCCAAGGCCTCCGCCTCTAGCAACGCGAGAACCTCGTCCCCAAACACGTGGCGGTCGCGGGCCCTGTCCCTCATAAACGCGAGTGCCTCAAACTTGGCCACTCCGAACGCCCAAGGACGGAAGTCCACGGTCTCATCGAACTTGCGCCACAGGACGGCCGCGGTTTCCTGCATCACCTCGCGGGCGTCCTCGAGCGTGGGCACCAAGGATCGCACAAAGCCGCGCAGCGCCTGCTCGTGCTCCACATAGAGCCCGAGGAAGCGCCCATGTTTGTCGTCGGCTTCTGTCATCATTCAAAGGAACACTCCATAAATCCTGAGATTTGCCGAAATTCGTGGTTCAATTGAACGATGAATTTGCAACGTCATCCCGGAGCCTTGGGGAAAACGGGAGATTTCAGGGAATGGTACAGAGGAACCGCGGCGGAATAGAAACGCAAACAAGTCACATTATTTTCGACAGGCTTTTAGAGGGGCGAGCGCAGGAATCCCCTCCCTAACTGACATTCCTGTATTTTTCCTCCCTCCCACGACACCCCGCATTTGCGTTAGAGCCGCGCCCCTGATTCTTACCGCGGCCATTCAAAAAGGCGGTGCCGATTTTTTGCCCGACCCGATTGCGCGACCTCAGTTTCGACCACGGGGCTTTGATGTGGAAACCCTGGCAACTTCGGATAACTTCGTGAGAGAGCACCCCGTGTCCCCGAATGAAAATCACTTCCGCCGTTTTTGAGGTCAGCGCCGTGGACTTTGCCTCCTGCCCGGCACCGTCCCTTCCAGAGTTTGCGTTCATCGGGCGCTCCAACGTGGGCAAGTCGACCCTGCTGAACAGGATCGCTGAAAAAAAGGAACTAGCGAGGGTCTCCGACACACCAGGCTTCACCAAAACCATCAATTTTTTTGCAATCAACCACCGCTGGCGCCTCGTTGACTTGCCAGGCTACGGCTTCGCCAAGGCTTCACGCCAGGATCGCGCCGGTTACGCACGCATGATCGAGCAATACCTGCTCAAGCGGGAAAACTTGGCCTGTGTTTTTTTACTCGTAGACTGCTCCGTCCCACCCCAAGCCGTGGACCTGGATTTTGTGCAATGGATCGGACGCGCAGAAAAACCTTTTGCGATTGTTTTCACCAAGGCTGACAAGGCAAAGGGCAACAAGTCCATCGAACACACCGAACACTTCCTGCAGGCGATCTCCGCTTGGTTTGAAGAACCGCCCCTTGTCTTCAACACCTCAGCCAAGACACAAACCGGGATCCGCGAACTCCAGGAAATCATCGCCGATGCTGCGACCGGGGCCGGAGGTTCCAACAACGAAAACGACCAATGACTCTGGCAGATCTAGGCTGGAATGAAGGGTTTGAAGCCGCCTTCGCTCAGCATCAAAAGCATGGCTGGAAACCGGCCCGTCTTATCAGAGACAACAGGATCACCTACGGAGCCCTCTTGGGCGATGGCGAAGAGCGCGAGGTCGTCATGGGAGGTAAAGTCTACCACGACGCCATCTCCGACGCCGAACTACCCGCAGTCGGCGATTGGGTTGCACTCGAACTCGGCGGGGATGGCGAGGAAACCGTCATCCGTGCCAGGCTTCCCCGCAAAACATGCCTTTCACGCAGAGCCCCGGGGCACAGTGCCGAAGAGCAGGTGATCGTCGCAAACGTCGATGTCGTACTCGTCGTCACCGAGGCGGGTGCCGATTACAACCCAAGGCGCTTGGAACGGTATTTCGCAATCATCGGGCGGAGCGGCGCAAAACCTGTGGTGATCGTGAATAAAGCAGATTTATTCTCCGCGCCTCAAAACCGCCAGACAATCGACGCCATCTGCGCGCTCAATCCGGAGGCCGAAGTCCACCTGACCAGCGCGGAAACTGGGCGCGGCCTTCCCTCGCTGAAATCTTATTTCAAACCTGGCCTGACCGTCGCATTTATCGGGTCTAGTGGGGTTGGAAAATCCGCATTGGTCAACCGGCTTTTAGGAGATGAGTATCAGTGGACCGGGGAGGTGAACGAGGTCACTGGCAAGGGGCGTCATACCACTTCCGCCCGCGAACTAATGGTCCTGCGCAAGGGCGGCATCGTCGTCGACAACCCGGGAATCAAGGAAGTCCAGATGTGGACCGACGAGACTACCCTGCGTGAATCGTTTTCAGACATTCTCGACCTCGCCAGCACCTGCAAGTTCATGGATTGCAAACACGGACCAGACGCCGGTTGCGCCATCAGGGCTGCCGTAGAAGCGGGCACTCTGGACCCCGCACGCTACGCCGGATACATGAAGCTGGACAGCGAGATCGAAAAACTGCGGGCACGCTGCAAAAAAAGACAAATGACCGTTGAGCGCCGCTATAAGCGCGAGGGCCGTCAAAAAGTGCGCAACCCCTCAGATCGCCGAGAACTCGAGCGGGAACTCCGGCCCTGGTAGCAAACGTATCGCCTCTCGCTCCCTCTTCCTTCTTCCTTGCGCGCAGACGGGGCGGGGATCGGCCCAATAGTTCGGCCTCGCCACGGCCACAAAATGCTCCGCAAGAAGATGCACTTGGTCTGGATTAAATGGTTCCGTCAGTGAGCGCTTTCTGCCGTCCAAAGCCTCCACCCCACACCCTCGCTCTTGCAAAATTATAGCATCGGGCCCGCGTAGAGGCCTTCCGCGACGAATACAAGATGAGGCTCGGCGATTTTTGTGGCACAGCAATGTTCATCTTCGGGCTGGTCCCACCGCTTTCTTGGGCGCCCTTCGGATATTTTTAATCCGCCAACAGAAAGCGTTTCGGATCGCATCCTCTTATTAAGAACGCAGTCAGAGGTCTGCCGCGACAAGCTTTCAAAAGCCGTTTCGAGCCAGTTTCAATCAATCCAGAGGGCAGCCGGATTGCAAAAAACACACAAGAGGGAAGACTATGGGAACAAGCGTCGTTTTCATCAATCACACGAACGAGACCTTCACCCCCACACAAAGTGGTGCAATCGCCACCCACGTTTGTGAATGCTATCGTGCCGCACTCCGCAGCGGAGATACACCCGTGGTCATCTCCGCAAGAACGTCCGTCGCACCTTTTGCTGGGATCGCTGCGCTTTGGTTGGACTACCCTCGGATTCCCGAGGCCGGAATCGCGCACTGCCTTTGTCGTATACAACGCAAACTAAATGGCTGGAGACACTTAAGACAACGCCTTTACGGCGATCGCATCGTTCGCACCATTCTCGCCGCGGGCTTGCAGCATCTCCCTTTTATTCTCCACAACGATCCGGAACTTGCAGTGCTCCTACGCCGGCGCTTTCCGAGTGCTTTCATTATCCATCACTTTCACAACCAAATTGATTCCACGCCGTTTTTCAGGCTCCGCTTCAGCAGCGCGGCCAATGTGGTTAGCGCGGTGAGCGACTTTACCGCCCGCTGGATCGAAAATTGTTACTTGCTCCAAACCAACAGCGTACGGACGATCTACAACGGCGTAGACTGCCGCCATTTCACTCCGGCACCCTATCCAAGCGGTTTACCTGTCATCAATTTTGTCGGCCGCACGGGTGTGGAAAAAGCGCCAGACCTCTTGCTCAAAGCGGCGCTGCGCCTTGCAAAGCGGGGCGTAAAGTTCAGCGTGCAAATTCTGGGCTCAAACCACTGGAACCGCCTCGAAATGGATGGCTACCAGCACGAATTACAAAGCCTTTCAGAGGACCTACAGCAACTCGGCATCCCCGTGCGCCGCCCAGGTCATGTCTCCCGACCGGCCCTTCCAAGAGAACTCCAAAAAGCGCACATTCACGTCGTCCCATCGCGATGGGATGAGCCTTTCGCCCTCACTATTCTCGAAGGAATGGCCTGCGGCCTCGCCACCATAGCCTCGCGCACGGGCGGGGCGCCCGAAGTTGTGGGGCGCGCTGGACTTCTTTTTGAACGCGACTCGGTAGAGGGCCTTGCCGAAAATTTATCACTCCTCATCTCCAACCCCGCGGTTCGCGCCGAATTTGCAAATAAAGCCCGTGCGCGCTCCGAGTCTTTTTCTTGGGATAAAACATGGGCCCATTTCCGAGAGGCCGCGCATCTCGCAAAGAACGACGCGCGTCCGCTTCCAACAAGCCACTCGCAAGCAACGGCTGGCGATTAAATTTTACGTATTTTTCTAATAATGAGCATTGTTTTCATCAATTGCACGGGCGAGACATTTACCCCGACTCGAAGCGGCGCAATCAGCACGTGGAACTGGGAAGTGTGCCGAGCCGCATTGCGGAATGGCGTCGAACCGTGGGTCATTTCCCGCGCAACAACCGCGCCGCCTCACTCATGGAAACGTTCGATCCTTCTCGAATATCCATGGATCCCTCAGTTTAGAGGGAGCGGCTTGGGGCGACTCTTTGAATTCCAGCGGCGGCTGGGCCATTGGGGCCATATCCGCCAAGGGGCCTATGCCGCAAAGGTCATCAGCGCCATCCGTGAGCACGGCCTCACCAAAATGCCCTTTGTACTGCATAACGACCCCGAAATGGCGGTCTTCCTGCGCCGCTGTTTTCCCTCGGCCAGAATCCTTCACCTCTTTCACAACACCAATACCTGCGGAGCCCGGTGCAGGCGCGAATATCCAAAAGCTGTTACCATCGCCGCTGGCGTCAGCGATTTCACCAGCCGCTGGCAGGAGTCTTACTTTCAAATGCCGGAAAGCGCCGTCCGAACCGTCTACAATGGCGTCGATCTGGCAGCATTTTCTCCGGCAGAACCCCCAGCGCCCGGACCCACCGTCATAAACTTTCTGGGCCGCACAGACGCCAGCAAGGCGCCAGACCTCCTTCTCAGGGCAGCACTCAAACTTGCCGCAACCTCGCGAGATTTTGCAGTCCAAATTCTTGGCGCGCGTTTCTACTGGGGCAGTGAACCCGATCCCTACCAGCGTGAACTCGACAGCCTCGTGCGCCAGCTTTCCGATCAGGGTATTCCCGTAAGGCGTCCAGGCGTGATTACGCGCCCCGCCCTGCCTTCCGAGCTTCGCAGAGCGCATATCCATGTCGTACCATCCCGCTGGGATGAACCGTTTGGCCTCACTAGCCTCGAGGGCATGGCCAGTGGGCTGCCAATCGTCGCATCTCGCACTGGAGGCACTCCGGAAATCGTCTCCGGTGCCGGTTTTCTCTTTGAGCGTGACGATGCCGAAGGTCTCGCCTCCCATCTAAAGCGGCTTCTCGACGAACCGGACCTGCGAAAAGAATACGGCCGGCGCGCTCGAGAAAGAGCGGAGAAATTTTCGTGGGACAAAACATGGCGCCGCATTCATTCGCTCCTCTTTCCCGAAAGGACAGACAGCCTTAAACCATTATCCTCCCGCCTCTGAGCAATGATCACCAGAGCCTCCCGTTTTTCCTCTTCTTTCCCCTCCAGAGTCGATGGCGCCCCCCTCAGTCGAAAGTACCCCTTGAAACCGATGCTCGCCGTGGAAGCGTCCGAATCACAAAACAGCCGCCCCTGATCAATATGAAAAAAGGCAGCGTTTACGTTTCCAAAAACGCGGAGATTTCACCCCCCAGCTTCGTGGACAAACTGAAAATTAGGTACCGACCCATTATCTGCCCCTTTGACACGCTCTTGAGTTATGCAGAGGGCAAAAAGAGTGTTTTTGATATCGGCTGCGGTTCGGGACAATTTTGTGCGCTCGTGGCAAAGGCGACTGCTGCGGAAAAGATCATGGGGATTGAAATAAATCCCCGGCTTGTGCAAAACGCAGGCCGCCTAAACCTCGAATTCAAAAAAAATAAGACGCTGATTTTCAAACTCTTCAACGGCCGAATCCTGCCTGAAGAAATCAGTGCTTATGAGATTGTTTATATGATCGACGTCTTTCACCACATTCCTCCCGCCCAGCAGACGGCTTTCATGAAGGAGCTTCTGCAAAAAATGAAACCTGGTGCGACATTGGTATTTAAAGACATCAACGCAGGCAGCCCTCTCGTCCTCTTCAACAAAATTCATGACCTTGTTTTTTCCGGAGAATCCGGAAATGAAATCACAAAATTAAACGCGATTAAACTCCTCGGAAATATTGGTTTTGATGTGCACGCCAGCCTTACAAAAACCCGTTTTTTCTACCCGCATTACTTCATCATTTGCAGCAAGCCCGCAGTGTAGCGGTTCAAGTCCACTGAAGCCAGCCTCAGACAAAAACATCTCCGCCACCGCCGCCCGGATTCTCCATCCCTGGATCCCAACCATGGATTCGTCCTGCAAAAACGATCTCACCTAATGAGCACGCCTAATGAGCACGCCTAAGACCAGCGCCCACCCAGCGGAACCGACGCGTTATGTCACCGCACCGACTCGCACCCGGAGCCGCTGACTGTTTTTTTTTGGAAATCCTTCCCCCGCTCCATCCTCCTTGCCATTCTCCACAGCATGAAGCTCCACCCCCTCCCGGCCGCTCTTGCCTGTCTTTTCCTTGCACTGACCTCCCATCCCCAGTCGCTTTGCGCCGCCGGTTGGCGCATCGAAACCTTTGCAGGGAATGGAAAACAGGGCTACAGCGGCGATGGAGGGCCCGCAAGCCAGGCGCAAATCGACAATCCCTTCGGCGTCGTGCGGGGCCCCGACGGGGCGATCTGGTTCTGCGAATACACAGGCCAGCGTATCCGCAGAGTAGCACCCGATGGAACCATTTCCACGATCGCGGGCTCCGGAAAAAAGGGTTATTCGGGCGACGGCGGCCCCGCGCTTGAAGCGACCTTTAACCTCCCCCATGAAATCCGTTTTGATGGCAAGGACAACGTGTTTGTCGTCGACATGGCCAACAACGCCGTGCGCAAAATTGACGGCAAAACCCACGTCATTTCCACTCTTGCAGGAGGCGGCCCGGCGGGTTACTCCGGCGACGGCGGCCCCGCCTCTGCCGCGCAGCTCAAACAACCACACAGCATCCAGTTTGGCCCCGACGGAAGCCTCTTCATCTGCGACATCGGCAACCACTGCATCCGGAGGGTCGACATGAAGACCGGCGTGATCTCCACCTTCGCCGGAACAGGCTCTCCTGGCCCGACCCCAGACGGCGCCCCAATCGCCGGCACGCCACTCAAGGGACCGCGCTCGCTCGATTTTGACGCCCAAGGCAACCTCTGGCTCGCCACCCGCGAGGGAAACCAAGTCTTCAAGTTTGATCTCGCGACAAACCGCATTTCCCATGTCGCAGGCACCGGAGCCAGCGGCTTCACGGGCAACGGCGCCCCTGCCCGAACCGCAACACTTAAAGGCCCCAAAGGCATCTCCATTGACAAAACCGGCAATGCCTGGCTCGCAGACACGGAAAGCCATTCCGTACGTATGGTCGACAAGGCCACTGGAAACCTCGAACTCGTCGCCGGCACCGGCGAAAAAGGCGACGGCCCCGATGGCGATCCCCTCGCCTGCCCCATGGCAAGACTCCACGGAATATTCGTAGATGCAGACGGCTCGGTCTTTATCGGGGACAGCGAAGCCCACAAGGTCAGGGTGCTCCGTCGCATCCCTTAACTCGACATCTCAGGCTCAGCCTCCCACAAAACGATAACCCCTCACCGCCGCCCGCACTCAGAGGGGCCGCACCTACACAGAGCGCCAAACAAGGCGCGCCTCCTGCCCATGTTGAACGTGCGTTTTTTTGGTGTCGGAAAGCTTTAATGAACAGCCTTGGGGCCCCACCGTTGCAGAGGTCCAACCAGTGGGTTGAGCCGCATTAAAGCTGTATGCGCAGGCCGGAAGATTGACGAGGTGAAGCCCCTCGATTTCGACTGTTTTTGCAACATGCGTGTGTCCGAAAAACAGCGCCTTGACCTGTTTCCGTTCGATCAAAAGCGAAAGAAACGCGTCCGTATCAATAATCCCAGAAACCTTCCCGGAGCCCCCCGGTTGCGGGTTGTGATGCACCATCACAAGCGCGGGACGCTCTGGAGAAGACTTTAACGATTGCTCGAGCCAAACCAGTTGTTCCAAGCCAATACGTCCCGGAGTCACGTTGGTCTGATCCAAAGAATCCAATAGGTACCAGTCGCAAAAACGCCCCCGAATTCTGGAGGCAAGTTTACCCGCCAACTCCGGACGCTGTCGCCCACCCGTTTCACGCCCCCCTCCGCTCGTGGGCGCGAATACCGAAGCGAGACCACTTTGGATCGTACTCCTGTCATCGTGATTGCCCAGCGTCAGATGAATCGGGATCCCCTTACCAGCAACAGGCTCAAGCAAGGCCCCAAGCGTGCGGTAGTCGCCCGCCTGCCCATCCAAAAGCGCGCAATCTCCATTGACCATCAGGCCCGCTATCTTTTTCCGCGAGTGCGCATGAAGCACTTCGTCGACGGCCTGGCGCAGATGGTCCGCCATATTGACACCCCTGGCGTAGACCGTCTCATCAGCAGCCACATGCGTGTCCGAAAGTAGCGCCCAAGTTTCGCTTTCTTCACCCTCAACAGTCTCCGCTTGAAGTAAATCCGAAAAACTTCCGGAAAGAACGGCCGCAGCGCCCGACGACGCTGCCAAAAGGGTGGAAATAAAAGAACGGCGCGGAATTTCCGACGGCAAGATGTGGAGAGGCATGGGATAAGGGAGAGGCAATCCTTGAGGTGGGCCGGAGGCTGAGTTGGATCCGACTGGTTCAGAAGGCGACGGTCAATGCCCAATCCCTTAACTTTCACTTTTCAGGCCAGGGTCTGCCCCTCACCGCTGCCTGAAATAAAGCTGCCGTTCTGCTTTGCACAGGCAATCCCCGGCAGTTTATCTCCCCCCGGACCGAATGGAAAACAAACCTTCCTCAGCGCGTTCCGGTCACACGCTGTTTTGCATTCGGACCTTACCGGCCTAATGGGTTTTGTTCAGGGCGGCTTGAAAGCAAATCGACTTTTGCTTGCCGTTCGTTCCTGAAGGCCCATAGTACTCATACCGGTCAGTTTCCGGTGCAGATGAATCGTTAACTCGAATGAGCTGCTTTGCTGCGTTTTTCCGAATACCTAATTTTCCGAGTTGGGTAAAAGGTTGGTCGGCAGAGTTTAGCGGAAATTGAGCTCACATTTGTTGTCAACCAGAATGCAGTCAGAGAGTTCGGGGTGTAGCTTAGCTTGGTAGAGCGCCTGGTTTGGGACCAGGAGGTCGTAGGTTCGAATCCTATCGCCCCGACCACTTTGGAAAGCAAAAATTTAGGACTGCCGCGACTCTGGATTCAGGCCAGTTGTAAGTCCATGTCCTCCACCGTACCGCGAAGTTAACCGCGGTCCAAGCAGCCGCCCCTGAAGCCTCTCTCGGCTGCAAGACTTTGCCAGTCCGCGTCGGCGCCTGCAAAAAAGTAGGGATGTGCGCCCACCGCCTTTACCCGGCTCACGATCCCGCAACTCGTCAAGTTTGAGAGGCGCGAATACGATCTTAATCGCCGTCTCGCCTTTTCAGTTTCCATGCCCTCTGTGCATGAACACTGACTCCTAGTGCATCACCGCAATCAAAAGTCCTTAAAATTCAACACTCAGACTTAGATTCCCGTTTGTCACGGTCTCTTTGTTCTGAATTTCATGGCTAAGATTGAGCCGCAGAGTGGTACGCCTCGTAAGCGAGACTTCCGCAGCAGCCCCGACGCCAAGGGAATCGCTTCCTACCTTCGATCCATCCGCACGGATCGAAGCGTCTTCGGATCCGCCGATGAGGACATCCGTCTGGCGGCGATTATTATCCAAGTAATGCAGCCAGTCGGCAGACGCACTCAAACGCACCGTGTGTCCTAACACACTGGCTAACTTTGTTGTCTGTATTCCCGCCTTCGCCGCGTTTGACACAAAAGATTTTTGAGCCACTTTCATGGGGAGCGGCCGATTCCCGCACTGATGGTGCCACTGTTAACGACCATGTTGTAGTACCCGGACAGGTTGCCGTTAATGATCGAACCGCTATTGAGCGTGAGCGTTGGCGTCACGTTTGAAAAAACCTGAGAATTCCCCCCCAAGTTCAGCACTCCCCCGTTCATCGTAAGGGCTCCCGCCGCGGGAAGCGAACTTCCCGCAAGCAACAATGTACCCGCGTTGATCGTTGTTCCTCCGTTGTAGGTGCTTGTGGAGGACAGTTTCAACGTCCCAAGGCCCTCCTTCGTCAACGCATAATTTCCGCTGATCACACCGCCCAAGGAAAGCGTGTTCGCACTCACCGTGATCGTCGGCGAAGTCGTCAGTGTCACCGCTCCGTAGCCCAAATCCAGACTGCTGCTCCCCAAAAACGAGAAACTCCCGTTCAACAACTCCGTAATGCTGCTCGTATTTGTCACCGCCCCCCCCGAGGCGTTATCCAAAGTCCCTCCACTAATACTCAGCGTCCCGGAGGGAAGCGCCGTAGCCGCGTTGATATTAAGCAACTGCCCGGGGCTCAGCGTCGTGGTCGCTGCGTAAAGTTTTCCGGGTACCGTCAAAGTGAGCAAGGCCGCGAAAAGCAGCGCCGTAATCAGCCTTGAGACGCCCAAGGAGATAAAACAGGAACTCAAAGAGACCCCTTCTCCAAGAAGGGGCTCCATTCTGTCACGATGTTCAAATTTTGATTTTTTCAAGGCCGCCATACAGGTTCCACGTTCCGCCCCCCTCAGTTCGCTGGGCTGACTTGCTCATTGGGGACCCGAGAGACCGCTCTTAGTTTTCGTCTACAGCGGCGGCGCACCACGAGCCCAGACGTTTTCCACGAACTGGGCCAATTTGTGCACGAAACGGGCGGCACTCCACCCTTTCGGCGGAAGCCTTGAAGTCTTGCGTGAAGGGTCTACGCCCATGTTTGGGGCGGGGGCTTCAGTGAGTTGAAGTTTCTGGCAGGCTGTTGTTTCAGAGGGGGAATACCCCCCAATGAGTCGCAACGGGATGCCTAAACAAACAAAAGGCTCTCGCGAATGAGCCTCTTTGGGCTCACTTTCCCTGACAGCTTTATCCACCCTTCCTAGTTTTTTCCCTTTATGCAGCTTTGTGTTCTCGACCCCGGCAGCAAAGACCCTGACCAACTGTTTTCCGACTTCGCAGGAAAACCCGACCCGCTCAGCCAGCCCCCCCTGGGCTACAGGGCCTACGCCGCGTGCACTGGCGGGGGCTACTACCGAAAGGATTCCTCCATTCCTGCAGACGAACGGCGCGTCTTGCTCGTCCTACACCGCAATCTCAAGGCCTGCCGGCAAACGGTGATCAACCTGCGGCGCGGGGGAAAGACCATCATCCTCGCCTGGGACCGACCCGGGGCTTTCGACCTTGAGAATGTCCTCCGCACGCCCTCCGACCTGGCTCTTTTCAGAGAAATTTGTTCCCGCGCACACGGCGCCCTCGCGGTAAGCTCGGACTTGGAGCCTGTTTTCCGAGGCAGCGGCATCCTGCATGTCGAAACCATTCCGATGCCCCTTCCGGTGGACTCGACAGACTGGGATTTTTCCATCCGGCCCGAGGATCGCCAAGGCATCTTTCTCGGGACTTGGGATCGCACCGATGCTTCGTGCCGGCATCTGACCGCCCTCATGGGAATGAAGGATGTCGTTTCGCAGATGTATGAACCGCTCACCGTGTTCAATCTCGATGGCTGGCGCGGACGGCGCTGGTTGCGCCAGTTGGGATATCCCTCCGGCCTGCTGCGGGTCATTGAACGCCGTCTGCCGTACGTGGAATATCTGCGCAAGATGGCCACGCACAAAATGGTCGTCCAGTTGGATGCTCGAGGTGGCGCTGGCCGCGTTGCAGGCGATGCGCTTTTATGCCGTATTCCGTGCATTGGCGGGAACGGGGTGACGGAGCGCATCATTTTTCCGGAGTTGAGCGATCCGAGAACCTCGACCCCAGACATTCTCTACTCCGTTTCGAGACTCTTGGACCACGGCCATGATCGGGAACTGGCCGTAGAGCAGGCGCTGGAACTGGCCCGACAGCGGTTGTCTTTCGAAGTCATTCAGCAGTCTTTGGAACAGCTTTTCCACTGTTTCGGTTAGCCTTTTGCATTAAGTTGCACCGCCCATGTCCCGAAAGTATCTGCGCCGACCGTTTCAAATCCTCCTCCTGTTGCTCGGCGCCACATTGTTGTGGACGGCCTGGTACGGCGCAAAACGCGGTCTCACCCGCAGTTGGCGCGAGCGTATCTTTGCGGAGTTCCGCGCACAGGGCATTGAAATCACTTTTAAAAAACTCACCGTCGACCCTTTTCAGGGATTTGTAGCCCGCGAAGTTGCAATCTTTGACTCCAACGACCACCAGCGAATTTTGGCGGAGATTGACCACCTCACTCTGAACATCGACTGGAGCCGCCTCATCAAAAAACGGCCTTTTGTCAGCGCCTTAGAACTGCGCAACGCCCGGCTTTCGCTGCCCCTCAACCGGCGAGATCCTCAAAGCCAGCGGCTCGAA
Organism: Verrucomicrobiota bacterium; assembly: GCA_003402745.1. Lineage (GTDB taxonomy): Bacteria > Verrucomicrobiota > Verrucomicrobiia > Chthoniobacterales > Chthoniobacteraceae > Chth-196. The sequence goes on from QQND01000001.1 coordinate 16,894, forward strand.
ATCACCCGCCTCCAAGCCCGGTTGTTGATGCCGGAAAAACAAATCCGCCTCGTCCATGCCGAAGCCCGTGCACTCGGACTCAAACTCCGCGCGGAGGGCTGGATTTCCAATCCCAGCGCTCTGCCGGAATCAGACGATTCAAACACCGCGTCCTGGCTTCCCCTGGTTGAAAAAACGATGACGGAAATGAACTCCATTCAGTGGCGCGGCGAATTACCCCTCCTGCGCCTCCAGTTCAGTGGCGACATGAGCACTCCGGGTTCTGTCTCAGCCTCGCTCAACATCGAAGCCGAAGAATTCACCGCCCGCGGCTATTCCATGGACAGCTTCTCCCTTTCAGCCGCCTGGCGGGATGGCGCCTTGGACCTGCAGGAAATCGCCTTCGAAGATAAAAGCGGCAGCCTCCACGCCGTCGGCCGCTGGAGCCCCTCTGGCGAGCTCGAGGCCCGTGTAGAGTCGACGCTGGATCCCTGCAAACTGGCCGCCGCCTTTGACAAGGCGCCCGATCCCGAAATGCTCCAATTCCGGCACCGCCCCTCGCTCCGCGCCCACATCCAAGGCAATCTGAATTCTGGCCAACCCCTCCGAATCACAGGCTCTGTTGAATCAAAGGCTTTCTCGTGGAAAAAAGAGCCTTTTGAATCCCTCAGCGCTATCGCTTCTTGGGAAGGCCCCCGCTGGTCAGTGCGGGCCGTGGAGATCAAACACAAAAAAGGGCTCCTGAAAGGCGACGCCTTGAACGGCCCAGGCGAATTCCGTGCCAAGCTCGCCAGCACGCTGCCCCTGCCACTGCTTGTCCTCGCGCTGCCCGAACAGCCCGCCAGCAGTCCCGTCCACTGGCTCCAAAGCAACGAACCCTTGAACGTCCTCCTTGAGGCTCAAGGAAGCGCTCCGGCACTTGATGCGTGCACCGCATGGGGCAGAGTTCAGGTCGGGCAAGGCACCTTCCGTAATGTGGCCTTTGAAAAATTCACCTCCCCGCTCTCCCTGAAAGGCGGCGCCTGGAACTTCGGCCCCTTCCAACTCAAACGCACCGAAGGGATCGGCGAAGGCGCCATTACCTACGACAGCATCAACAACGACCTCTACTTGCACGACCTCAGAGTTCGCCTCAACCCGACTGAAGCCATGATGATGGTCGAGCCAGACTGGGTTTCCTACGTGTCGCCCTACCGCTTCAAGGGACCAACCCCATTGGTGACAGTGCGAGGTTCGGCCAAACCGCACTCGGAAGAACACACCAACATTTCCGTAACGCTCGAGAGCAAGGGCGGAATGAATTATGATTTCGCGGGCAAAATGCTGCCCGTCGAGGAAATCTCCGCGCAACTGCTCTTCACCCCACACCGGGTTCAACTTACCTCAGTCAGCGGGAAACTCTTCGGTGGTAAATTCGATGGCAATGTTGATATCGCAGTCAAGCCGGACAGCGCTCCTCACAAGGCCTCCCTCTCCATCACAAACATGGACTTTGCAGCGCTGAGCAGCCTCTATGCCGGCTACGATGATTCCAAGGGACGCCTCAACTGCTCCTTTCTTTGGAAAGGCGACGATGACAATGCCCGCAAAGTAGACGGCGCCGGCCAACTTTCCATCACCGATGGAAACGTATTTCTCATTCCCTTTCTAGGCCCCCTCTCCAGCCTCCTGAACACCGTCATCCCGGGTCTCGGAGTCAGCACAGCCCACAAGGCCACCGCCGCCTTCACCATCAAAGACGGCGTCTTTAACACCCGCAACCTGCACATCGACGGCGCCACCTTCACCCTGCGCGGACACGGCAATTTGCGCTTCATGGACGACTCCATGCAGTTTTACGCCCGCGTCAATGCCCGTAGTCTTCCCGGACTGGTGCTTTTCCCCGTCAGCAAACTTTTCGAATATGCCGCGGATGGCAAGCTGTCCAAGCCCGTGTGGAAATCCCGAATTCTCACGCGGCTCGAGCGGTCTGGAGCTGAATCATCCGCGACAGACCCCGAACCGGAAGAGCCTGCCCAAGAAGCGGTTTCACCCACAAAAACCCCTCCCCCTTCTCCGCCTGGCTCCAAAAAATAGGCCCGTAGAAAGGTGCACCTGGCCGCCTATTGCGTCACCACATCGCCCGCAGGAGAAGCAGGTTCAGCGCGACAATCCCTCCGGCGACCAGCCAGGAAACCGCCGAGAGCCAGCCTGGAATAGCCAGCGTCCCCATGATTTTTCGGCTCGATACAAATCCCACCAAGGGAATCACCGCGAAGGGCAGCTGCATAGAGAGCACCACCTGGCTCAAAACGAGCAGCCGGCTGGTCCCGTGTTCCCCATAAAGCGCCGTCACAACAACCACCGGAACAACCGCGAGGCCTCTTGTTAGCAAACGCCTCACCCACGGTTTAAGACGCAACCGCAAAAAACCTTCCATCACAATTTGGCCCGCAAGCGTGCCTGTCACTGTTGAGTTGAGACCGCTTGCAAGAAGCGCGATACCAAACAACGTGGCGGCCAGGCTGGTGCCTAAAAGCGGGCTGAGCAGTTGGTAAGCGTCCTGAATCTCCGCAACCTCGGTTCGGCCGCTGCTGTAAAACACCGCGCCTGAGAGCACCAAGATCGCGGCATTGACAAAAAGCGCAAGCCCAAGAGCCAGAGTGCTGTCCAACGTCGCCCAACCTATCGCGTGCCGTCGCCCTTCGTCGTTGCGCTCGAAGGCGCGCGTTTGCACGATGGAGGAATGGAGGTACAAGTTGTGGGGCATGACCGTTGCGCCCAAAATCCCGATCGAGATATACAGCATCTCGGAATTTTTCAGCGGCGCCGTGGGATTTAAGAAGCCGCCAAACAAGTCGGAAAAATGCGGCGAGGCGATCGCAAGCTGCACCATAAAGCAGGCCGCAATCAGCAAGATCAGCGCGAAAATAAACGCCTCCAGCCAGCGGAATCCCCGCCGCATCAACAGCAGCACTAACAGCGAATCCAGCACCGTAAGCACCGCACCCATCCCCATGGGAATGCCGAAGAGCAACTTCATCGCCAACGCCGTTCCAATCACCTCCGCTAGGTCACAAGCTATAATCGCAACTTCGCACAGCACCCAGAGTCCGTATCCAACCGCCGGCGGGTAGTACTCCCGGCACGCCTGGGCTAAATCCCGCCCCGAAACAATACCAAGACGAGCGGAAAGCGCCTGCAGCAGCATCGCCATCAGGTTTGAAAGAAAGACCACCCCCAGCAAAGAATATCCAAACTTCGAGCCCCCAGCAATACAGGTCGCCCAATTCCCCGGATCCATGTACCCCACCGAGATCAGGCAACCAGGCCCCGCAAACGCCAGAAATTGTCGCAAACGCGACCCGGTCCTGTCCACAGGCACACTCGCATGCACCTCCGGCAGGCTGTTTTCCAAACCCTCATGAGCTGCGGAGCCGCAGTCCCCCTCCTCCTTTTTTCCGAACCTCAGCACCCACACACCCTCGCAAGCGAGGCCCCGGATGTCAACCCAAAGTTAGGCGCACCTAACTTTCTTGTACATTCCTACCTCAGTTTCCAAAAACCGGCCCAAGTTGACCGCCCTCTCCAGACGCGCTATCCTCGCTCAAATGTCCCCCAGGTCCGCCAAACGCCCCGCCTCTTCTGCCGTGGAGGATTATCTCGAGCAGATTCTGGAGTTGATCAACACCAAGGGGTACGCACGCGTCGTCGACATCGCCCAGCGCCTCTCCATCTCTCAAGCCAGCGTCACCAACATGGTCCAGAAACTCGACGCCGAGGGACTCTTGAAGTACGAAAAATATCGCGGCTTGGTTCTCACAACGGCCGGTGAGGAACTCGCGCGAAACATCACTCTCCGCCACCAAACGCTGACCGATTTCCTACAACTCCTCGGCCTCGACCCTCAAGTCATATACCACGACGTAGAGGGAATGGAGCATCACGTCAGCCCGGCGACCGTGCACGCGATTGAAAGCCTGACGAGTCATTTGAAACGCAGGCCCGCGCTCCTGCGCAGCATCCGCACGGGTGCAACCCCGCCAAGAGGCCGACGTACCCCCTGATCTTCATGAAACAGAACTTCGCATTTTTTTTGATAGCAGCGCTTGCCTTAAGCGCCTGCCAGACCGGGCCCTCAGCCCGCGAACTCAGCCAGTCCCGAAAGTTGATGGAAGAGCAAATTTCTAACGAACCAAAAGGCAATTACTTTGTAGGAAGACGCTACTACAAGGTTGATTACAAAATGTGGGGCTACCTGCGCAAGCCGGGTGAACCGTGGCTCGACTCGCGTCTCGTTGTTCTAAACGAGGACCGGACCCTGGCTCCCGACCGCAAACTTAATGCCATCGGTTCAGACAATGGTCACGAGTACAAGCTGTTCGGGCGCTTCTCTGGACAGGATGTTTACGAACCCGCCAGCAACGCAACCTACCCTGAATTTGTTCTGCAGCGGGCTGAGTTGTTAACCAAAACACCCGGCCCCATCTTCAAAAACCGCAAGGCCCTTGATCCTAGAGAGCGGTATTATCCAACCCCCTATTGAAGCTGTTATTGAGCGAAGCCTCGCCTTCACAGAAAAATTAAAAAAGCTCGCCCTGGCCGGCCGAAGGCATCTCCTGAACCTCCTCGGACACCTTGGAAACCTCCCCTCCCCCCTTCAGCAATTCAAGCAGGCACCCCTCGTCGATCACTCTGATTCCGAGTTCCAAGGCCGTCTCCAGCTTTGAGCCCGCCTCGGTGCCTGCCACCACGTAGTCGGTTTTGCCGCTCACCGACGATCCCACATTGCCTCCCGCCGCACGGATCTTGTCGGCGGCCTCCGTGCGAGAAAGCGTTGGCAGACTTCCCGTGAGCACAAAGGTCTTCCCGGAAACCGGCTTTACCCCTTTCTCCGCGGAGGTCGGGTGGATGCCCAGTCTGTAGAGTCGCTGAAGCAAACGGAGCCCCTCCTCCGATGCGAAATATCCTAGGACAGCCTTGGCAACAACCGGCCCCACCGTACAAACCACACCAGAGCCCGAATCCTTGCGCTTGGATTTTTCGGCAAACCCGCTGGCCAATAATTTTGACTCAACGGCGTCGAGTTCGCGCACGATCGCCCCGTGTGCTTCCGAGAGGTTCAAAGCTTCTTCCTGTGAGCTGCTTTTGTTTTTCCTCCCTTTTGGATTCCGCGCCTCCGCGAGCTGTCGGAGTTCCTCCCGGCGCACCACCATTTTGAGCAGTTCCGACGACGCCACTCCGGGGATGTCCCGGTGCGCCGAAGCAAGGTCATAAGCGATGGTCTCCCCCACCTCCGGAATCGCTAAAGCATGCAACCAACGCGCAAGGGGAAGATTCCGGGCACGGCGCAAAGATTCAACAAGCTTCGCTGCATTCTTCGCTCCGAAGACCCTGGGTTCTCCATCCGTCCCCAGATTCAGCGACGCCAGAGTGAGCTGAAACTTTCCTTCTCCCTCCAATTCAAAAAGATCCAGGGGATCTGCCACCACCCCTCGGTCCACGAGTTTGTCCGCAACAATTCCACCCAATCCCTCCAGGTCCAGAGCCGTGCGCTTGGCCATATACTCTAGGCGCCGAGTTCGCTGCGCCGGGCAGTGAATGTTCGGACACAACCACACCGCAAACTCAGGATCCCTGTTGATCACACCGCCGCAGGTGGGGCATTGGTGGCCGATGTGGGCTGCGAAATCAAATGGCTTTGCCGTCTCAGGACGCCTGCTCAAAACCACTTCTACCACTGCGGGAATCACCTCCCCCGCTTTCTGAATGATCACAGTATCCCCGATCCGAATATCTTTTTCGCGGATTTCATCCTCGTTATGAAGCGTCGCCCGGGAAATCGTGCTGCCCCGTAAAAACACAGGCTCCAATTCTGCCACCGGCGTCAGAGCTCCCGTGCGCCCGACTTGAATGGTAATGTTGCGCACCAAAGTTTCCGCCTGCTCGGGTACAAACTTGTAGGCCCGCGCCCAACGAGGAGCGCGAGTCGTGCTGCCGGCTATCTCACGCCATTCAATCTGGTTGAGCTTGATCACAGCGCCGTCCGTTTCAAATCCAAACCCATCTCGCAACGCATCAAGCGCCTTGATCGCATCCACAACCTCCTCCGCTGACCAGCAAAGCCTGCAAAACGGCGGTGTGCGAAATCCCAGCTTCGCCAACCACTGAATCAACTCCTCCTGCAGGGAAGGCCCTCCCTCCGAAACTTCTCCCAGCCCGTACAGGAATAACTCCAAGGGACGCTTGGCGACCATTTTTGGGTCCAAGAGTTTGAGCGATCCCGCCGCGGCGTTGCGTGGATTCGCGAAAGCCTCCTCTCCCGCAGCACGCATTTCATCGCAGCACCGCTCAAAGGCTTCCAGAGGAATATACACCTCGCCCCGCACCTCCAAAAACTGAGGGGCGTTTTTGATGCTTAACGGCAGACTTCGAATCGTTCTCAGGTTCTGAGTGATGTCGTCTCCACGCTCCCCGTCCCCCCGAGTGGCGCCGAGTATAAAAACGCCGTCTTCATAGCGAAGACTGACGGCAACGCCGTCGACCTTGGGCTCCACCAACCATTCCAGCGCCTTTCCAGGCAGCAGTTTTTCAACCGATTGAATCCACTTTGAAACCGCCACCGGTCCGTCCTTGTCGGCGTACAGATTGTCGAGCGAAAGCATCGGCACGCGATGAACGACCTGGCCGAATCCCTCCAAAAGTTTTCCTCCCACGCGCTGCGTGGGCGAGTCAGGGGTCGCTAATTCCGGATGCAGCCCTTCGAGCTCACGCAGTTCCAGAAACAATGCGTCGTAAGCACGGTCCGAGATCACCGGAGCGGCATCGATATAATATCGCTGATCGTGCTCCAGGATTTCAGAGCGTAATTGGACGATGCGTTGTGCGGGTGACATGAGGTAGGTGGACGGTGTAAACAAAACTAAACCCTGCGTTTTTTTCAAAACCTATCCTACCGGGCTCCAAAGAAGCTTTTCTTTTCCTAAAAAAGCGAGCGGGCTGCACCTCATCTTTTCTGAAGAAGCGATGCGTGCCTGTGCAAAAACTCCCGGGCCAAAAGTCTCAAGCGACGTCGCTTTTAAGAGGCCCCCTCTGACGCCGCCGGCGCAACCGTGGCGGGCGCCTGGGCGGGCGGGGGCGGCGCGTAGTGGGGCTTCAGAAGGATATCCGCACCCGCCGGATTTGCCGAAGCGTCCCCTGGCCAGGCGCTCCCGTGCTTTTCAAAGTGCTCTTCAAAGGCCACCCATTTGAGGTTTGCCACGAATTACGAATGTTCAACCAGAATATCGTAAGGCCCGGCCCTCGAAAGCAACTTCACAATGATTGGAATCAAATCCAGAAGAAAAAGCGTCCCGAAGACGACGAAAAACTGAAAAACTCCCGCCACCCAGCGGTACTGCAATTTTGCATCTTCCGCCATGTCTGGGGGTGGCAAAAAAATGACTTTGTAGAGGCCGATCGTCTCTTCCATCGGATCAAAGATCCCGTTGATCTTGCCCTCAAGCCGCCTGATATGAGGCAGAAACGTGTCGTCGTGCCGTTGCTGAGCTCTGGCGTAATCCTCTTCACGCGTTAGAGTATGGTTCTCAAGTTTTCTCAACTGCTGAATGTGATCGGCCTCCGCTTGCTCAATCTGGGAGTTGATTTGTCCAAGCCGATCGCGCCGGAGTTTGTCGCGCTCCCTCGCCTCCTCCAAAAACGCTGTCCGTTTGGCGTTGAGGCTGTCCAAATAAGCGTTCCTGTCCGTCAAACGGGCCCGCGCCAGAGCCGCCTCGGCAGCCGCCAAATCCGCACTCCCGCCTTGCACCGCGGCCTCCAGTCGGCGCAGCTCCAAGGAAACCTTCAAATCCCTCAATTTCATGTCTTTAAGACGAGGACCTTCCCCCGGCTTCTTGGCTTCCGGATAAAACTCGTTTGACTGTCCGAGTTCCTCCCTCGCAATGGCCTCCACGAGGCGCCTGTGCATGGACTGTTGCTCCTCAAGCTGTTTACCAAGGCGCTCAATCGTCTCCTTGTGGACGTCAATTTGCGTGATAATGTTCAGTGTCGCCCCCGAGGCGGGCGCCACAAAGTCTACGGCTGTGACGCGCTGCCGCTCCTGCTCGATTTTCTGGTCGGCAAAAAGTTCCGGGTTGAGTTGGGCGCTTTCCAATGCGGGCAATTGTGCCGCGAGCCCGTCGCGCAACTTTGCAGAATCCCCGTCCAATTTCCGGCGGTCTGTTTCGGAGCTCTCTCGCAATTTCGTCAATTGCTCCCGCAACTCGCTGCGCCCCTTCGCCTCTGTATTGCGAAGATCATTGAGCTTGTCCTGCAGTTCGCTCTGAAAACGAAACCGGATCGCCGGACGGTATTGGTCAAGACAGAAGGGAAACGCAATGGCCAGACTCACGACGCTGGCCAACCCAAGTCGAAATAAAACCTGGATGGTCCTACGCCAGAGTGGTTGAAAGGGCCGGTACAGCGCAATTAAAGTCCTGTCTGTATTTAAAATGACAAACGCCCAGAGTAAAGAGACGAAGAGGACAGAAAAGAAAGGAGGTTCGGCAAACCTGCTTCGGGCAAAGAAAAACATCCCCAAAAATGCCATCACCGTCGGTACCAAAACAGTGGAACCCAGCACCGCCACACGCTCACGCTCCGCGGCGGGGCACAACCGGAGCGTCTCCCAGTGTGCTCCTGCAAGCCAGTAAAGAAAGTTTTGAAGCCGGTTGGGAAACTCCGGTTTCCCTCCATCCAGTGGGTTAATTTCTTTGTAGGAGCTCATTCCAGGCATTAACGAATAAAAGGCAGCGATCTACTCTCTTTCCAGCCGACCTTACTTGGACGGCCAAGTGAGAAGATAAACATCCAACCCCTTTGGCGCCACCCCTAAAAACCTGCCTGCTGCCCGCGCTCCACCCCCTCCACAAACGACCTCGAGGCGGTATCAAAGAACTACTGCATCCCCAATCTTCGCAATCTGCGAGCACTCCACCGCATCTGCACTGAATCCGTTCAAAACTGAAATTTAGCGGATTAAGATCCCTGGCCCAAAAGTTTTTCTCGATTTAAGGCGGGCGATCAAACCCTTGTGAACCAAAGCCTCTGCAGGGCGCAAAAAAGGGAGACGTCCCCCGCCTCGGGTTTACATTGGCACCGCCCCCTTTCACTTCTTAGTCTACCCGATATGACCGACCTCCAAAAACTCCCGGACCAGCATGGCCACTTTGGCCCGTATGGCGGCATGTTCGTCCCTGAAACCCTCATGGACGCCCTCAATACCCTCTCTGAGGAATACGCAAAGGCGCGGGAGGACTCCACTTTCCAAAACGAACTCAACGCCAGCCTCACGGACTTTGCAGGCCGGCCCACTCCCCTGTATTTCGCAGAACGCCTCACTCGGGAACTCGGCGGCGCCAAAATTTACTTCAAGCGCGAAGATCTTCTCCACACCGGCGCTCACAAAATCAACAACGCCTTGGGACAAATCATCCTCGCAAAACGCATGGGCAAAAAGCGGATCATCGCCGAAACGGGAGCGGGCCAGCACGGAGTCGCCACGGCCACGGTTTGCGCACGGGCGGGGATGGAGTGCATCATTTACATGGGCGCCGTGGACATGGAGCGTCAGGCGCTCAACGTCGCACGGATGCGTTTTCTCGGTGCGAAAGTCGTGGGGGTCACCGCCGGGCAGGCTACCCTCAAGGAAGCCATCAACGAAGCGATGCGGGACTGGGTCACAAACGTCCGCACCACCCACTACATCCTCGGTTCGGCCCTCGGCTCCCACCCCTACCCGATGATAGTACGCGATTTCCACCGCGTCATTGGCGAAGAGGCCCGCAGGCAGGTGCTCGAGCGAGAAGGCCGCCTGCCCGACCTTCTCGTGGCCTGTGTCGGTGGAGGCAGTAACGCGATCGGTCTCTTCTGGCCCTTCCTCAACGACGAAGGCGTGAAAATGATGGGCGTCGAAGCAGGGGGGCGAGGCATCCGGTTGGGTGAACACGCCGCGCGCTTCGAAGGTGGAAAACTGGGGGTTCTCCAGGGGACGCGAACCTACCTCCTCACGGATGACGACGGCCAAATCCAGCTGACACACTCGGTCTCAGCTGGCCTTGATTATGCCGCAATCGGGCCAGAACACGCCTACCTTCGCGACCAGGGAAGGATTGACTACGACTATGCCACCGATGACGAGGCGCTAGCTGCCTTCCAGCACCTCTCCCAAACAGAGGGTATTATTCCCGCCCTGGAAACGGCTCACGCCGTTGCGTACGTTCTAAAAGCAGCGCCCGCCATGGATCCCTCCCAGATTCTAATCGCGAACCTCTCCGGCCGGGGAGACAAAGACGTCGCCCAGGCTGCGGCGCTCCTTCTCAAGTAAACCCGCCTCCACGATGCACAGCATGACAGGCTACGGGCGGGGCGAAGCGTCCACCGACTCGGTGCGCTTGAGCGTCGAACTCCATTCGGTCAACCGCAAGCACATCGACATCGCCCTCAGCCTCCCGCGTGCCCTCCAGCCCATTGAGGGGAGAATCCGCGAAAAGATCCAGTCCCGCATCGCCAGAGGGCGACTAAACGTCAACGTCAATCTGCTTCCCTCTGGTGATGCCGCCTGCGTCCAAGTCATCGACGAAAACTTGGCCGGCCTCTATGCTCAAGCAATGCGCCAGCTCCAGCAAAAGCTCGGACTCGTTGGGGAGATCTCCCTCGATCTAATCCTCCGCGCGCCGGGAGTTCTTCTCACACCCGGGCAGGACGCTGACCCTGAAACCGTCTGGCCCGTCCTGGAAGAAGCGCTCCACGCAGCCCTTCAATCGCTCCTAGCAATGCGGCAGACTGAAGGCTCCGCTCTCGCCAGCGATTTGTCGATGCGCCTGGTCTCTCTCCAGCAATGTGCGGAATGCATCGAAGCGCGCGCTCCAAACGTCACACAACGCTACCGCACCCAGCTTCTCGAGCGCCTCAGAACCGCAGAAATCGAAATCGCGCTCACCGACGAACGCTTACTTAGAGAACTTGCCCTCTTTGCTGACCGCTCCGACATCAGCGAAGAATTAACCCGGTTGCGCAGCCATTTCGCGCAAATGGAAAAACTGCTTCAACAGGAAGGCTCCGTGGGTCGGACTCTGGAATTTCTCACCCAGGAGATCGCCCGCGAATTTAACACGCTTGGAGTGAAATCAAATGATTCACAAATCTCTCACTGGGTGGTCGAGGGAAAAGCTGAGCTGGAAAAAATCCGCGAACAAATCCAAAATATCGAATAGCATCGTGAGCACCCCCTCCGACCTCCCCTTCCACACTCGCCGCCGCGGGATTCTCTTCGTCATCTCCGCCCCCTCCGGGGCAGGAAAAAGCACATTACTCCACGGTATTCGGCACTTTGCGGACTTCCATTATTCCGTCTCCTGCACCACGCGCAGCCCTCGCCCAGGAGAAACAAATGGAGAGGATTACCATTTTCTTTCCCGGGACCAGTTCGAAACTGAGATCTCCAATTCCAATCTACTCGAATATGCAGAGGTCCACGGCAATTTTTACGGCACTCGGAAGGACGCCATCAAGGAACACCTCGCCCATGGGACAGATGTTCTCGTGGATGTCGATGTTCAAGGCGCCAGATCTATTCGCAAGTGTGAAGACCCGGCTATCACAAGTGCTTTAGCCGATATTTTCCTCGCTCCACCAAGCATGGAAATCCTCACACAACGCCTCCACAAACGCGCAACCGAAAGCCCCGAGCAGCTTCAGCTCCGGCTCAATAACGCGATCCTCGAAATGCAATGCTGGAGGGAATACCAATATCTCCTCATCAGCGGCAGTCCCGAACACGACCAGCGCCAGTTCAGGGCTCTCATGGAAAGTGAAAGACTGAGAACCTTCCGCCTTAACACGGAGGAGCCTCAGTGACTTCCCCCGTGGTCGTCCTCGGTGTCACCGGATCCATCGCCGCATACAAGGCGCCGGACATCGCCAGCCGTCTCGTGAAGGAAGGCATAGAAGTCCACGTTGTCATGACCGCCGCAGCAGAGCGCTTCATCACCCCACTCACACTCCAGACCCTCTCGCGAAACCCCGTCGTCTGCGCCTCTGCTGCAGGCCGTGCCGATTGGAAGCCTGTCCACATCGAACTGGCAGACCGCGCCTCGCTGCTTCTCATCGCCCCGGCTTCCGCAAACGTCATCGCTGAACTCGCCCTTGGCCTCGCGGGGCATCCGCTCGCAGAAATCGCCCTCGCAACCCGCGCACCGCTCCTCCTCGCGCCTGCGATGAACGGCAACATGTGGCACCACCCCGCCACGCAACAAAATGTCATCACACTAAAAAACCGCGGTGCGCATTTCATTGGTCCAGGACAAGGAATACTCGCCTGCGGCTATGAGGGTATAGGTCGCCTCCTCGAACCGGTGGATATTGTGGCTGCAGCGAAAGCGCTTTTGTTCCCCGCGTCCTGACCCTGTTCGAGGCGCCTTACGCATCCGAGGCGTACCCGGCCTAAGCAAGAATCTCTTTGATCACGTGGCCATGCACATCGGTAAGGCGCCGGTCGATTCCGTTGTTCCGCAACGTCAGTTTTGTGTGATCAATTCCCAGCAGATGCAGCAGGGTCGCATGAACATCGTATACTTGGGTTGGGTTCTTGCGATCCAGAGGCTTGTATCCCCACTGATCGCTTTCCCCGTGCGTAATTCCTCCCCGAATCCCGCCGCCACACAGCCAGTTTGTGAAAACAAAAGGATTGTGATCCCTTCCCTTTCCTCCCTGCGAGGACGGCATCCGACCAAACTCGGTTGTCCACAGAATGATCGTGTCCTCCAAAAGACCGCGTTGCTTAAGATCCGTAATAAACGCCGCGCAGCCCTGCGCCATCCCCGCTGCAAGGGGACCGTGATCGCGGTCTATGTCTTCGTGGGAATCCCAGTTGCGACGGGGAAACCCGTTGTCATTTCCGCTCCAAACCTGAATAAACCGCACACCCCTCTCCAGCAGACGCCGCGCCGCAAGACACTTTTGTGCGAAATAAAACCCCTCCTCCTTCGCATTGATTTCCTTCGGCCAACTCTGCGGCCCTCCCTCAATTCCATAAAGACGCAGCACATGAGCCGGTTCATCCTTTAAATTCAATGCCTCCGGCGCAGCCAGTTGCATCCGAGCCGCAAGCTCGTAACTCCGAATCCGAGCCTCCAACCTTTGATCCCCAGGATGCCCCGCGGCATGACGTCTGTTTAACGACGCAAGCAGTGACCTCCCCTCGGCCTCCCCTTCCGAACTAATAAACGCACCCGACTTATGGGGATACAAATCCGCGATCGGGGTCTCCGTTCCGGGATAAATCACCGTCCCACTGTGCTGGGAAGGAAGAAATGCGCTGTCCCAATTCTTCACTCCGTTCGAACCAAATCCTCGGTGGTCTGGAAGCACAACGAACGCAGGAAGATTATCGTTCATCGATCCCAGTCCGTAACTCACCCAGCAACCGGCCCCCGGAAACCCAGGCAACTGAAATCCTGTGGCCTGTAAAAGCGTCGCCGCTGAGTGAACGCCAGACTTACTGACCATATTGTGGATAAAGGCCATCTCGTCGACCACTTGTCCCAGGGCAGCAACAGGTTCACCCAGCATCTTTCCCGACTGCCCGTACGGTTTGAAATCCCAAACAGGGCGCAGCCATGGACCCAGACCGTTTTGAAAGGCCTCCACCGGTTCTCCAAAATCACTCGGCTTTCCATCGTGTTTCACGAGCTCGGGCTTGAAATCAAAAAGGTCCAAATGGCTTGCCGCCCCAGCCATGAAGAACTGCACAACACGCTTGGCTTTCCCAAAGGAACTAGGAACAAAATCTCCGCCGACCCCCGGTTCCCCATGCGCACTTTTCTCCGAACTGAACATCGACGCGAGTGCCACCCCGCCCAACCCGCCGCCAGACTGCCAAAGAAAATCCCGCCGGCTCAACGGACCCGAATTTAATGGAGAATGAAAAGGGGACGTATTCATAATAAAATCAGGAACTGCGAAAATTTTAAACCCTCAATCAACAAACAAAAACTCATTTAGATTCAGGATAATACGGCAGGTCTGAGCAAGCCCGTTCCTCGCCATATAGGCACTCAACTCTTCCAACTCTGTCTCGCTGGGAACACGACTCAGCGCCAGACGAAACGCTCGTATCAGTTGTTCTGCAGGGGCCGCCCTCTCAGACTGGGCGCGAGCGGACAGCGCCTCCGCCTGCGTCAGCAAAAAACCATTGTTAAGCAATGCCAGAGCCTGCAACGGAGACAGGCTTTCATTACGTCGATCCACACGCATCGAAGGATCTGCACAATCAAGCGAAGTCATCCACGGCTGAGTCTGCGAGCGCACAATGAAACGATAAATGGAACGCCGATAAGTTTTCGCATCCAACGGGTCGTGCAGGTCGTAGCGGTAGTGCGGCGAATGCGCGGGCTGTTCCACGATAAAGTCCTGCCACCCCGACCCTCCCATAGAAACATCCAGCTTCCCGGAAGCAGAGAGCACAGCATCACGCAAAGCCTCAGCCTCCAATTTGCGTCTGTTTTGTTTCCACAACAGTCGGTTTCCTGAATCCTTTACCTCCATTGCGGCTCGCGAAAACGACTCCTGCCGGTAAGTTTCACTCATCAAAATAAGTCGATGCAAACTCTTGAGAGAGCCGCCTCCATCGCGAAATTCAGCGGCAAGCCAGTCCAGCAATTCGGGGTGGGAGGGCACAGCACCATTGCGCCCAAAATCACCCGGTGTCTCCACAATCCCCGCGCCAAAATGATACTGCCAGACGCGGTTGACCATCGTGCGCCAAGTCAGGGGATTGTTAGGATCTGCAATCCAATGAGCCAGTGCAGCGCGCCGCGCACCTTCTGGAGCATCCGAAGCGATTGAAAAACGCGACGGTCGAAAGGAAAGCGCAGCAAGCGCCCCCGGGCCCACTTCACGCCCGGGCTGGCTCACCTGACCCCGAGCCAATAAGAACACAGGACGAGGCTTGCCCCCTTCTCCCCCGGTACCCCGAAACGCGCCTGTCCCCGTGTGCACGGCCCCGATATACGCAATCTTTGGCTCAGGAAAGGCCTTCATTTCAGACTCCACCCGAGAGCGTTCTGCTTTGGCCGAAGCAAGCTTTGAAAGCGTCTCTGCCTTGGGAGCTGTGCGCATCAACTCCGCGCGTTGACTCTCAAGCTTCCCCACGGTCCCTCCTCCCGCCACGGCCTCCATCCCAGAATAGTAGCCATCCGTGAGATTCTTTCGCGCCCACCGCGGTCCCGCCTCGATAGAATCAAGCGACGTCACGTCGGCCCCTTTCGCCATATTTTCTCCAGACTCTCCAAAGACCAAAAGTTCAGCTAGCGCGAAAATAAAATCCCCTTTTCTCGGCGCAAGCCGCATCGCGGTAAAGCGAATGTACTTGGCCTTGACTGTCTGAGTTTCAACAGATTGCAGGGCTGTCCCTGGATTCGCTTGATCCTCGCCGCTCCGGTCCACAAGAACATGCACTCCAGTTTCAAAGCCGGGGTCATCAGAAGCTTCAATTTTGTATCTCAAGGGGAAGCCGAACCCTGCCCCGATTTTATTGAAATCATCGTAACAGCCCGCGAAAGCCACCCGCTTTATTCCTTCAATCCGACCCAGCTCCACCTGCACCCATTTCCGCACCTCTTGTTCCTTGCTCACCGAGCTGTGAAAGCCCACCTCCGGCCGCTTTGCCGGACTTGCTTTCCTGGCCTCCACCAAGGCGGCGTCAAGCTTCAACAATTCCGCACCCGCTTCTTTTTCTGCCTGCTTTTCCAACACAGTAAGCTCTGCTTTTATCTTAAGAAGAGAACTTTCAAGAGGACCGTACTTTTTGGTTAAGGCTTCATCGCCGAAGTACTTCTTATCGGTTCGATCAATGGCCGCATACACGGCCTGAAGGGAATAATAGTCTTCCTGCGTGATTGGATCGAACTTGTGATTGTGGCACTGCGCGCAATGAACCGTAGTCGCACAAAACGTACCCATCGTGTTCGCGACCATATCGTCGCGGTCCAAGTGTCTTGCGATTTTCCCGTCCGTTTTTGTCTCCGGAACCTCAGCATGCCCAATGAGGTCCCAAGGCCCAGCGGCAAGAAACCCAAGCGCCTCTATTCCGTCAATGGAACCAGGAAAAAGGACGTCTCCCGCAATCTGCTCTTTCACAAATTGCCCGTATGGCTTGTCGTCGTTCAGAGCGCGAATCACATAATCTCTATATGGCCAGGAGTTTGGACGGGGCTTGTCCTTGTCGTATCCATGCGTATCTCCGTAATGCACGACATCCAACCAATGCCTTGCCCAGCGCTCGCCATACCTCGGACTTGCCAAAAGCCGGTCGACCAACCGGCGATAAGCATCCGGAGCCTTGTCTGCCACAAATGAATCCAACTCCTCCGGTGATGGAGGCAGCCCAGTGAGATCAAAAGTGACGCGCCTGCAGAGCGTTTGCAGTTCTGCGCTGGGCGAGGCAGTCCAACCCTCCACTGCAAGGCGTGCTTTGATAAAAGAATCAATCGGATTGGCTTCCTGTCCTGGCGGGACAGGCTTGACCAAAGGTTGAAGAGACCACCAAGCGGTGGAATTCGCAATCTGGGCGGAAGCATTTTCAGGCCACACTGCTCCAGAAGAAATCCAAGCCGCGATTATCCCCTGTTCATCCGGACTTAAAAGATCCCCTTTCGGAGGCATTCTCATTTCAAGATCTTCTCCAGAAATGAAACGAAGCAATGGACTTTTCTGCGCATTTCCAGGCACAATGTTGGGGGCGTGGGTTTCCCCACCATTGAGGGCTATCTCTCTGACATCCAGACGATAGCCACTTTTCTGTTTTTCCGATCCGTGGCATTTGAAGCAATTTTTTTCAAGCACCGGTCGAACCTCCCTCGCAAAGTCCACCGAGGCGGCAGAGAGCGAAAAGACCGGCAACGCTGAAAATAGGACTAAAACCAGGAGCGGTTGCATATTTTCTAGTTTATCAGTTCAAGCCGCCCTTTGCACGCCACGCGTATGCGTGGTGCAAACGGGATATTTCGAAAACCGCAGCCCCCCTTTTTCGCTAACGCCGAACCGCAGCGAGGCCAGACAGTTTCCACAGAAATGGCAAACTCTGCGCAGATGGTGTCTGTCAAAAAAACGGCTGCGGCGCTTCTGCCAAAGAGTTGGGATCCCCGCCTGTTTTTACAGCCTCCAATAAATCCTACAAAATGTTCTCTTTGATTGCTTTAGAAACGGCGTTGCTACGGGAATTGACGTGCATCTTTTCGTAAACCCGCCGCAAATAAGAATCAACAGTGTGCGCACTGAGCTGAAGGCGCTCGGCGATTTGTTTTTTAAGAAGCCCTTCCACGATGCATTGCAGCACTTCCATCTCTCTCCCGCTCAATCCGTAATCTGCTTGTTTTTTTGGTGCCAGGTTGGCGAACATTTCAAGAACACGGCGGGCAATTTTAGGAGTCATTGGGGCTCCGCCGGCAAGCGCGGCGTGAACAGCGTGCAGAAGTTCCTCTGCAGCCTGTATTTTCAAAAGGTATCCATTCGCTCCAGAGCAAATTGCCCGGAAAAGCTTGTCGTCATCCTCAAATACCGTGAGCACAACAATTGGAGTGCCGGGACTTCTTTTCTTAAATAGAGGAATTCCATCAAGTCCGCTCATCCCACGCAGGCCAATATCCAGAAGAATCAGCGCAGGGGGTGCTTCAGCGCCAAGCGCCAAAAATGCATCCTCACACGAAGCAAATAGTTTTGTTTCCAATGGAAATTCGCCCTGTTCCAAAAGCCGCGCGAGCGTTTTGCGAAACGCGGCATGATCATCAATGATCCAAACGGTGCTCATGGCTTTGGCATTTTGAAAACGAGGCGGGTTCCTTCACCGACGCGACTATCTATCAAAAGCGTCCCGTTTAAGTGCCCCGTCCGGTAGCGCATGTTTTCAATTCCATCTCCCGCGAGCGAGTTCTTGGGATCAAAGCCGCAGCCTCGGTCAACGACACACATTTCTACGCCGGAAGGGTTCCAGCTAAACTGAATTTCTACGGAAGAAGCGCCCGAATGTTTCACAATATTATGCAAGGCCTCCCTGAAAACAAAAAGGATATCACGGTGAAATGAAATTGGCGCAACCGCCTCCGCAGGAATTATTTTTATCGTGAAATTCCACTCCATACCTACAAGAAGCGCCCCCGCTACGCCCCTCATTTTTTCCACGAGAGTTTCTACCCCGGGCTGTCCTCTCTCCTTCAAAAGCCAAACCATGTCCCGCAACGATTCTGTGCTTTTCTCCGCTAAAGTGCGGATTTCAGAAAGTACGTCCTCTGCAGGACGGAGCGATTTTTCAGAGCAACTCATCTCGGCCATCAGCCTGATGCTACAGAGGTTGCTGCCCACGTCATCATGGAGATCGCGTGATATTTGTTGCCTGACCACCTCAATCTCGCGGGCCCGGGTGATGCGCCCGCGCAAAAAAAGAAGGGCGATCGAGCCGACGGCGAGCACTACGAATCCCTGAGCCATGCGGCCCGAACGCTCTTGCGAGTTCTTAATTTCCTGCTTCTGAATACGTATAAGTTCTTCGCGCTTTTCTAAAAGCAGTCGACGCCGTGAAAGCCCGTGAAGCCAAGCGGCGTCATCCTGAAGCATTCCGGCGCCGCCAATCCCGTCCACTAAAAAACTCGGTCTCCAGGCGGACGAGGTTGTAGAATCCGATGCGGTCACTACAGCGTTTCTTGCGATATTTTGGCGGCCTTCGAACGCCTCCAACTCACCGAGAGCGAATACAAAATCACCGCTTCGTTCCCAGAGTTTCTGAGCTGTGACACGAAGGTACCGAATCGGACTACGAGGACAGGGAAAGGCAACCTGAGTTTCCCCAGGGTTTGCAAAATCAACATTCGCACCATCAAATACCAGAGCCGGTTCGGAAAATGTGGGGGTAAGAGAAACCTCGATTTTAAACCTTAGGGGAAAGCCAAAGCCTGCTCTGTCTGGATAGTCTCGCGGATGTGCAGGGATGAGCCGGATTTCGTCCAGCGTGTGCACGCCTCCAAGATCGACTTGAACCCAGCACTCCGAGTTTTGCGCTCTGAAGATTTGGCTGTGCCAACCGTTGCTTCCTGAGTCGAGGGGACTCGAAGGTATACCAAGCCCATGGGAGCCATCGACGACATGTTTGGGGGACCAAGTAGGCAGCGTCTCCACAGAATTGGGGGCCAGCACCGCAGCTTGCAGCGCCACGTCTCTCCCGCCGCTGAAGACCAAAATTTCTCCCAAACAGAAGATGAAACGTGAGGTCATCCGGGGCTGGGGCACGAGGCTGAGCGCTGTAAATCGGACATACCGTGCCCGCACGCCACCCGCGTTTATGCAGTGGGGTAAAATACTGGAAGGCTCTTCGACGGTTGTTTCTAAAAGTAATTCCGATTCGCTCATAAGGACATCCCGCGAGGTCTCAACTCGGAACTTGCCGGGAAAACCATAAGCCCCTGCGCCGTTGATACAGGCAGGAACAATCACCACCGAATCAATGGCATACTCGTTCCCCAGGTCCAATTGGATCCACCGTGCCGCATCCAACGTCGGAGCAAAACCGCTATGATACCCAGCGTTGGACACGACCTGCAGGGGCGGAATCTCCGGACATTGCGCCAGTTCCCGGTCGATTTCAAAGAGCTGCGTCTCCACCTTGGAGGTCCCAAAATTGAACCAAGCTTGAGCGTTCGCACTCCCATCTAAAAGGAGTGCGATAAAGGCTGCCGCACACCTCAACAAGATCGCATTCACCAACGTAGGATCATCCGCGTTCCGGCTCGGAAAGCAACTGCCTGCTCCCGCCTAGACTGCCACGCAAACGCGGGGCAATTTTTCCAACTGCACTCCTATACGGTGAAGGCTGGCAACTTCACAATCGCCCCGCCCTTGAGGGCGGACTGGTGGGCACAAAGCCCCACGCAGGTCCAGTTTGCAGACTGCTTAGCATTTGGAAATGGATCGCGGTCCTCCACAAGCGCGCTTACAAACTCGTGCACCAGATGGGGATGAGAACCACCATGGCCCGCTCCTTGAGTGAAAGATAAGTGTGCTTTTTTTCCAACGCCGTATACCCCGTTTGTGGTAAATGGGCGGATCTGTTTGGGAAGCAGCTTCGCGTAGTCGGGTGCCTTGACCAGTTTTGGAATCTTGGACTCAGGCATCTTTGCCCGGTGTAATACCAGAGGCTCGTGCTCGACCAAAGGCCACTCCACAGAGGCTTTGTCCCCATAAACGTCGATGCTTTCGCGATACTGGCGGGCCGTGTCAAACAGGCTCCGAATGATCCGAGCGGACAAATCAGTTCCGTGAAATTTAATGTGCGCCGTTTCCACCGCAAACGGCGAACCGTAATGCTTTTGAAGTTCAGGCCGGATGGTCCCAGAACCAAAACAACTCACGTATTCTGCGGATGCACCAGCGAGCCCTGCAACAGGACCGACGCAGTGGGTTGCATACCACATCGGAGGAAGGCCGGGCCAGTAGTTGGGCCAGCCATCCATATCCTGCTGATGGCTGGCTTGGAGAAACTGGAGCTTTCCAAGAGTCCCCTTCTGCAACAACTCTCGCATGTAGAGATACTCCCGAGCATACACCACCGTCTCCGCCATCGTGTATTTCAACCCGGTCTTGCGGACAAGCTCGACGATCTGCTTGCACTCTTCCACAGACGTGGCCATCGGCACCGTGCAACTCACATGCTTCCCAGCTTTCAACGCCGCAATGCTCATCCAACCGTGGTCGGGGATCGGAGAATTAATGTGCACCGCGTCCACCCTGGGATCCTTCAGCAGTTCCTGAAAGTCCGTGTACCGTGCCGCCACGCCGAAGGCATCGCCGATGGAGTCCAGTTTTTTCCGGTCGCGCTGGCAGATGGCGTACAGGTTGGCGTTGGGATGGTGCTGGTAGATCGGGATAAACTCCGCTCCGAAACCAAGGCCGACGATGGCGACATTTATTTTTTTGCGCGACATAGGAAATTTTCTGAAAAACTGAGTCTGAGTTTGGCCCACCCGAGGCACGGAGGCTCTGACAAGTTTTGTTGAAATTCAGACGTCTTCTCCAGAGCTTAGGCCGCTACTCCACGCACGCAGCTTCCTTGGTGCTACGCACAAAAAGACGCCCCCCAGAGATCGCAGGCGTCGTCCAACACTTGCCGTCGAGAACTTTCTGCCTGCTAATTTCTCGGTACTCAGAAGGCGTGGCGCTGAATCTCACCACTTCACCCGCGTCAGAGAGAGCCACAACTTCAGAGCCCATCAGAATCACATGCCCCGGACCAAACCCTTCCTTGGACCATTTGACCTCTCCGGTGGCGAGGTCCACACACTTCACCGGGCCCTTGCCGTACTCCTTGAACTGAAACATGCCGTACATGTACCCGTCTTTAAGCACTGGGGTGCTCCAGTGGTTTGCGAGCGGCTGGTTGCCCGGCATCCGATATATTTCGTTGGCCTTGAACGCATCGCCTTCCTTAGTGATTTTCACCGCGCCCGCCCCCACGCCATAACCGGCGGAGCAATAAACGATGTCCCCGCCAACTACGGGCGAGGCTGCAGTCGAAACCTTGTAGGGAAACGCATAGCGCCACAATTCCTTACCCGACTTTGGCTCGACAGACAGAAGACCTGATTGAAGAAAGAAAATCACCTGTCGCTGGCCGTGGATCGTCGCCGCCACCGGAGTGGCGTGTGTGATTTTTTCGTCGAAAGCCTTCCAAACCACCCGTCCATCTGAGGGATCCACGGCGAGCACGGACTGCCCGGGGCCGCCACCAGCGATGTAAAGCAGACCCCCTTCAAGGAGCGGTGAAGCGGCGTTTTGCCATTGAATGTTGCGGCCTTCATGTTGGGCCTTCAGATCGACACTCCACCCTGCTTTACCGGTTTCCACATCGAAACTGCGCAGGGCCAGTTGTGAGTTAAGCACAACCACCGATTTTCCAACCACAGTTGGCGTTGATCGGGGTCCGTCACCTCCTTTGTTTTCCGCAGTTCCGTCGTTTCCTCCCTTGTCGTAATTTGCCACTGAAAGCGCGGCGCTCCAGATTTCCCGGCCCGTTGCCGAGTCATGAGCACACACAACTTCCTGGCTGGCACCGTCGATTTCCTTCAAAGACAAGGTGAAGGCTTTCCCTCCAGAAACCGCAAAGGAGCTGAAGCCCCCCACACTTTCCGTCTTCCATAACGTCTTCAGACCTGTCGCATTCAGCTTGAGAATTTCTGCAGAGACGCCGTCTCCGGCGCCCCCCCGGTACTGAGGCCAGTCGGCAGCCTGCGCGATAAAAGGGCTCAGTAAGATAATGGAGAGGAGTTTTGATTTCATAGGGTGGGATATGGATTAAAAGTAAAGCAAACAGTGTGCCTGACCAACAAAGAGTCATGCCAGCAGGCGGAGGGCGGCTTTCTCGTGTTTGTATCGCCTACCGCGTGATCCAGCGGATGTCGTCAAACCGGATGAGGGTTCCTGAATAGGGGCTGCCCCACAGGGCGCCTCGCCCGGGCGTGACCTCCGCAGCAACCGCCCAAAGCACTTGGGCCTCCAGCGGCGCGCTCGTTCCCTCTGACCATGCACGGCCCTCTACCAGCCAGCCGCCGTCCTTCTTTGAGAGACTCAGCCGAAGCCAGGTCCATGCGCCCGACTGCCACGTGAATGGAACTCCCACGAGCGCGTCGTCGCCCTTGTAGATTTCCAACTGGCCCTTACCCGGGCTAACCTGGAGTCGGTATCCACCCGCCCCCCTCAAACTGAGTCCGAAAGTGGGGAATTTACGTCCCTGCTTGGTGCCAAAGAAGCGCGCTTCCAGCGAACCGGGATCGCCGTTCGATGGACCGAAGAGCGCGCCGAAGGTGTCCAAGGGCGAGCCGGGGAGCTCCAGAAAGTGCTCACTGCCATCGACAGCCACTCCGAATTCACCTGCAAGAGCCAAAAACTCTTTGGGCAGCGGACCCGAAGATAGAGCGTTGAAGTTCTGTTCAAAAAGAACCGTTTCAGAGGCGCCGGCGCCCGTCAGTAGCAGCAAGGAGAACGCAGTGGAGAGCAGTCGATGTTTCATGAAAGGACGTAAATTCGGATTCGTCTGGATACAGCAGTCAGCCTTTTGAAGAGGCTTTCCGCAATCGTGGTTAAGCAGACTGCCACAGACGCCAACAGGAACAATCCCCCTGAAACCCCTTTCTTGGATAGATAGATTCATTCCTTCAGCCTAAAAGACTGCGGGCGGACTGCTCCACGGCGCCCTTGGACTGGGACCTGCGCTCGTTTTCTATTTTGCGATACAACGTTGCCGTCGAAATTCCAAGCATGTGCGCAGCCCGCTCCCGGATTCCTTCGTTGAAAAGTAACGTCTCTTCGATAAATCGGCGTTCCACCGTGGACAGGACATATTCAAGTGATTTCCCGATAGGGAGCAGTACTGAATTCAGATCCACTTCCCCTCCCCCTTCCACAAAGGCAAGTGGCAAAGTCCGCGTGAAACTGCTGTCCTGCACGTGCGAGGGAAGATCTCGCATTTGAATCAGCCCATGGTCGCAAAGAACACACGCTCGCTCCATTGCGTTTTCCAGTTCTCTCACATTTCCCGGCCAGTCGTACGAACAGAGCGCGTGCGATGCAGCTCCATCGATCTGGGCGTATTCTCCCCGGCTCCTCCCGTAGGAATGTTTCCTGAGAAAATGTTCCACCAAGAGCGGAATGTCATCGGCACGCTGGCGCAGCGCCGGAATTTCTAACTGTATGACAGCAAGTCTGTAATACAAATCCTGCCGAAATCCGCCCGTTTTCAGTTTATCGTGCAGCGGCTCATTTGTGGCAGCCAAAACCCGCACGTGGATCGGGGTCGTGCGGTTGTCGCCAACCCTTCTAACGGTGCGCTCTTGCAATACGCGCAGGAGTTTTGTCTGCAGCAAAGGTGCCATCGAATTGATCTCGTCCAAGAAAACAGTCCCGCCCTCAGCCTCCTCAAAAAGACCAACCTTGTCCTGAACTGCTCCAGTGAAGGCGCCCTTCTTGTGACCGAACAGTTCGCTTTCCAAAAGATTTTCGGGAAGTGCAGAGCAATTGATCGCGACAAAGGGCTTTGCCTTCCGCTCCGACTTAAAGTGCAATGCTCTTGCGACAAGCTCTTTCCCAGTTCCACTCTCCCCCCCAATTAAAATCGTCGAGTCAGTGTTGGCGACTTTTTCAATCAGGCCAAAGACCTCCCGCATCCGAGGAGACTTACCGATGATATTCTCAAAACGCAGATGCTCCCTGGCTCCTGAGGCATTGTGCTGCTGTCCCTCGACTGAGGCATTTTCGTCCAGCGACCGACGTACCACGGCCAAAAACTCATCCACTTTGAATGGCTTGAGCACGTAATCAAAGGCTCCTGCTCTCATGCCCTGCACGACGACCTCAAGCTGCTTGCTGGCACTGATCAGGACAACAGGAACCTGAGGAAGCAACGCCCGCGCGGCGTGTAAAACATCAATGCCGCTCACCCCCTCCATTAGCACGTCTGTGATAATCAATTCAGGCGCATGCCCACGCATAAACTCCAAGGCACGAGCACCTGAAGTGTAGGGAATAGGCGTGTGTCCAGCCTGGACGCAAAGATCAGAGATGACCTGCACCATCGCAGGGTCATCATCAATGATTAGTACACGAGCCATCGAACTTTGGGGGTTCCAGCTAAGATTTTCAAAGGTCGGGGGTGTTCTTTGATTGCAAACTTCTCTCAAAAAAAACCCGGGGAAGCAAAATAGAAAAACATCGCCCTCCACCCCCAAGTTTCCATTATATTGTGTAAACACATTATTTTAAACATTTTACGGCTCAAAAAGACCAACGGCGCGCAGGGTTCCTTTTTTCCATTCCAAAAGTTCCACCGTCACCGGATAAGCGGTTTCCCTGTAAGCGCTCCAAACCAGTCCCGAATATTTTGAGACATCGGAGGCGAGTTGAGGAAAAACAAAGGCGCGGCTACGGCTCGGGACGGCGAGAAGGAGCACATCACCAAGAGTTTCTTGGAACTTTTCGCCAAATTCAGGAGCGAGTACTCCGGATGACACAAGCCCCTCATCACTAGTTATTTCTGCGTATTCGATAACCATTCGTTTGTCCCGTTTGAAGTGGACCTGCAGCTTCTGAAAATCTCCAGAGTTTGCCCCTCTCGCCTTCGTTTCAAACATCGGCCAATTCAGGCGCAACAGTCCCCACCGCTTGCGATCAAACGCTTTCAATTGGCTGCCATCCCAGTACCCGGCAACCCTGACAGTGCGTTGCGCATTTTCAACGGGAGCGGATATGGGAGCTCCCATGAATTTCGCCTCCAGCCAGACCCGCAGATCCTCTTCAGCCGCACCAGCGCACCCGGTCGCCATAAGTAAGAAGCATGCCCATGCCGCTTGCCTTCCGCGGGTAGGCGCGAAATGCTGACGGGCATGATCACCTTTTTGGAAGGCATTCTTGTAGAGGCATACCCCACCCACGTGGTTTTGAATGTGCATGGGGTCGGATACCACGTTTCTATTCCACTCTCCAGCTATGACCGTCTTCCCGCCGTGGGTGCGAAGTTTCATATGCTGACTCACCTCCAAATCCGCGAGGATGCGCACGTTCTTTTTGGCTTTGCCACGACCCCGGAACGCGACTTGTTTCGAATGCTCATCCATCATGTTTCTGGCATCGGTCCGAAAACGGCACTGGATGTTTTGAGCGGCGTTTCCGTGATGAGTTTTAAGAGCGCCGTTGTCGCAGGCGACGCCAAGTCGCTCTCGCAGGTGAAAGGGATTGGGAAAAAAACGGCTGAGCGTATCATTGTCGAACTCAAGGACAAAGTCGGAGTCGCTGCGGCTTGGGAAGCCGCGTCGGCCACCCACGCGCCGGCGCCGCGCGAGATGGAAATGAACGATGCGATGCTCGCCCTCATCGCCCTCGGCTACAAACAAGTGGATGCCCACAAAGCCATCAAGGCAGTCACAGAGAAACGGCCTGCCGAGGAAATTCCCTCGGATGAATTACTCCGGGAAGCCCTCAAGCGCCTCGCTTAATGACGGAACAAAACGCCCCCTTGGCACAGCTCCAGGCTGCGCTTCCAGAATCCGGCCTTTTTGCGGGAAAGACCTGGCGATTTTCCCCCCAGGCGTTTCCGCTGACTGATGCGCTTCACGCCGAATTACTTTCGCTGGGAGAACGCTTGTGGGCTTTCCAAAGGGCATGTAACGACCTCTACGCTCTATCCGCCTCGGGTCGCCAGCCCGCCTGGGTTGCGGAACTCTTGGACCGGGGCAAACCTCCAGAATTGGTCGAGTTCAGCCGCGCAAAGGCTTTTCGAAACCAGGTTCCGCAGGTGCTGCGCCCGGACGTGATTCTGACTGAAGACGGCTTCGTTTTAAGCGAACTCGATTCGGTTCCGGGAGGGATCGGCCTGACGGCATGGCTCAACGCAACCTACGCGGAGGCGGGTGCAGAGGTTCTTGGCGGGGCTTCCGGAATGCTGGAGGGCTTTGCGGGCATTGCACCTGGAGGGGATATTCTGATCTCCCGCGAAGCAGACACTTACCGTCCTGAAATGGAATGGGTTGCCTCCCGGACAGGACACCGTGTGTGTGCCGCTGAGGGTTACGGTGCGCGTACTGACAAGCGCAGGGAAGTGTACCGTTTCTTTGAACTCTTCGACCTCGAAAACATTCCCGAGGTTGCTTCGCTCCAGAGCGCAGCTCTGCAGGGCGAGCTCACTGTGACGCCCCCCTTCAAGCCGTATTTGGAAGAAAAACTTTGGTTCGCTCTATTCTGGATACGTCCGCTGCGCAGCTATTGGCGCAGAGCTCTCACGGACCGAAATTTTCTGGCGCTGCAAAAAGTGATTCCTAAATCTTGGGTTCTGGATCCGCAGCCCCTTCCCCCTCACGCGGAGCTGCCCGGGTTGGGAATCCACGATTTCAGCGAGTTGGGTGACTTTAGCCAGAAGGAACGGGAACTGGTCATCAAGGCCAGCGGGTTTTCAGAGCTTGCCTGGGGGGCACGCAGCGTCGTCATTGGTTCAGATGAACCACAAATATCTTGGAAAACCTCTGTTTTCCAGGCTCTTAAAGCATTTCCGAAGCAGCCGCACATTTTACAGCGCTTCCACAAGGCACGACTCTTCCAACACACGGTGTACGACCCGGTGAGCGGCGACGTACACCCTTTTCCCTGCCGAGTCCGGCTTTGTCCGTACTACTTTTCCCCGCAGAACCAGCCGAAGCTCGCTGGGGCGCTGGCAACGCTCTGTCCCCCGGACAAAAAGATCCTCCATGGCATGAAGGATGCCGTACTGGTCCCTGCAAGCATCGCTTCCACTGGCTGGACGCGGGCCGGTGGCCCGCTAAGCTGAGCTCAGTGCACTCCACCTCCAGCATCCTCATTCAAGCGCCTCGCGAGAGAATTTTCGAAACCGTCTGTCAATTACTACGGTGGCCGGATTTTCTGCCCCATTACCGCTTCGTGCGTGCGCTTCAGCCCGTGTCAGGCGCACGCGAAGGATGGACGAGCCTCCACATGGCAGCGGCGGGCGGGTGGTTTCCCGTGGCTTGGAAAGCAAGCTTTCGAGCGGACACCGACCTGCTGGAGCTTCACTTTGAACACACGGCCGCTTTCACAAAAGGCATGCAGGTAGTCTGGACGCTAACACAAACTCCTGAAGGGACGCTGGTTGAAATACTCCATAAACTGAGTTTCAGAGTGCCCGGCCTGGGGGGTTTCATCGAACCGCTACTGCAGCACGGCTTCATTGAGCCTGTGGCAAAAAAAACACTGGCCACCTTCAAGTCGCTTCTCGAGAGCCGGCCATGAACTACCAAACATCTGCAAAAGTCCGTCGGGCCGTCATCACAGGACTTGGCCCGATCACCGCAGTGGGTCTTGGTAAAACCGACCTTTGGCGCGCTCTGCTCGAGGGGCGCAGTGGAATCCGCCCCGTGAGTTTTTTTGATCCGGCATCCTATCATGCCAAACATTCCGCCGAAATTAGAGACTGGAACCCCAAGAACTTTTTCCCGCCCCATCGGCTCAAAAGACTGGATCGATACGCGCAATTTGCGGTGGCGTCTGCACTTCTCGCCTTGGAAGACGCGGGGCTTTCTTGGAGCGCTCAAAAGCCTCAGGACCGAGTCGGGGTTTCTTTTGGCACGGCTTTGGGTGGGATTGCCAATGCGGAAAAAGAGCACACAGCATTTCTTGCGGGCGGCCCAAAGGCGGTCAGCCAAACCCTTGCACTGACGGTTTTTGGCGGCTCTGCACATTCCAACATAGCCATGGAATGCGGCTTCCGCGGACCGGGGACAACGAACTCAAACTCCTGTTCCAGCGGCGCCGTCGCCGTGGCTGACGCGCTGCGTTTCATTCGGGAGGATCGCGCCGATGTCATCATCGCAGGCGCCGCTGAAGCACCGTTATGTCCATTAACTTTTGGGGCGTTTGACTTCATTAAAACCATGAGTCGATGGCAGGGTGACCCTCCCGAATTTGCGTGCAGACCTTTCGATCTTTCGCGGCAAGGGTTTGTGATGGGGGAAGGAGCGGCAAGCCTCGTGATTGAAGAGTACGAGCATGCTCTCAGGCGCGGCGCCCACATCTATGCAGAAGTCTTGGGCTGGGGGTTGAGTAACGAAGCCTTCCACATGACCTCTCCCCTTCCCGGAGGCGCGGCAGTAATCCGATGCATGAAAGAAACGCTTGATGATGCAGGACTTGAAACACCCGATGTGGATTATATAAACGCCCATGCGAGCGGCACGCAAATGAATGATTCCAACGAATCCTCCTGTATCAGCGCCGTGTTTGGAGCAGCACCGCCTCCAGTGAGCGGCACGAAAGCCATTACAGGGCATCCCCTGGGAGCGACCGCCGCCATCGAAACGGTTCTTTGCGCGCTTGCGATCCAGCATCAGATGCTCCCCCCCACGCTCCATTTTCAAACGCCAGATCCGGCCTGCTCTTTGGACATCGTACCGAACATAGCCCGACCTGCAAAGATCAGGAATGTGCTGAACAACGCCTTTGGCTTCGGAGGAATTAACGCCTGTATCGCTCTCGGCGCGCCCTGTTGAGAATCGTTGAAGAACGGGTACCCTCGCCAAAAAATGGGGGAAGTGCGGTGGCACAGCTTTTCTTTCCGCAGCTTTTGCATACAATCATCGGATGCTGCACAAACCCGAGAGCGCACTAATTATTGTTGGACACGGCTCTACCGTGAATCCGGACTCCAGCGCGCCCACCTTTGACCACGCCGAAGCAATCCTGCGGCAGGGCTCTTTTGGGGAAGTGCACTGCGCGTTTTGGAAGGAGGAACCGAGCCTGCGGCAAGTCCTGCACATGGTCGACCGTGAGGACGTCTACATCGTTCCCAACTTCATCAGCGAAGGCTACTTCACCAGAACCGTAATTCCCCGCGAATTGGAGCTTACAGGACCACTCACTCACCGCGATGGACGCCTTCTCAAATACTGCGAACCTGTGGGCAACCACGAGCGGATGTGCGAGCTGCTTTTAAAGCGGGCAGCCGAAGTCGCACCGGGTGTCCCGACAAAGGACTGCAGTCTTCTCATCGTGGGCCATGGAACGAACCTCAACGATAATTCGGCATTCGCGGCCAAACGCGAGGTAGACCGAATCCGTGACACGGGCCTCTACGGCGAAGTGTTCAACACGTACATGGAAGAGGCCCCCCTTGTGAACGAATGGGATTCTTACACCACCTGCCCGAATGTGGTTGTCGTACCGTTTTTCATCGCAGATGGCCTCCATTCTTACCAGGACATTCCGGTGCTACTGGGCATCGAGCAGGACACGGGATTGGCGGCAAGCCAGCGGGACATTTTTCGTCAAAATCCTTATCACCTGCGCGGAAGGACCTTATATTATGCAAGCGCGATCGGAACAGAGCCTCTATTTGGCGAGCTGATTCTGGACCAAGCCGCACTCTTCGACCGCCAGCACTCCAACGCCACCCTATCCGCTTGAAACGTAATCTCACCCAAGCCTTGGAATCCTGGATCGCCGCCGGATTCCGCTCGATCGGGCAAATCACGATCACCCCTCAGTCCAACGGAGGCTATGAATTGCGCCATGCCGAAGACTTAGGCCGGGAAGATCTCCATTTGCACACCTCCGCGGATGACGCCCGGGGGTTGTCCTTTTTCGATGATGCAAATGTGTATCGCCCGCTAAAGACCGCCCCAACCCTCAGGCACGGCTGGCGGCTGCTCGCAGGGACTGCGGGCGAGCTGCGTGCCGCTCTCGACCATTTTTATCCCTCCATGACAGCCTTGTGGCTCAGTTATTTAGAGGGTAAGTTGCCGCCCGTTCCTCTGCGCGAAACCCTGGGCCGACAGACTGGGATGTACGCCGCGACCAAACGCCTGTTGGATGACGAAGGCCAAGAGCTAGTGGGCAAGGCCTGTGCCGCCTCCGCCTGCACGAAGCGGATGTTGTGGCCTTTTTCTGAGAATCAGCCTCTCACTCAACTTCCGGCTGAGGACCTTTCCTGCGAACCGCGCGTCATGGCAGATGGTTCGCATCAAATCCCACTCCTCTGCCACGAAGCCTGCAATATTTTGGTGGCGGCTTGCCGCGAAGTCGTAAAAAAACGAGAACGCGCTCAATCCCCGCAGCCGAGCGCGGCTTCACCAGCCTCGCATTAGGGGGATTACCCCCTGATGAAGCAGGAAACAGGGGCACGGAGGTGTCTGTGAATGAAAGGCTTCCTAACGGCCGCCAGTCTTTCCTGGACGAGACCTGAAGACCGTGGGGGCATCGGCTCTGATGAGCTCGCGAGGCTCTTCCCGTTTTTTGGGGGCACGGCCGGCCTTCAGATCTGCAACGTCTTTGGGAGAAAGCATGCGCCACATTCCAGCGCGCAATTTGTCGATGCGGATCGTTCCGATCCGGACGCGGCGAAGGTTCTCCACCTCGTAGCCGCAATCATAGAGCATCAGACGAATTTGGCGTTTAATGCCTTGGGTAAGGACAACACGCAGTTTGTTGGCGGCGACCTGTTCGATCTCCTCCATTTTTGCCCTGCCGCCCTCGATGTAGAAGCCGTGCAGAAGCTTTTCCTTTTTTGAAGGGTCAAAGGTTTTGTCCAAGGTGACCTCATATTCCTTTTCAAACTTGAATTTGGGATGGGTGAGGGACATGGAAAGTTCCCCGTCGTTGGTGACGATCAGCAAGCCCTCGCTTTCCATGTCCAGACGGCCCACGTGGTAGACGCGGGGCCAGTCGGTGGGCAGCAGGTCGAAAATCGTGCGCCGTTCCCGCTCATCAGAGGCCGTACATAAAAAGCCTCGTGGCTTGTAGAGGACCGCATGGACGATTTCCTGGGGGGTGACGATTTTGCTCCCCACCTTGACGACGTCCCCGGGCGCCACCACTGTTCCCAAGTCTTCGATGACCTGTCCGTTGATTTTCACGCGCCCCTCCAAGATCAGGGTTTCCACGCTGCGCCTGGAGCCAAGTCCGGCGGCGGCTAAATAACGGTTGAGTCGCATGAGAAAATAAAAGGGCGGTTGAGAAGCAAGTATCGGCGAAAACTGTGCGGGGAGCAACCCTGAGGAAAACTGCCCAGTAACGTCTCGTTTACAATGGCCTTGTGAACGGCGTAGATTGGCGTTTATCCCGAGCCCCCATGACACGAGGTCCCATCCCCCGAAAAACCGTTTACCGCCTGTCCCTTTATTACCGCGTTCTTCAAAGGCTGCGAGGCAACCTGATTGAGACGGTTTCTTCCGCCGCCCTGGCAAAAGTCTCCGGGGTGAAGCCGACACAGCTTCGAAAAGACCTCGCCTACTTAGGGCACTTCGGGACGCGGGGCCTCGGTTACAGCGTGGACGCGCTGTGCACAAAGCTGGTGGAGGTGATGGGAACAGCGAGCCTGCAGCCCGTAATTTTGGTGGGCGTCGGACAATTGGGATCTGCATTGCTCGGCTACGATGGGTTTGAGAGGGAAGGGTTCGAGATTGTGGGGGCGTTTGATTTGGACCATGCCAGGGGACGGATGGGGCGTGAAAAAATCAAACCAATGCCCATGGAAGCGCTTCCAAATTTCGTGAAGGAGCGGGGCATCAAAATCGCGATTCTCTGCGTGCCAGGGCATGTGGCACAAGAGGTCGCAAACGAACTTGTGGGCAACGGGATTCAGGCGATCCTCAACTTTGCTCCCGCTGTGTTACAGGTGCCCGAAAACGCCGTTGTGAACTCGGTAAATCTTGCGGCAGAGCTCGAAAACCTGAGCTACTTCATCCGGTAATTTCCCGAACTGCGATGAATCTTGTTTCCCTTGGCACGCCCTTGCTGGCGCTCGAACTCACGCTCAACAGCGGACAAGCCTTTCACTGGAAGCGCGAGGGGCACGGATGGCTCGGAGCGATTGGGGAGGCCGCTGTTTATTTGGAACAACGAAACGGCGAGCTTTTTGTAAACGCGGGAGCAGAGTCCGCCGCCTCGAATTACCTGGCTCTGGACCACCCACTGGAAGAAATCGCGGCCAGCTTTCCCAAGGATCCGGTGACACAGGAAGCGCTCTCATTTTGCCACGGGATGCGAATTTTGCGGCAACCCCGCTGGGAAGCCTTAGCGACTTTCATCACCTCCTCCATGAAACAGGTGGCGCACATTGCACAAATTTCGCACACGCTGCGCCAGCGTTTCGGGCGTCCTCTGGATTGGGAGGGGCGTAGTATGCACACCTACCCTTCTCCGGAGGCCCTAGGCGCCTTGTCTGAGGCGGATCTAAGGGCCTGTGCTCTCGGCTACCGCGCGGCAAACCTGCTGGCAAGCGCACAGCGCATTGCAAGCGGCGACACAGATCTGGACAGGATCGCTGAACTTCCGGACGCGGAGGCGCAAATGGCCCTCCGAAACCTGCCCGGCGTGGGGGAAAAAGTCGCAAACTGCGCGCTGCTTTTTGGCTTCGAACGCTTGAAAGCCTTCCCAGTGGACGTTTGGATCGAACGGGTGATTCGGGTGCGTTATTTCAGAAAACGGCAAAAAGTAACCCCCGCGACAATAAGAGCGTTTTGCTCAAAGTCGTTTGGGCCTTACGGTGGGTACGCGCAGCAGTACCTTTTCCACCACGCTCGCCTAACGTGGAAGAAGGGGTAGAAGAGAGACACTTTCCAGTTTAAGATCGCGTCTCTCTGGCCCGCGACGCCTCTAAGCACCCCATGATTGTTGATGTAGTCACTCATCCCTCGGAACTTCCTTTTCTCGCCAGACGCGGGATCGAGGAAGCTGTTTGCGTGGTCTTCGACGTACTAAGGGCGACTTCGACGATGCTCACCGCATTGGCTCACGGCGTCTTGGAAATCGTACCCGCAGCAACTATCGAGGAAGCCCTGTCTCTCAAAAAATCTTATCCGAACGCTCTTCTCGGCGGGGAGCGGCACGGCGATAAGATCGCGGGCTTCGACTTAGGCAACTCCCCCTTGGAATACATGGATCGGCGCGGGGCAAAAATCATTTCCACGACCACGAACGGAACAATAGCACTCAAGGCGTGCGAGGGCGCGCAAGTCGTTCTCGTGGGGGCGGTGCTCAACTTGGATGCCGCGATTGAGGCGGTCCGCGCGCTCGCCCCCTCGCGTCTTATCGCGGTTTGTTCGGGCACTGGGACCGGCGTGGCGCTGGAAGATGTCTGGGCGGCAGGGGCGCTTGCAGGCCATTTCCAGCGGGAAAATCTCACCGATGAAGCCCGGATGGCGATGGCGTTGCAGCAGGCTTATCAAGCGGCACCGGAAGCCCTGCGCGTTTCTAAGAACGGACGCGCGCTGCAGTCCCGGGGGAGGCTCTCCGATGTCGAATGGTGCGAAAACAGAGGCCGCCTCAGCACCGTGGGGGTGATGCGCGCGGGGGCGGTGCGCACATGGGAGGCTGGGGCTTGAGATGAAGTGGGAGCTTCCAGGATTTGCCAAGCGCGTCATCAACGCGGTGCCGGATTTAAACGACCAGCCCGAAAAGGTGCAGGCGGCAACCGCGATCGCCGGCTCGCTGGCGTTTCATCTGCTTCTCCTCCTGATTTGGTTGCTACTTCAGAACGGCGTCCTTGGGAAACTGCTCGAGTCGCTGCCCCCAAAAGAAGTCCCGATCGAAATAGTGATCCAGACGATTTCCATTTTACCCGAGCGCATGCTTTCCACCCTGGACCAACTTCGGGACAAGGGCCGTGTGGATTCTGCCGGTTTGAGCGAGGCAAAGGAGGCCCCGAAAAACGCGCCCTTTGAATCGGACAAAAACCTGGAAGCGGGCAGCAAGGAGATCCCCATGGGATCCTCCCCCGTGCCCCAAACCGGTGCCAAAGAGCGGACCATCGACCGATCACTGGTCCAGCGGGAGGCTAAAATCGGATCGACCGGCGCGCAACAGTCCAAGCCGACGCCGGATCTGGCCCGTTTGGGAGCCAGCAACACAAGTTCCAAAACGTCTGCGGCCAAGGTCGCTTCGCTCGCAAAAAAACGCGCCCCCCTGCCCCAACCAGGGACTGAAGCGGAACGCGTCGAAGATATCGAAGACTTGGGCGGAGAACTCGTTTTCCGAAAGGTCGCCGCCGGCGTCGCGGCCCCCGTCAAGGTGAGCGAAACGGTGGGTACGGGGAAAAAACAAAAGTCTGTGGATGACATCCTCGAAGAAGAAGCCCAAGAGGGAAAACAGCAGACCAAAACCGATGGAGGGCTCGCCCAGAACGGAAAATTAGGGGTCAATGCCTCCCGGGCGCCAATGGCCGTTTACATGAAGTCCGTGAGCCGTGCCATCGGGGCGCGTTGGAATGTGCTCGTGAAATCCAAAAATGATTCGCTGGACACCGGTTCCGCCAAGGTGAAGTTCCGCGTGGCGGCAGACGGCTCCATCCGTGACGTGACGCTGGTGCAATGCACGGCGAACCAAGAATTCTCGGACCTTTGCCTGAACGTGGTCAAACAGTGCGTCCTGGAGGCCCCGCCCCCAGAGGCCAAGCCCCTCCTTAGGGACGGCCTGTTGGAAATCCCTTTTACCTTTTCACTATTCTAATCCCAACCAAATGAACTCTCAGTCAGTCAACGAAATCATACAGTTTTTCAACAGGGGCGGAGCTTTTATGTATCTCTTGGCGGCCTGCTCCGTCGTGGGCGTGGCAGTCATCCTGCTTCGCCTGCTGGGCCTCAGGCGCGACCTTGCCGTTCCTGCCGTCCTCCGCTTGGAGGTGGAACGGATGCAGTCGGACACGGAAAACCCGACTGGCCGGCTCGCCGCATTTTTGATGGCAGACCGCTCTCCCTTGGGGCGAGTGATCCGCGTGGCACTCAAGCATCTGGAGGTATCGCGCACAGAAAACCAAGATGCCGTCCAAGTGGCGGCGCGCCGTGAAATGGTGCGTCTCGAGCAAGGTCTTTTCATTTTAGAAATTCTCATCGGGATCACCCCGCTGCTCGGGCTTTTGGGAGCCGTTTCTGGACTGGTTAAAGTTTTCGGGGCCTTCGGGGATGCCGCAGGCCAAAGCGACCCGCATGTGATTGCGAGTGGCATTGCCGAAGCGCTGACGACGACCGTGGTTGGCCTTGCCATAGCGATCCCATGCCTCATTGCTTACTCCTGTTTCGTGCGAAAAATCGAAACCATCGCCTCGGAAATGGAGTCGATCGTTTCGCTGCTTTTAAGCAAAAGTTACCAGCACAGGACTTGGCGGAGGACTACGGAATCCAACCCAGCACCCTGAGGTGCCGCGTGAACCCGCCCTGACCAACAAAGACAAGCCCGCACAAACGCTATGAATTTCTACCCCAAACGCAGGCGCGCGCCGCAGGTCATCATCGTGTCGTTGATCGATATTTTTGCGATCCTCCTGATTTTCGTGATCGTTTCCACCACCTTCAAGAAGGAGCAAGCGGCGGTCACCATCCGGCTGCCTGAATCCAAAACAGCGACGTTGGCCCAACCCAAAAAAGAGCCGATTATTTTAACGATCTCCAAAGAGTCGCAGCTTTACCTCGACGAAAAGCCCGTGATTTTAGAACGGCTAGCCCCCATGCTTCGGGAACTGGTGAAACAAGATCCCTCCACGTTTTTCGCCCTGAACGCCGACCGCGATGCACCCTTTGGCACGGTTTTGCACGTGCTTGATGGGTTGAAAGAAGCCGGCATCAAGGGCAACCTCACCGCTTTTATGGAGCGCCCAAAATGATTTTACCTATTGTACTCTTTGGTGACCCTGTATTGCGAGCCGTCGGAGGTCGGGTGGACAAAATCACCGACAAGGTCAAGCAATTCGCAGCCGACATGCTCGAAACCATGCGCGAAGCGGATGGCGTTGGACTTGCCGCCCAGCAGGTTGCCATCCCCCTTCAAATCGCCGTCATTGACGTAAGGGAGGTCGAAGAACGGCCCAGTAAAATGTGGATTGAAGGTCAGGAAGTGGATCCGAGCGCCTATATGCCGATGGTCATCCTCAATCCGGAGCTGACTTTTGGAAAGGAGAAGGTGGTAGGTGTGGAAGGCTGCCTTTCCTTTCCAAAAATGAACGCCGATATCGTGCGGTTTGCCAGGGTTCGCTGCCAGGCCACAACGCTGGAAGGCGGAAAGTGGGATTTTGAAGCGGAGGGCCTTTTGGCTCGGGCGCTCCAACATGAAGTCGACCATCTCAACGGCGTTTTGTTCATCGACCGCATGAATTCAGCAGCCAAGGCCAGCTTGGCGGGCAAGTTAAAACGCCTAATGCGGGCAAGCAAATAATCGGCCACCCCGGAGAGCCGTGCCCCTCGAATCTCTTTACGACCTCAGCTTTAAGACCCTGCAATCCCGCCTCCTGTCGGACGGGGTCCGCCCCATCCATGCCGTACAGCTGTGGAAACTCCTCTACTACGAATTAGAGCCTGATCCAAACACGAGCGACATGCTTTCGCCCCCATTGAGGCGTTGGCTTAAAGCCGCTCTAGAAGAATCACTCACACTCTCGCAGCCGTCGGTTTGCGACCGGCTCGACAGTTCGGACGGCCTGACAAAAAAGCTGCTCCTGCGATTGCACGACGGTCAGGAAATCGAGACGGTCGTGATGGGATATCCGGGGCGATTCACGGCGTGTATCAGCTCGCAGGCGGGCTGCGCGATGGGCTGCGTTTTTTGTGCAACCGGGCAGATGGGATTTGTCCGACACCTGAGCCACGGGGAGATCGTAACGCAGGTCATGGAGGCTCAGCGCCTCTTGAGAGCGGAGGGAAACAAGCTGCGAAACCTTGTCCTGATGGGCATGGGGGAACCTCTGCACAATTACGACGTGGTCATGGAGGCTCTCGCCTCCGTTTGCCACCTGCCGGGAATAGGCATCGCTCCGTCTCGGATTTCCGTGAGTACCGTCGGCCTTGTTCCCGGAATCATCCGCTTCACAGAAGAACGACTGCCCTATTCCCTCGCCATCAGCTTGCACGCCGCCACAGACGCCGAGCGCTCCGCACTGCTCCCCGTGAACCAGCGCTGGCCACTAAGCGAACTCATGGAAGCCTGTCGATATTACAGCAGGAAACTTCAGCGGAAGGTGTTTTTCGGATGGACCCTGATTGCCGGACAAAACGATTCTGCTGACCATGCGCTTGTTCTTTTAGAACTTCTCCAGGGGCTGGATGCACACGTGAATTTGATCAGGCTTAACCGTACCGCAGGCTTCTCAGGCCGCACGAGCGAGGAACCTTCCACAACCGCCTTCCAAAAAGCAATTCAAGAGGCCGGTGTTCCCTGCACCGTCCGACAGTATAGGGGGATCGACGTGGCTGCAGGCTGCGGCCAACTCAGGGCCGACCGGCAGAAATTCAAATCTCCGGAAATAGAGTGTCCCCCAAATAAAGCGTCGGCCGTTTCGTAACGTTCGGAGTTCCAAGTTCGAGTCGGCCGGGACAAGTTCCCTTCGCTAACGCACTGGATTGACCACATTTTGGGGCCGCCCTTCCATCCAACGCTGAATGTTTTCAACCGTAGTGGCCAAGAGGCGGCGGCGGGCATTGGGCGTTGCCCAAGCGATGTGCGGCGTGATGATGCAGTTTCGGGCGCTCAAGAGCGGGTTCGTCGCCGGGGGCGGTTCGACGGAAAGGACATCCAAGCCGGCCCCCGCAATCACACCGGCATTGAGCGCAGCAGCGAGATCCCCCTCATGAATAAGCGCGCCGCGGGCGGTGTTGATCAAAAATGCAGAGGGCTTCATCAGCCGCAACCGTTCCGCGTTAACAAGCTC
The DNA here is from genome assembly GCA_003402745.1 of Verrucomicrobiota bacterium. Lineage (GTDB taxonomy): Bacteria > Verrucomicrobiota > Verrucomicrobiia > Chthoniobacterales > Chthoniobacteraceae > Chth-196. The sequence continues at coordinate 55,097 of QQND01000001.1, forward strand.
TCGGGTGTGCTCAGTGAGCGGACAGTGCAGACTCACCACGTCGCTCTCGCGCAGTAACTGCTCCAAGCCAACATGCTGAAACTCGCTTTTTTCCGGAGCGTTGCGGCGGTGGGCAAGAATCCGCATGCCAAAGGCACTGCCAATGCGCCCCACCATTTCTCCGATCCGCCCGAAACCGACAACTCCAAGGGTCGCCCCCTGCAAATCGGTAAGCGTGCCGTCCCAATAACAAAAATCGGCGGAGCGACTCCAACGCCCGGCGCGGACGGTATCTGAGTGATACCCGATGCGATTGGTCAACTCCAGCAGCAAAGCGATTGCAGCCTGCGCCGTGTTTGGCGTGCCGTATTCAGGCACGTTGCACACGGGAATCCCATGTTCCCGGGCCGCATCGACATCAACGACGTTGTATCCGGTGGCGAGAACGCCGATACACTTGAGGTGGGGTAGTTCAAGGAGGAGTTCGCGAGAGATGGGTGTTTTGTTTGTCAGCAAAACATCTGCGTTTTGGGCGCGCTTAAGAACCTCTTCGGGAAGGCTTCTGTCATAAACCTGACATTTGCCCAGTGCCTTGAGAGGCTCCCAGCTGCAGTCCCCGGGGTTTGCGGTAAATCCGTCCAAAACAACGATATTCATCCCCCTATTGTTCACATTTTAGGGCAAGCAGCAGGGACTTTTTTTGCCGGCCCCTGATTTGCCTGCATGCCTGGGGGGAGAAGCACGAAGGGCTTGTGTAAATTCATGGGGTGTCTTCCGGCGGAAACTGATATCTTGAAGCCTTCTATGGTCGGCACTCCTAAGTTGATCGGTTTGGCTGCACTGCTTTTTTTTCTGGCAGGACGGAGCGGTTTTGCAAAGAACAGCCCCCTCGCGCCTCCGCCCGACTGGAGCTGGCTTGCGCACTGCGCGCACTCGATGCCCCGGGAGGAATTTGCGCGGCTGCTGCAAAACCACTACGCGCGCAACGATGCAGCCGCCGGCTCCGTAGAGGTGGGGGAAGCCAGTGTCCGAATCCGGACGGAGGGGGATGCTTGGCAGGAGGTTCCCTTCGCGACCGGCGGGGAGCATCAGGGAACCGGCCCTGCCCGTTTTTGGAGGAAGGCCGCGGAATTGGGACCTGCGCCCCTGGGAAAGCCGCTGCAGGGGGTTAAGATTGTGCTAGATCCGGGGCACCTTGGGGGAGAATGGGCGGCGATGGAGGAGCGCTTTTTCCAACTCGGAAAAACTCGTCCAGTGGCCGAAGGAGATCTGACACTGGCAGTGGCAAAGCGGCTCAAACCCATGCTTGAAAAGCTTGGGGCACAGGCTGTTTTACTCCGAAAGAGCGACAGGCCTGTCACCCGCCAGCGGGCCAAAACCCTGGAACCCGCCGCTGCCGCTGAATTGACCGGGGCTTACACCGCAGAGCGATTGCGACGCCAAAGCGAACTTTTCTTTTACCGCATCAGCGAAATCCGCGCTCGGGCCCAACTCGTAAACGAGTTGCTCAAACCGGACGTGGTGGTTTGTTTGCACATGAATGCGGAGGAATGGGGAGAGCCGGAGCATCCCGTCCTCCAGCCCCGCAACCATCTTCATGCCATCGTAAACGGATGCTACGGGCGGCGCGAACTGGAGTCGGACGACATCCGAGCAGAGATGCTGGCCCACTTGTTTGGAAGGATCGCAGACGAGGCAGTGCCTTTGAGCGAATGCGTGGTGGAGACGTTGGCAGAGGCGACGGGGCTGCCTCCTTACACCTACTTTTCAAACAACGCCTTCCGGGCCGGTGAAGGGCCGTACTTGTATTCGCGCAACCTTCTTGCCAACAGGCTTTACCGAGTACCCGTTGTTTTTCTAGAACCCTACGTCATGAATAGCAGCCCGGTTTGGAGACGCGTTCAAATGGGAGACTATTCCGGGGAAAAGGTCGTGGACGGCGTACCGCAAAAAAGCTTGGTCGTGGAGTATGCAACGGGGGTTGCAGAAGGCCTTGCCCGGTACTTCCGTCGGGAGCGGCCTTCGGGCAAGTAGGAAGTCGGAAAGTCGGGCCGGAGGCCAAGGCCCAAAAAGCTTACACCGGCGAGGGAGCTGCGGATGCGCGAGCCGGCCAAATTGCAGCAAAACTATCAGCCGGGCAGTCGCAAGCTTTCTTTCCGCTTCGCGTGTCTCCGCGTGACCCTCGGCCCTTGATGCGTTATGCTAGGAGGTGAACATGGTCCCCAAAATTTTAAATTCCCTCCTCATCGTTCTCGAAGTTTTGCTCATTTTCAATCTGTTGATTGTCGTGCACGAACTCGGCCATTTCCTCGCAGCCCGCTGGCGCGGCCTCGTAATTGACGAGTTTGGAATTTGGTTTGGGAAACCGATCTGGCGCAAGAATTTGGGTGGAGTCTGGTTTTCGCTTGGGAGTATTCCTGCGGGAGGTTTTGTGAAGCTGCCCCAACTGGCTCCCATGGAGGCTATCGAAGGGGAAACCGAGGAACGGGAGGCGCCGCTTCCCCCCATCAAGCCCCTAGATAAGATTCTGGTGGCCCTGGCAGGGCCTGTTTTTTCCTTCCTGCTAGCCGTTGTGATGGCGGGCGTGGTGTGGGCCGTGGGCAAGCCGGTGCATGAATTCGACCAAACCACCGTCATCGGCTTCGTCAAACCCGGTGGCCCGGCAGAGCGCGCCGGACTTCTTCCCGGCGACCGTATTTTGGAAGTGGACGGCAAGCCCGTAGACCGATTCACCGGCCCGCTGCACTCCGTTACTTGGAGGGTGGTGCGTTCAGAAGGAGAAACAATCGCCTTCAAAATTGAGCGAGAGGGACAGACGCTGACGCTCAATTCGGGATGGGAGAGGGAGGAGGTACCGGGCTGGAAGCGCAAAAGCCTGCGCAAGGTTTTCATCGGCCAGAGGCTCATTCCCTCGGTGGGCAGAGTGGCTCCAGGCTCTGTGGCAGCGATGGCTGGAATCCAAGCGGGAGACGTAATCACCACGGTGGACGGCGCGGCTAGCGTGGATCTTGGCACATTTTACGAGTCTTTGGAAAAGGCCAAAGGGGCGCCCCTCCACCTCACGCTGCAGCGGGCGGGGGCGGAAACGGCTGTGACTTTGAGCCCGGGCGCGCCGCCGGAGGGTGCGAAAAGCCCAGACCTCGGAATCAGCTGGGGCAGGTTGACCCTCACCCATCCCAGCCCGGTTGAGCAGGTGACGGACGCGGTCCTGACCATCCGCAACATGCTGGACGCCCTTTTTTCGCCCAAGAGCGACGTTAAGGCCCAGCATTTCAGCGGCCCGGTGGGCATTTTGAAAGCCTATTACAGCCTGTTTGACTCGGAGCAGGGCTGGCGTTTGGCACTGGCGTTTTCGGTGTTCTTCAACGTCAACCTGGCCCTCTTCAACATGCTCCCCTTCCCGGTACTGGACGGGGGCCACATCACGCTTGCGATTATCGAAAGCCTTCGCAGAAAACCCATTGGAGGGAGATTTCTGGAGGGAATTCAGACTGCGTGCGCCATCGCCGTCATGGTGTTCCTCGCGTACGTCACTTTTTTTGATGTGAGCGACTTTTTGCCCGGTAGAAAAGCCGCTACGGCGCCCGCAACTCCGCCGCCTGCCGCAGCAGGTGCAATCCCCGCCATGGACAAGGAGAAGGCGCCCGGGGAAGCCAAGTAAAACCGCTATGAAGTACTGTCCCTCGCTTTTCTCCGCCTCCCGTCGTCTGACGCGGGAGGTTGTGGTCGGTTCGGTCGGCCTGGGGAGTACGCACCCGATCCGCGTCCAGTCGATGCTGACGTGCGATACCATGGACACGGCGGCCTGCATTCAGCAGAGCGAGGAACTTGTGGCGGTGGGCTGCGAGCTGGTGAGAATCACGGCACCCACCGTGAAAGACGCGGCGAATCTGGAGCACATTGTGGCGGGACTTCGTTCGCGCGGGATTGACGTGCCGATTGTGGCTGACATTCATTTCAAACCCGATGCTGCCTTCGAAGCGGCAAAATGGGTGGAGAAGGTGCGGATCAATCCTGGCAACTACGCCGACAAAAAGCGGTTTGACGTCAGGGAATATACCGATGCCGAATACACCGCCGAGTTGGACCGAATTAGGGACAAGTTCGTCCCCTTGGTGGCGCTTTGTAAATCCCGCGGAGTCGCGATGCGGATCGGGACCAACCACGGCTCACTGTCTGACCGGATCATGAACCGATATGGGGACTCGCCCCTGGGGATGGTCGAAAGCGCTCTGGAGTTCGCCCGGATCGCACGCGACTGCGACTACCACGCCTTCGTGTTCTCAATGAAGGCGAGCAACCCGAAAGTGATGATCGGCGCGTACCGACTCTTGGTGGCTCGACTGAACGAACTTGGCGCGGACTGGAACTACCCGGTACATTTGGGCGTGACAGAGGCGGGCGATGGCGAAGACGGAAGGATCAAAAGCGCCATCGGCATCGGCAGCCTGCTTGCTGACGGGATCGGAGATACGATTCGGGTCTCATTGACCGAAGATTCTGTGCATGAAATTCCTGTGGCTCAGGCACTGGTGCGCGAGGTTTCTGCCGCTGGAGGAAGGCCCGCGATCGAGAGCGGCCTCCCAACGGCATACGACCCCTACGAATACCACCGGCGGGATGCGGGCCAAGTGAACGCACAGGGCTTCACTTTGGGCGGGACGGACCTGCTCCGCGTGGCGCTCTCAAAGGAGCAGCACCTGGCGCTTCAGAACAAAATCCAAGAAGGCACAGACCCCGGAGAATACCGGCCCGAACTTGTGGCCGAGGAACTCGAGGTTATCGCGGTAGATCCCCGGGACACAGCCTCTGTGGCGGCTCTCCACCAGGAAACGCACCCCTGTCTAGTTACGGTGGCCGACCGTGTTGAGCTCAGTCCGGTGCACGCTTTTCGTTTGCTTGCGGCGCACCTCGATCCACGGCACCCAATCCTGCTGAAGGACACGCTCCACCCGGAGCAGCCCCCCTCCAACGCTCTGGACGCGCTCTTGCGCTCCAGCGCGGTCTTGGGAAGCCTGATTTGCGACGGAATTGGAGATGCCGTTTTTTTACGCAACGAACCCGCGCCTGGGGCGGCGCTTCGTCTGGCCTACAATATTTTGCAGGCGTCGGGGGCGCGGATTTTTAAGACGGACTATGTGGCCTGCCCGAGTTGCGGGAGGACGCTGTTCAACCTCCAGGAAACAACGGCGCGCATCAAGGCGGCGACGGCACACTTAAAGGGCGTTAAAATCGCAATTATGGGCTGTATTGTCAACGGCCCCGGAGAGATGGCAGATGCGGACTTCGGCTATGTCGGCGGTGCCCCGGGTAAAATCAACCTTTACGTGGGCAAAAAAGCGGTGAAGTTCAACATCCCGGAGGCGGAGGCGGTAAGCCGTCTCAGAGAGCTGATCGCGGAACATGGCAAGTGGGTCGAACCGGACTCTCGCGCCGGACAGAGCGCATAACACGCCGGCTGCCACGCGCAACCAGTCGGCTGCCACGCGCACCTTGCTGGCTGCGGCCTGCTCAGCCCTGCTAAATTCGCTGTTGCGAAGCCCACGGCCCGCGGTCTCTCACCCGATCCGACTCAGACACTAATCTCGACTGGGACACCTCGCCTGTTGAGTTAGGAGACGAGCGGCTTTTGAGTTCTCAAATGTAGGGTGACCTTGGGCAGGCTTAAGCAAAACAGCCGGCACTCAGGCTCATTCTTGGGCAGCATGCCTCCCGGACCCAGCGCGTGTGGCTTGCCGAGAGGCCGCGAGGCGCTCATGCTTCCTCGCTCACCCATTCACCTTATCCACCCATGTCTGTCCTTGTTGTTGGTTCCATAGCCCTTGATACCGTAAAAACACCCGCAGCAGAACATACCGATTTGCTCGGCGGTTCCGCCAGTTACGCGGCCGTAAGCGCCAGCTTCTTCGCCCCTGTGAAACTCGTGGGTGTGGTTGGCGACGATTTCCCCAGAGCACATCTCGATTTCCTCACGCACCGCAAGATCGATCTCTCCGGACTCCAGCAGGTCGAAGGGAAAACCTTCCGCTGGTCGGGTGAATACATGGTCGACATGAACACGCGCGAAACGCGTTCTGTTGAACTCAATGTCTTCGAACACTTTACGCCAACTCTCAACGCCTCGCACAACGCCACTCCCATCGTTCTGCTCGCCAATATCGCGCCCTCCCTGCAAAGCCATGTACTCGACCAGATGAACCGCCCCCAGTTCACCGTCGCAGACACCATGGACCTCTGGATCAACATCGCCCGCGGCGATCTCGAGGCACTCCTCAAACGCGTGGACATGCTCATCCTCAACGACGGCGAAGCGCGTCTTTTCACCGGCGAAAACAATCTTATCAAAGCCGGTCATAAAATCCGCTCGATGGGCCCGCACTACGTCGCGATCAAGAAAGGCGAACACGGCTGCCTCCTCTTCGGGGAAAACGAATTTTTCTCCTGCCCCGCCTTCCCGCTGGAAACCATCCACGACCCGACCGGCGCAGGCGACACGTTCGCGGGCGGCCTGGCTGGCCATTTGGCGGCCAACGTCACTGGCGCCGTCACCTTCGCTGATCTCCGGCATGCCGTCGTTTATGGCAGCGTTCTAGCCAGCTTCAACGTCGAAGCCTTCAGTCTCGAACGACTGCGCTCCCTCCAGCCCGCTGAAATTACGGCCCGCTACGAGGCCTTCCGAGCGCTCAGTCAGTTTGAGGGAAACAAGTGAGCACCGTCCTGCGGGTCTTCCGTTATCTGCGCCGGTATCCCGGGTGGGCTGCCGGCACCCTCGGGTGCGCACTGCTTTCCACGGCGCTGGTGATCGTTTTCCCAAAAGTCACACAAGTCATCGTGGATGAAGTCAGCGCAGGCCGAGGGGAACGAATCTGGCCCTTGGTGGGCTGGGCGCTGCTTGCCTTCATCGCCCGGGACCTGCTGAATTCGGTGCGAATCATCTGCAACAACACCTTTGAACAGAAGGTGATTTTTGATCTGCGCAGCGACCTTTATTCCCACATCCAGCGACTCCCACTGCGCTGGTTCGACAACCGCGCCACCGGCGACCTGATGACCCGCGTGATGGAGGACGTTAACGCCGTGGAGCGCGTTCTCATCGACGGCATCGAGCAGGGCGCCGTCGCGGTTCTGCAGATCGTCATCGTCGCCGGCATGTTGTTCACCTACCACCCCTCGCTCGCCTGGTGGTCTTTTACCCCCATTCCCTTGCTCGCAGGCGGCGCGCTCGCGTACACATTCACTGCAAAACTCCGATACCGCGGCCAGCGCAAGGCGTCCTCGGCGATGAATTCCATGCTGCACGACAATCTCGCAGGCATCCGGCAGATCAAGACCTACGTCCGTGAAGAAGAGCAGCATGCGCGTTTCAACGAGGCAAGCAGCCAACTGCAGAAAGCCACGCTCGTGGTGATGCGCGTCTGGGCCGTCTACAATCCGTCCATGTCGCTGCTCGCCTCGCTGGGGCTTGTTGTGGTCGTGGCGTTTGGAGCCCAGGCCGTTCTCAGGCACGAGATGAGCGTGGGGGACCTTACCAGTTTCCTCCTCCTAACGGGCTTTTTGTACGACCCCATCAGCCGGCTGCATCAGCTTAACCAAATCCTTCAAGCCGGCCGTGCCGCCGGAGAACGCGTGTTTGAGATCTTGGACGAACCGGTCGAGTGCGACGAAAACGCAAAGGCACCCCTCTCGCTTGCAGCAATCAAAGGGGAGGTGGAGTTTCGTAGCGTCGGTTTCCGATACCGCTCCGAGATCCCCGTTCTCAACGAGATCAACCTTCACGCCTCCCCCGGTGAAACAGTGGCGTTGGTGGGCGAAACAGGGGCGGGCAAGTCCACGCTGGTGCAAATGCTGATTCGCTTTTACGAAAACGATGCGGGTGTTGTATTGCTCGACGGGATTCCGATTCATGAATTTTCCAGGGCTAGACTGCGCGACGCTGTGGGGTTGGTGACGCAGGAAAGTTTCCTCTTCAACGGCACGCTCCGCGAAAACCTGCTCTTTGGAAAACCCAACGCCTCCCCGGAGGAAATTCGCCTCGTGTTAGAGACCGCAAACGTCGACGCCTTCATTGCGCGGTTGCCGGAAGGCCTCGACACGCTGGTGGGGGAACGCGGAGTGAAACTGAGCGTTGGAGAAAAACAGCGCATCTCCATTGCAAGGATGCTTTTAAAGGACCCTCCAGTGCTGATTTTAGATGAGGCCACAGCCAGCGTCGATACCGAGACGGAACGCCAGATTCAACAGGCTCTGGAGAGGCTTATGCAGCGGCGCACGTGTTTTGTCATCGCCCACCGGCTTTCCACCGTCCAGAACGCCGACCAGATTCTGGTTCTAGACCGGGGCGCGATCGTGGAGCGCGGGCGTCACGCTGAGCTCATCGCGCTCAACGGGATTTACACAAAGCTTTGCCGCAACAGCGAACTGCGCTGAAGTTAAAATTATATGGAGAATTTCGACGTCCTTGTAGTCGGCGGAGGCGCCTCCGGTTATTTCGCAGCGATCACGGCTGCCCAGACCCGGCCCGACTGCCGCGTGTTGCTCGTGGAACGCGGTCCACAACCGCTTTCCAAGGTGCGCATCTCCGGCGGCGGTCGCTGCAATGTCACACACTCCTGCTTTGAACCGCGCGCGCTTTCAACCCGTTACCCACGCGGGGCACGCGCCCTGCTCTCGGCCTTCTCTAGGTTTCAACCATCCGACACCGTCCAGTGGTTTGAAAGCCGCGGGGTGAAACTGAAAACAGAACCAGACGGACGCATGTTTCCAACGACGGACCGTTCCGAGTCGATCATCGAATGCCTCGAGCGCGAGGCTGTGGCATCCGGCGTCCAGGTGCGCGTGCGCTGCGGGGCGGAGGAGCTCCGGGCGTTGTCCGGGGGCGGATGGGAGGTGCTCCTTTCCGGAGTCCGGGGAGGGACGGTCCAGGCGAACAGGATTTTAATCGCCACGGGCGGATGGCGCGACGGCACGCTGGCTTCGATGCTGAAAATGCTTGGCCACGATATTATTGCTCCAGTCCCTTCGCTGTTCACCTTTCACATCAACGACGGCTGGGTCAGGGAGCTCTCCGGCCTGGCTGTAGCCAAGGCGGAAGTGGGTATCCAAGGCATTACGTTGCGGGAAAAAGGGCCGGTTTTGTTCACGCACTGGGGGTTGAGCGGGCCCGCGATTTTAAGGCTCTCGGCCTGGGGAGCGCGCGAACTTCAGGAGAGGGATTACCACTTTCCCCTGCGCGTGCGCTGGTGCGGAGAACACAGCGAGCAGCAGGTGCTCGAGATTTTTCAGGAAATGCGCCTGCAACACCCGGGCAAGGCGGTGACCAATACCCCCCTTTTTGCGCTGCCCTCGCGCCTTTGGGAGAGACTAGTCGCCTCCGCCGGGGTCTTCGGAGAGGAACGCTGGAACCGTCTGACCAAGCAGGCGGCCCTCGGGCTGGCGGACAAACTCTTGCGCACAGAACTTCAGGTCACCGGCAAAAGCATGCACAAGGACGAGTTTGTCACCTGCGGCGGGGTGAGCCTCAGGCAGGTCGATTTTAAGACGATGGAAAGCCGTGTCTGCCCCGGCCTGCACTTCGCCGGAGAGGTGCTCGATCTCGACGGCATTACGGGCGGCTTCAATTTCCAAGCGGCGTGGACCACGGGCTGGCTCGCCGGCCAGGCGATGGCCCGAGGCACAGCGGCCTGAGCGAGGGGCTGCCATCGGCAACAGAAGCAATTTTTAGCAATATACTTAAGTCAACTCGCTGTCATCCCTGCGCTCTAGGCGCATGAGCTGCTTTTTCACAGTCTCCACGTGTTTGGTGAGCTCATAGAGTGCCTTAAAAATCTCCGCCTGAGTCGGGGCGTCTTCCAGCGCCGGTGCCATCGGATGCATGCGCGTCACCGCCGCAGACAGTTGATTGCATTCGGCGCGGAGTTGCTGGATGGCTTCATTTCGGTTCATGCAGCATTCTCAGCGGAGGGCAGCACTTGCTGCAAGCTCCTCCGCCGTTGCGCACCTGCGCAGGTGTGCTAGGATCATGCCTCCCTTTTTTAGGTCTATGCCGAATTACGATTACACCTGCGAGAAATGTCACAAGACGTTCGAGTTCTTCCAGTCCATGAAGGACGAGCCTCTCAAGACTTGTCCGCAGTCTGCGTGCTGCCAAAAAACATGGGGCAAAGGTAAGGTGAAGCGCCAGATCGGAACTGGAGCCGGACTGATCTTCAAGGGCTCCGGCTTTTACATCACGGACTACCGGTCTGAGAACTACAAGTCCGGGGCCAAGAGCGATACAAAGAGCGCCGAAGCAGCCCCCGCTAAAACTGAGCCCCCCAAGGCCAGCCCGCCCCCGAAAAGCGAGGCGCCCAAGGCCGGCAAGTCCAAGCCGAAAGCTTCCGAATAAGCTCCATGGCTGCCCGCCCCCCGCGCAGTTCGAGTGCTCCAGCAAAGGGCGCTCCCAAGGCCCCCGCGCAGAGCGATTCTGTCCGGGGCGCGCTTTGGACGCGCGGCCTCCAGCGCTCCCTGATCGCGGCCCTGGTTCTGGCCCCCCTGCTGGCGCTGGGCATACAGCTCGCCCGGGTACCGGAAGTTCCACCTTCCGCCGTGTCGGTTGTAAAACCGCGCACCTTGGGCCCCCTCATCGCCGGCTCCATCGCCAACCCGCAGCCCACAACGCTGGAGTTCAGCCTGGATGAGATCAACACCCACCTCGCGCAGGTCCTCCCGCCCGTGGCCAAAAAGGACGGGAGCTGGGCATTTCACACAGCCTCACTTCGGCTAGAGCCCGAGAAGGCCACTTTGCAGACGGTCTACCGCTGGCACGGTTTCCAGCTGCATTTGCACGTGAGTTACGCCGTGTCTTTACAAGGGGGTAAACTGCAGCTGCGCCCCTTCAGCGCCAGCTGCGGACGGGTGGTGCTGGGCATGTACTGGATCCGGAAAGCGGAGGAAAACATCCTTCGCAAATTACTCCCCTCGTTGAAGAAAGAGCAAGTCCTGCTGAACCGCCTAGAAACGCTCAGGGTCGAACCTGGCCGTGTTCTCATGAAGGTCCGTGCCTCGACCTCCATCGGCGGCGCCTGAGATCGCTGCGGAAACGGGTGGTCAGACGATGTCCCTACCCGTTATGAACCCTGCATGCTCAGGCTTCTTTTTCTTGGCGACATCGTTGGCGAACCAGGCCGCAAGGCGGTGATAGATTCAATCCCGTGGTTTAAACAGGAGCGGGGCGTGGACTTTATCGTCGCAAACGGGGAGAACTCTGCGGGTGGCCGGGGCATTAGCCCTAAAATTAGCGTGGATCTGCTGCGTGCCGGTGTCGCAGTGATCACCACAGGAGACCACGTGTGGGATCAGAAAGACCTCCTTCCCTACCTCCCCACCGAACCCCGCCTGCTGCGGCCCTTGAACTATCCCGCGGGCACCATTGGACACGGCTCCATCGTGTTGGATACCGCCAAAGGCAAGGTGGGCGTTATTAACATACAGGGCCGCACCTTCATGCAGCCCCCCTTGGAAAACCCGTTCCGGGTCATCCAGGCTGAGGTGGAGCGGATGCGTGAGGAGACGCACATCATCTTCGTCGATATCCATGCGGAGACCACCAGCGAAAAAATCGCGATGGGCCGCTTCCTCGACGGCAAAGTCTCCGGCGTCGTCGGCACCCACACCCACACTCAAACCGCTGACGAACAGATTTTTCCGGGCGGCACCGCCTTTTTGTGCGACGCTGGAATGTGCGGCCCCATTGACAGCATTTTGGGACGCGACATCGAGGCCATTTTAAAGCGCTTCCTCACCAGCCTGCCCGTGAGTTTCCCCGTGGCGAAGGGGCCCGTCGTCCTGCACGGGGCGATGATTGACATCGACGAAAATACAGGGCGCGCGATGCACATCGAAAGGGTCGCTCACCGCGTGGAACAAATGGGCGCCTAGGGACTAAGCCCACACGGCCGAACGGAGCGGCGCTTTAAGTAAAAGGCGGCGCCTTAAGTAAAAAGCGGCGCCTTTTCAATTTTTCCACTGAAAACGGATAGGCGGCGGCGTGGGGCCGATGGGCTTCATCTGCTCCAGAAGCTCCTCTTCCGGAGTTAGCTGGGGATTCGGCGGGTGCGCTTTTGGGATCGTCGGCCGGAACCCGCCCCGCTGGAGTTCAGGCCCGGCGGGATTTGCCGCGATCGCCGCGTTTGAGACCGGAGCGGCGGAACCCTCGGGAACGTCCTTTTCTGGCTTCGCCGCCTTGAGTTGCGCTCCCCCAAAGGATGCGGGTGGCGCGGCCCCTCGCCTCGACTCGGTTGCGACAGGCGCGGTGTGCGCAGCAGAAGCCTTGGAAAATTCCGCCGCTTCGGTGGCTGGCGCACTCGCCACTGCGGCGCCTGACACTTTTTGTGGAGCCGGGTTCTGCGCGAGTGGCGTTCCGGACACGGCCTCTTCCTGGCTGGAAGGGGATACCGGCGCAGCTAGCGGAACCCCTTCGAGCTCGGAACTCGCCGCAGAGCCGCGAAGGAGTGGGAGGAGCGCCACAGGAATGAACAGGAGTCCGTTTAAGGCGATGAATGGCGCGATTTCACCCCAAGGAAAAGCCAGTCCTCCTCCCGACCCTCCGATTAGCGCAAAGCAGGCGGCGCTCCGAGTGAAGGAGGCCGCCAGCGTGGGTGCCGCTCCACCCTGGTGAAGGACAATCGCCCAAGCCCCAATCTGGATGGCCGCAAGCAGCAGGAGTTTCCACAGGAGCAGGAGTCTGTCTGCCTCCGCGCGCCCCGCGCGTGCAGGTGAAAAAAGGGCGCCCAAGGAAAGGTTGGCGGTGAGCAAAAGCAGCCCCAGGACGAAGAGTTTCGAGGAATTCATGGGTGTGTTTCCCCCCAAACGTCTCCCATCTTCACTAGTAATCAAGGAGAGATGGATGAAAGAGCCGCTTTGGAAGCCAGGCGCCCCAGCCATTGCAGCGCTGAGAGTCCCTTAAAATACGAAAGGTCAACCCCTGACAGGGCCTCTTGCAGGTGAAAAAAATGAAAAGAACCTCACATTTGTCTGCCGCTGGGATTGTTCATTCGCATAACGTCGGTTTTCACAGTTTTTTCCCATGAACTTCCTCCGTCCCATCTTGTTTTCAGGCGTGTTAGCCACCGCCGCCTCCCTTCTCGGGGTCCCCTCGCCGCTGCAAGCGCAGGAACCAGTGGAGATCACTCTCAAAACACTCACCGCACAGATGAAGTTCGAGCTGAACGAGCTCGTCATCAGCCCCGGAGCGAAGGTGAAGCTCAATTTTGAGAACCCAGACGACATGCCGCACAACGTCGTCTTCTGCCAGCCAGGCACCGACGTCGTACAACTCGTGACGAAGATGCTCGAGAAACCGGAGGAGGCCATGAAGAACAACTTCCTGCCGGAAGATCCCAAAGTCTGGCTCAAGTCCCGCCTCCTTAATCCGCACGAAAAGCAGGTCATCGAGTTTACTGCGCCCACCAAACCGGGCAACTACCCCTACGTCTGCAGCTTTCCAGGACACGCCGCCACCATGCAAGGGGTGCTCCGCGTCCTTGGGGAAGGCCCCAAACTCCAGGACCTCAAATTCGCCCTTTACCACGGCGACTGGAAGAACCTGCCCGACTTTTCTACCCTCACCCCCCACCGCACGGGGGAAGTGCCGGGCAACCTCGTCCAGCTCAATTTCGACGACTATAAAAACCAGTACGGCCTCGTTTTCACCGGCAAACTGAACGTCCCAGCCAATGCGGAATACACGTTCTACTGCGCCAGCGACGATGGCTGCCGCATCACCGTCGGAGAGGAGCGGGTCTTAAACAACGACGGCATTCATCCCGCCTCGATCAAGGAGTCTAAAAAGAAGCTCAAAAAGGGCGAATACCCGGTCAAGATTGAATACTTTCAGGCGGCCGGAGGTGCCGAGCTGTACGTGGGCTGGAAAAGTGATGCTTTCGACACCACGGCGCTCTCGAGCTGGACGCCGCCGAACTGGAAAAAAGGCGTGGAACAAAAGACGAACGAGTTCGTAGGCATGCCCCTTGAACCAAAGGACGGGCCTCTCATTTACCGCAATTTCATCGCCGGCACAGGCAATCGCAGCATCGGCGTCGGGTTCCCCGGCGGCCTGAACTTCGCTTGGAGCGCGGAAACCATGAACCTCTCCATGGCCTGGAAGGGCGCCTTCATCGACGCGGCCCGGCATTGGAAAAACCGGGGCGGCGGGCACCAACCCCCGGCGGGGTTTGACGTCGTACGGCCCTCGGACATGGCGCCCCCCTTCGCCGTGTTGGACGCCCCTGGGGCGGTGTGGCCGTCCTTTGTCGCAGACCAGCCGCTGGAAGGATATGCGTGGAAGGGCTACCAACTTGATGCAAAAGGAGTTCCCTCATTTAATTACGTCTGGAACGGCGTCGAGGTCGAGGACCGTCTCGAGGCCAAGGGCGACTTCAAGAGCGGCGGAACCTTGGTCCGGACACTCACCCTCAAGGGCAAGATCCCGGAGAAGGCCTTCCTGCTCCTCTCGCAAAAATCGAAACTGACCCCCGCGGACAAAGGTTTCGCGGTTCAGGGTGAAAAACTCAACCTGACGGGCACCAATTACCCCAACCAGCTTCTGATTCGGGCGGAGGGCGCCACCATCTCAGGCGACGCGCTGCTCGTGCCTGCGCGCAAACAAATCCAGATCACTTACGCCTGGCCAGAGTCCCATCCCGCCAGCCACACCCCCCTCGCCCAGTAATCAGCCCCTACGTTTTATTATGAAAGCGCAACGCCTTCTCCTCTCCGTTCTCCTCGGAACCCTCCCCTCCACCTCCGCTCTGCTCTCGGTAGCGCGGGCCGAAACCCCAGACCCCGCAGAGGCCGAGTACTACAAGATCACCACCTTTCCAACCCCTCCCGGGACCGCCCTAGAGGTCAGTTCAGTAGAGTTTCTTCCAGACGGCCGGGTCGCCATGGGCACACGCCGTGGCGAGGTGTGGATCGCTTCCAACGCCCAGAACGCGACCAACGCAGGGGTTTGGAATCCGAAAGAAATGAAGTATGAGGCCGATCCAGCGGCTCCGGCCAAAAACAGCGTGATCTACCAGCGGTTCGCCGAGGGGCAGCACGAGATTCTCGGGCTCGCCACCAAGGACGGCTGGTTGTACGCCACCAACCGGTACGAAGTGCTTCGCATGAAGGATGAAACCGGCGCGGGCAAGGCGACTCGCTTTGAGACCGTCTGCGACAAGTGGGGGGTCAGCGGCGACTATCACGAGTACTCCTTCGGGTCGCGGTTTGACAAAAACGGGGATCTCTGGGTGCTCGCCTGCCTCACGGGTTCTTTTTCAAGCAAAACCCCATTTCGCGGGTGGGCGCTGCGGGTCAAACCCGATGGCACGATGGTCCCCACCTGCAGTGGCGTGCGGTCCCCGGGGGGAGTGGGGTTTGACGCGGACGGCGAAGTTTATTACACGGACAATCAGGGGCCCTGGCACGGGGCGTGCACCCTCCAGCACCTCATTCCAGGAAGCTTCCAGGGGCATCCCGGCGGGAACCAGTGGTATGATTTGGCGCCAAACATGGGGCCGCGTCCTGTGGAACCGAACGATGCCAGCCGCATGGTCCTTGAGCGCGAACGGGTGAAAGAACTCGTGCCGCCGGCGGTGTACATGGTGTACGGCCCGGGTAAAATCGGGAATTCCTCCACAGCCGTGGTGTGCGACCTAAGCGCGGGCAAGTTTGGCCCGTTTGCAAAGCAGATTTTCATCCCCGACCAAAGTCATTCCAACATCTCCCGCGTGTATCTGGAAACCGTTAACGGCGTCAAACAAGGCGTTGTTTTCCCCTTCTTGAAGGGGCTCCGTTCCGGACCGATCGGCGCCCGTATGGGAAGCGACGGCAAGTTTTTTGTCGGCGGCTCGGACCGCGGCTGGGGAGCCAAAGGTGGACAGCCCTTCGCCTTTGAACGCGTAGACTGGACCGGGAAAGTTCCGTTTGAGGTCCATGAAATGCACGCCAAGCCCGATGGGTTTGAACTGACCTTCACTGAACCGGTGGATCCAGTGACGGCAGGCAACCCTGCAAGTTATTCGGCGAGGGAATTTACGTACATTTATCAGGCAAAGTACGGCAGTCCCGAGGTGGACGACGTCTGGCCAAAGATTGAAAAAATCGACGTGGCCAAGGACGGAAAGTCGGTTCGTCTCAAGTTCGACGTGCTTACCAAGGGGCACATTCACGAACTCCATCTGGACGGCGTCCGTTCAGCCAAAGGCAGCCCAGTGCTGCATCCGGTGGCTTACTACACGCTGAACGAGATTCCTGCGAAATAAGCGGTGCCAAGGAGTAGGAGAGTCGCTCCGGCGCAATGCCACGGAGCGGCTCTTTTCTGCGGCCCGCCCTTGCGATCCCTCCTAGAATAATCTATATTGCGGGCGTGTTTTGAACGCGTCCTTTTTATGACCGTTTTACTTCTCTTCGCGGCAACCCTGTCTCTTTCTCTGTGGGCCATGTGGCGGGTCAAGTCGGTTTATAACCACTACAGCCTCATTCCTGCATCCTCTGGGGCGACGGGCGCTGCCGTAGCGGATTCCATTCTCAGACGGGCTGGGATTTTTGATGTCGAGATCCTCGAATTCGACGAAAATTTGGGCGACCACTACGACCCAACAAAAAAGCGCCTTGTCCTCTCCTCCCAGAACTTCCACGGCACCTCGCTCGCCGCGATTGGGGTCTCCGCCCACGAATGCGGGCACGCCATCCAGCACAAGCTCGCCTACGCCCCCCTCCAGTGGCGCATGGCGGCCGTCGGCGCCACCACCGTCGCCAACCAAATCCTCATGTGGCTCCCGTTGATCGGGGTTTTCAGCGGGTTGGTTCGCCCAAAGGCGGCGGCGTGGATCATGGCCGTGGCTTGGGGCGTGATCATGGCGTTTAATCTGGTCACATTGCCCGTGGAATTTGACGCCTCCAACCGGGCCAAACGCATTCTGGCGGACATGGGCTACGTGGGGACCCCTCAGGAAATGGAAGGCGTCCAGAAGACCTTGGATGCCGCAGGATGGACGTACGTCGCGGCGTTTGTGACGTCGCTAGGCTGGTTTCTATACCACTTGCTGCCGCTGCTTGGAGGCCGGCGAGAAGACTGAAGTGTCGGGAGTTTCAGAGATTGCAGCGGGAGGAGAAAGCAGCTTGGAAAACGGGCTTGCATCAGCCCGCTTGAAACCATACCAATTCTGTCTACTTACCGGATAACAGTACATGACTCTCACCAAAAAAGGCGAATATGCCCTCCGGGCAATGATCCAACTCGGCCTCGCCAAATCCCTGGGCAAGGCCCTCGTGCCCGTCTCCGAACTCGCTGAAAGCAACCGGCTGCCCCTGAAATTTGTCGAACGCATCCTGCTTGAACTCCGCGAGGCTGGTTACGTGGAGACACAGCGCGGAAAGCTGGGGGGCTACCAAATCGCCAAGTCCATGCACGACATCAAAATGGGGGAACTGGTCCGGCTCATCGATGGCCGTCTCGCCCCCATCGCCTGCGCAAGCGAGACGGAATATTCGCGCTGCTCCTGCCCTGACGAAGAACATTGCGGCCTGCGCATGCTGATGGTGGACGTGCGCAACGCAATCTCGGACATTCTCGACCGGTACACCCTAGGGGATGTTGTGGAGGTCACCCTCCGCAAAATGCGCCAGGACAACGCCACCCTGCCCTTCATGCCCGAACCCGCGCCGTGCGCCCGACCGGGCCGCCGGATCGCCGACCCCGCCCAAGGCTTCCTCTCCCAGCTTGGGATCCGGTCCGTCCTTTCGGATGGCGATTCCAGCGAAGAAACCCTCGAGGAGGAGCCCCGCGAGCGAGGCCCCTCAGGCCCGGTTCGCGCTCTGAAACCCAAAAACTGAAGCGACCAAGCTGAAGCCAAAAAAGCCCCTCCGCTGGACCGGTGGAGGGAATACAGCGAGAGTTTTTTTCATGCAAGCTAAGCGGCCGCGCAGCATTTTACCGGGGTTCGGGTTAAGCCTAGGGTTCACCTTGGCTTACTTAGGGCTTGTGGTTCTTTTTCCACTACTGATGGTTTTTGTGAAGGCCTCAGGGCTGGGTTGGCGGGGCATTTTTGAAGCGCTCTGGACCAGCCGCGTCTGGGCGGCGTGCCGACTGAGTTTCGGGCTGTCCATCATCGCCGGGCTGCTCAATGGGGTCTTCGGCCTGCTCATCGCCTGGGTCCTCACTCGCTACACATTCCCAGGCCGCCGCTTTCTCGAAGCCTCCGTAGATCTTCCCTTCGCCATGCCCACTGCCGTGGCCGGGATCGCGCTCACGACCCTGTACGCGCCCAACGGCTGGATCGGCTCCCTGCTGAAGCCGTACGACATCAAGGTGGCATTTGCGCCGCCGGGGATTTTGATCGCACTGGTGTTTATCGGCCTCCCGTTTGTGGTGCGGACCCTCCAGCCCGTGCTGGAGGATTTTGAAACCGCACAGGAAGAAGCGTCGGCGACCCTTGGCGCCACCCGCTGGCAGACCTTCCGGCGCGTGGTCTTCCCCCAGTTGGTTCCCGCGCTGATCACGGGGACGACGCTGGCTTTTGCCAGGGCGGTGGGTGAATACGGCTCGGTCGTGTTCATCGCAGGCAATATGCCAGGGAAGACGGAGATTCTGCCCCTGCTGATCATCACCAAACTTGAGCAATACGATTACGAGGGCGCCACGGCTCTGGCGGCCATGATGCTGGTGGTCTCCTTTGTGCTGCTGCTTGTGATCAACTTTCTGCAGCGCAAAACCCTTGTCCGCAACGTCGCATGAGTGTCCAAACCCGTTCCACTCAAGACCCCCTCTGGACACGCGTCCTACTCATCGGCTGCGCGGTGGGATTCTTGGCCGTGTTTCTGTTTGTGCCTCTGGCCCTCGTTTTTGCGGAAGCCTTCCGCAAAGGCATCAAGGTCTATGCAGACGCCGTGACGGAGGCCAACACCCTTTCCGCTATCTATCTGACGCTGACCGTGGCGCTGGTGTCCGTCCCTCTGAACGCGGTGTTTGGAGTCGGCGCCTCCTGGGCGATTGCGAAGTTTTCCTTCAAGGGAAAAAGCCTGTTACTCTCCCTGATCGACCTGCCCTTTGCCGTCTCCCCCGTGGTCTCTGGTCTGGTGTGGGTCCTGCTTTTTGGGGCGCGGGGGTTGTTTGGACCGTGGCTTCGGGAGCATGATTTGCAGATCATTTTCGCCGCACCAGGCATGATTTTGGCCACCGTTTTCGTCACTTTCCCCTTTGTCGCCCGGGAGCTCATCCCGCTGATGCAGGCCCAGGGAAACGACCAGGAATACGCGGCCTTAAGCCTGGGAGCCTCGGGCTGGCAAACCTTCCGCCGCGTTACACTTCCCAACATCAAATGGGCGCTTTTCTACGGAATCATCCTGTGTAACGCTCGCGCCATGGGTGAGTTCGGTGCTGTTTCTGTGGTCTCCGGCCACATCCGCGGCGAAACCAATACGCTCCCCCTGCACGTCGAGGTGCTTTACAACGAATACAACTCCGCCGCCGCCTTCGCCTGCGCCTCCATCCTGAGCGTGCTCGGCCTGCTGACCCTCGCGCTTAAAACCTTTATTGAATGGCGCGTCGGGTTGAGGCGCCAAAAACACTGACTCTCATGTCCATCGTTGTTCAAAATCTGCGCCGTACTTTTGGCACCTTTCAGGCCTTGCGCGGCATCAATCTGGAAATCGCCGACCACCAGCTCGTCGCTTTGCTGGGCCCCTCGGGTTCCGGAAAAACCACCCTCTTGCGCATCATCGGCGGCTTGGATTTTCCGGACTCCGGCCAGGGCAGCGTCGTCATCAACGAGGAGGACGTCACCGACCGTCCCGCTGCCGAGCGCAAGGCAGGGTTTGTTTTCCAGCATTACGCCCTCTTTAACCACCTGAGTGTTTTTGAAAACGTGGCCTTCGGGTTGGAAGTGCGGCCTCAAAAAATACGCCCCGGCAAAGACGCCATTCGCGACCGCGTGCTGGAACTACTGCGGCTCGTCCAGCTCCAAGGGCTCGAGCAGCGCCTCCCCTCGGAGCTCTCCGGCGGCCAGCGCCAGCGAGTGGCTCTCGCGCGCGCCCTCGCCATCGACCCCAAGGTGTTACTGCTGGATGAACCCTTCGGCGCGCTGGACGCAAAGGTGCGCAAGGACCTGCGCCGGTGGCTCCGGGCCTTCCACCGGGAAATCGGGGTCACCACCATTTTCGTCACCCACGACCAGCAGGAAGCCTTGGAACTGGCGGACGTCGTTGTCGTCATGAACCAGGGCCAGATTGAGCAAATCGGCTCTCCCCAGCAGGTCTACGACCATCCCGCCACCCCCTTCGTTTATGAATTCCTCGGGGATGTGAACAAGGTGCGCAAACCGGGCCGACCCGACCTCTTTTACGTCCGCCCCCACGAAGTCCGCATCCTGTTTGCCGGCGATGCCGCGGCCGAACTTCACGCCACCATCGAACATCTCTTCGCCGCCGGCCCCAGCGCCCGGTTGACTCTGCGCCTTCAGGAATCCAGAGAAACCCTCGACGCGGACATCACCCGCCAGCAGTTGGAGGAAATGGGGCTCTCCGAGGGTGACGAGGTGGGTATACACCTCGCGTTGTCACGGTCCTGACCGGGGGTTCCCCCCTTTTTTTAGACAAAAATCTGCGCCCCTCTTGAGGCCTTTGAAGTGAACACCCCCGAAGGCGGACGCCCGTGCGATTGACTTCCCAGCGAGGCGTTCTATCGTGGCGACCAAGTGAATTCACCTTCTGAACTGGAGCCTCCGCTCGACAAAACCCTCGCCTTGAAACGGGCGTTCGAACCGATTGCAGAAGGTCTGCACCAGGTGGAGGAGCGCATCCGAGCACAGGCCCACGCCTTCGACCCCGCAGTAGAACTCTATGTGGCCTATGCGATCGAAAGCCACGGCAAAAGACTGCGCCCTGCCCTGGCCCTGCTCGCCGGGGGAGCCACCGGCGCCATCCTCCCGCCGCATTCCGATTTGGCCGTCATTGTGGAGCTCATTCACGCCGCCACCCTCGTCCATGACGATATTCTCGACCATGCCGACCTCCGGCGCGGCCAGCCCACGGCTAACGCCAAATGGGGCAATTCACTAGCCGTGCTCCTCGGGGACTGCCTATTCGCCCACGCCCTCCGGCTTGCCTCCTCCTTTGAAGACACCCGAATCTGCCGACGCATCGCGGATGCCGCCAGCGAAGTCTGTTCCGGAGAAATCATACAAACCCAGCGCCGTTTCGATTTCAAACTCACCGTGCCTGATTACTTCCGCATTCTGGAGATGAAAACAGGGGCGTTGTTCGCCGCAGCAACCCAACTGGGCGGACTCCTTAACGGCGCCTCCGAAGCGGCTCAAAAAGGCCTCTTCGACTTCGGGATGCGCCTGGGCACCGCCTACCAGATTTATGACGACTGCCTGGATCTAGCAGGCGACGAGGGTACGGTTGGAAAAACCCTCGGAAGCGACCTGCGTCGCGGCAAGCTGACGCTCCCCATCCTGCACCTCTTGAACACGAGTTCCACCGCGGAGCGCGAGCGCCTGGGGGAACTAATCTTGGAGGGAAACGAGGATAAAATCCGGGGCCTGGTGGAGTCCACGATGGCCCGGAATGCTTTGCACTACGCCGTGAAAACAGGACGCCAGATGTTACAGGATGCACAAGAAGGCCTCGTGCACTTGGATGCTTCCGTGTACAAGGAATCTCTGTTTGGCCTTTGCGAGACTCTCGACGCAATGATCGCCCCCCTGGGCGAGGCCTAACCCCCCCGCTTCGGCGAATCCGTTTGCCCCCTGGACGGGGCCTAATCAACGCGCTGGGTCGTTACTAATCTTCAGCACGGAGCAGGGGCTAATCTGAAAGGTAATCGCCACTTTTCGCGGAGTTTCGTGCGATTTTAAGGTGTGGGAGCAGGCACGACCAAGGAAACAGAGGGGGGCGAACAGCCAAGGGAAAAAATCTTTGCCCAAGGCTTGGGCGCACTTTCCGATGGCGAGCTGCTCTCCATTCTGATCCGCACGGGGATTGTGGGTTTAAGCGCGGTGGAGTTGGGCCGGCAACTCCTCAAACGTTATGGCTCGCTGGGCGGGTTGAGCCGTTGCACCGCCAGCGAACTGGCAAAAGTCCGCGGGCTCAGTGATAACAAGGCGGTACAACTGGTGGCGGCCTTTGGACTGGCCTCCAGATTGAGCGCGGAGTGCGTGCGGCGCGAGCGCATCGACTCCCCCGAACGGGTCTTCCAGTTGCTGGGCATGGAAATGCGATTCCTCGCCAAAGAGTCGCTGCGGGTGGTGCTCCTCGATACACGCTATCAACTCATGCGCGTGGAGGAGGTTTCCAGAGGCACCGTGAATGAAAGCATCGCCCATCCTCGGGACATTTTCGGCCCCGTCCTCACCGCCGCCGCCTTCGCTTTTATTCTAGTTCACAACCATCCCTCGGGCGACCCCACTCCCAGCGAGGCGGACCGGCGCCTGACCGCCCGGCTCACGGAGGCCTCCAAGCTGCTCCAAGTCCAGCTCTTGGACCATGTCATTCTGGGTTCGTCCGACAATGGCAGGAACCCCTGGTTTTCCTTCAAACAAATCGGAATGATCTGAGCCACACCAAGCTCCGGGCCGAAAAAAAACAGTGCTCCTTGAGCTTTCCCAGCCGCGCCCTCAAAGTCTCCAACGAGGCCGCAAACCCCTCCGGAAGGGGCTCCCCACCTTTCTCTTGTTATAATGAACCCTCTTGACCGCAAGCTTCTGCGCGACCTGAGTGCCATCAAGGGTCAGATCGCCGCCGTCGCCTTGGTCATGGCCTGCGGATTGGCGATGATGATCCTCTCACGCAGTCTCATCCTCTCCCTATCCCAAACGCGCGACCTTTACTATGCCGCCCACCGGATGGGAAACGTCTTCGCCGATTTGCGCCGCGCCCCGAAGGCGCTCGCCCAGCGCATCGCTGACCTTCCAGGAGTCGCACGCATCGAGACTCGGATCAAGGGGACGCTCCTGCTGGACCTTCCCGACGTGATCGAACCAGCCGATGGCCTCGTGCTCTCGCTCCCCAATGAGCGCGACCCCGCTCTGCTGTCGTTGTTCCTGCGGAGCGGCCGGTTACCGGCGTCGGGCACGCGCGGCGAGGTTGCCATTTCTGAAGCATTCGCGGAGGCCCGGGGACTCCAACCCGGCGATAGCCTCCAGGCCACGCTCCGTGGCAAACAACAGCGCCTCCTCATCACCGGAATCGCCCTCTCCCCCGAATTCATCTTTGAAGCCCGCCCGGGCGAAACCCTGCCCGACGCGAAGCGGTTCGGCATTTTTTGGATGCGCGAACGCGAACTGGCCGCCGCCATGGACCTGGAAGGCGCCTTCAACAATGTCGTTCTTTCCACCGGGCCCGGGACCAAACCGGAAGCCATTCAAGCGGACCTCGACCTTTTGCTTGCCCCCTATGGCGGGCTGGGCGCCTTTGGCCTCAGGGAACATCCCTCGGCCAACCGGCTCAACGACGAACTGGGCATCCTGAGCACCCTAGCGGTGGCTTTCCCAATGGCGTTCCTGAGCGTCGCCGCGTTCATGAGCAGCTCGGTGCTCACGCGCCTCGTGCGCTTGCAGCGCGAACAAATCGCCCAACTCAAGGCTTTCGGCTTCACCCCCCGCGAAATCGGCATCCATTACGCGAAGTTTGCCCTTGTGCTCGTCCTCGCGGGCACCACTCTGGGCACCGTCGGTGGACTCCACCTTGGCAGCCAGTTCGTAGCGCTTTACCACAAGTTTTTCAAATTCCCTGAGCTCCCCTTCCATCCCGCCTGGGGGGCGGTCGCCATCGCATTCTGCGCCAACACCATGGCCGCTTTCGCAGGCGTATTTGGAGCCGTCCGGCAGGCTGTCCGCCTCGCCCCCGCACAGGCCATGCGCCCGGAACCTCCCGCCTCTTTCCGCCCCTCCCTTCCGGAGCGACTGGGGCTGACAAAATTGCTGCCCATACCCGTGCGGATGGCCCTGCGCAATATCCAACGCCGGCCCGCTCAGGCGCTTTTCACCACCCTCGGGCTCGCCCTAGCCGCAGGCATTCCCGTCCTGCCCGGGGCCATGCGTGACGGCGTCGACCATCTGCTTTCCTTTGAATGGGATGTTGCCCAACGTCAAAACGCCTCCGTAGGCCTGCGTGAACCCGGCAGTGCCGCCGCCGCACACGCCCTTGCGGGGCTTCCGGGCGTCCTCAAAAGCGAGGCTTTCCGCAGCGTTCCAGTACGCATCCGCTATGGCCAGCACACAAGGCGCCTTCTCCTCACCGGCTTGGATCCCGAAGGCTCTCTCAACCGGCCGCTGGATGAGCAGGGAAACCCGGCGGGCGTGCCTCCATCAGGACTGGCGATTTCAGCAAAGCTGGCGGAGATTTTGGAGGCGGTTCCGGGAGACTTTCTACAAGTGGAAATCCTGGAAGGCAAAAGACCCGTCCACTCCCTAAAACTCCAATCCCTAATCACCGACTACGCCGGCCTCAACGCCTATATGAGCCGGGAAGCGCTTCATACGCTGCTTCGAGAAGGCGAAACGGTGAGCGGCGCCCACTTCCAAGTCGACACGCTCCTGTGGGAGCGTCTGTTCCAGCGCCTCAAAAACACCCCGGCCATTTCCGCGCTCCGCCTCAAGGAGGCAACGCGCGCGAGTTTCAAACAAACCACGGCCGAGAGCATCAATCTGCTCCAGACCCTCTATTTCTCCTTTGCCGTGGTGGTCGCCTTCGGGGTGGTTTACAATAGCGCCCGCATCGCCTTGTCGGAGCGCAGCCGGGACCTTGCAACCCTCCGGGTGCTCGGATTTTCCCACCGCGAAGTCGCCGCAGTCCTCATCGGCGAACTGGCCCTGCTCACCCTCCTCGCACTGCCCGCCGGACTCGCCTTTGGAAGCTTGCTCTCCCAGCTCATCATTTCAAAAGTCCACACAGAAACCGTACGCCTTCCTCTGGTTTTGACCTCGAAGAATTTCGCCACCGCCGCCACCATCGTCCTCAGTTCAGCTGCCTGCTCCTTCACTCTCGTGACACGCCGTATCCGCAAACTCGACCTCCTCGCCGTGCTCAAAGCCGCAGAGTAAGCGTCCCCCATGTCTCCTTCCATGCCACCGTCCGCCGATCCCGTCACCTCCCAAAAAAAGCAGCCTGTGTTTCCCTTTCTTCGCTGGCTCACGCTCCTGCTGCTCGTGGCTGCGCTCGCCTTCAACTTCCGCCCAAAACCCCTCCCTGTTGAAACCGCCGCTGCTTTCGAAGGCCCCATGGACGCCTCAGTCCTCGAGGAAGGCAAAACGCGCATCCGCAACCGGTACGTGATCTCGCCGCCCCTGGCGGGGATGGTCCGACGAACCCCTTTGCGCGCCGGTGATCTCGTGGTCCAGGGACAAACGCTGGTCGCAGTGATCGATCCAGAACCCTCAGAATTATTGAGCCCGCGCAGCCGCGCCCAAGCGGAAGCCCGCGTCCAGTCCGCCGAGGCCGCACTTCAACAGCGGGAAGCGGATGTGGCCCGGGCTGCCTCCGCTGCAGATTTGGCCTCCCGTGAGCGCGCCCGCGCGGATGTCCTCTCTCGTTCCGGCGCGATTTCCGAGCAGGAACGGGACGCCGCAGAACTCGGCGCTTCCATGCGAAACAGGGAATGGAAGGCCGCTGAATTCAGCCGGGACATTTCTAGGTACGAACTGGCCCAGGCCCAGGCGACGCTGCGCAGCGGACCCCTGGGAAGTGCTCCGCTTGAAATCACCTCCCCAATCAACGGCGTCGTCCTAAACGTCTTCGAAGAAAATGCGCGGAGCGTCGCCCCAGGAACGCCGCTTCTGGAAGTGGGCGACCCGAGTGAACTTGAAATCGAGATCGAGCTCCTCTCCACAGACGCCGCCGGCGTCCACCTGGGCGCCCCCGTCTCCATCGAGCGCTGGGGCGGCCCCGACCCGCTCCCCGCCAAAGTCCGCCTGGTGGAACCCGCCGCGTTTACGAAAACCTCCGCCCTCGGTGTCGAGGAACAGCGGGTGCGAGTTTTAGTAGACTTCAACGCGACTCTTCCCCTCTCCCCCAAACTAGGGGACCGGTTTCGCGTAGAGGGCCGAATCCAAACGTGGCACTCCAACCGCGTCCTCCAAGTCCCTGCAGGCGCCCTTTTCCGAAGGGGCGTGGTCTGGAAGTGTTTCACCCTTTCCGGGGGCGCTGCTCGTTTGCAGGAACTCAAAGTCGGCCATCAAAATGGTCAGACAGCCGAAATCCTCTCCGGCCTGGCAGCGGGCGAGGCCGTGATTGTGCACCCCCCAGACGCCGTCCGGGAGGGACTCCGTGTCCAGGCCCGGCCTTCCGAACCGTAATAAAATCTAACGAGCCGAACCCTGATCCCATGGCCAAGCGCGAAAAGACCGCGATTTTTCCGCAACCCGGGCTATATTGAGGTGTTACTAATTTTATGAAGCCCGCCCCTTTACTCTCCGTCCTTCTATTTGGTGCGATCCTCGTTTTCTTCCCGGCATGCCCTACCCAAGCCCAGTCCCCCAGCTCCGCTTTGAGCCCCAGCTCTGCTTTGAGCCCCAGCTCTGCTTTGAGCCCCGAATCGCGCTTGGAGGCGATGCGGGCTCGCCTCGGGCTCTCTGAAGAGCAGTTTGCAAAACTCAAACCCGTGGTGCTGGAGGAATCCTCCAACCTTGACGCCATCAAAAATGACGCGACCCTCACAGACTCTCAGAAAAAGGAAAAAGCGGGCGTCCTCATGGCAAGTTTCAGAGAGAAAATGGGAGCCGTGTTGACTGCGGAACAGCGGGCGCAATTGGCCGAGGAAACCCAGCGCAGGGCAACGCAGGGGCGGGACGAGATTGCGCTGCGCCTGCAGGCCATGAAGGAAAAACTCGGCCTCAGCGAAGAGCAAATGGCTAAAATCAGGCCCGTGCTTCTGGAGGAGGGGCCAAAACTCAAAGCGCTCAAGGACGACAAAACCACTTCGCCCGAGGAAAAACGCGCGACCTTAAAGCAAAGCATGGAGCGGATCGCGGCGGAACTGACCCCGGAGCAGAAAGAAAAAATGCGCGAACAGCTTCAAAAACGCGCCGCACAAAACGCCGAGGAATCCCCGAAAAAGCCCTGAGAAACCGCTCCCCTTTCGGCTTGGAAAGAAGTGCACGCCATAAAATGCACGCTACAAGGTGCACGCCATAAAGTGCACGCCATAAAGTGCACGCCAAAGAGTCCTGCCCAAGCCCGGCGACCGCAGGCATAGCAGCTCAATGGGCCGCCCCAGGGCCGCCGGTTTTAAAACCGCAGCCGCACAAATCTTGGGAACGCCTCGCCGTTCGCGGCGAACCCTCAGGACTTACGCAGCTCCCCCGATGCCTCCCCTTCGTAACAGGCCTCTATCAAGCTGAGGGCCCGCATATTCGGAAGCACCCCGGGCTCCATCTGATTCATCACGTAGGCAAAACCAAGACCCCGCGTCGGGTCGGCAAACCCCACGCTGCCTCCCGCGCCCGGGTGACCGAAGGCTTTTGATTCGGGGCCAAAAGTTTTGCGTCGCTTCCTTCCCAAAGCGTCCTCTGGATCCCGCATGAAACCACACGAAAAAGCCGTGTCCATTTGTAGCACCCGGTCCGCACCTTGAACTCTGCTCCGCTGAAGCGGCAACAGTGTCTCCGGCTTGAAGTAACTCCGGCCACTCCACGCTCCCTCGCAGGCGAGCATGGCGTAAAACTTTGCAATAGCGCTCGCCGTTCCGATTCCACCAAAGCCCGCATATTCGCCCTGCCTGGCCTCTGGCGTGTTCATCGCCCCGGCGGAATGCAGTCCCTTTGGCGATGCAAACGATCGGGACGTCAAAGATCCCGGCGTCATGAACGCTGTGAAAAATGGATCGTCTTTAGGCATCACCCCTTTGGGCGCAAATACGGGAGCGATGCGGGAATGTATTTCAGGGGGCGCTCCGATCCAAAACTGCAACTCCAGAGGCTCCGCGAAAACCCGTCTCCAGTAAGCTCCCAAAGACTCCCCGCCAGTGATTTTTCGCAATACTGCATCGAGCAGAAACCCAAACGTACGAGGATGATAACCGTGTGCTGTTCCCGGAACCCAGGCGGGCTCTTGGGCTGCGAGTGCCTCAAAAACCGCAGCGCAATCCTCCACCGGAGGCGACGCGTTCAGCGCACACAACCCAGCCTGGTGCTGGAGAAGCGTTTCAAGGGTGACGTCCCGCTTGCCGGCCGCACCAAATTCCGGCCACAGGTATGAAACGCGCGTCGCCAAGGGAAGTCGCGCTCCCTCCAAGGCATGCAACAAACAGGCGGCTGACATCCCCTTCGTTGCGGACCACACCAGTACGGGCGTGGAAACATCCCACGGCATCGTTCCTTCCTTGTCCTTAAACCCGCTGCCCATTCCCACGATTTCTTTCCCCTCAACCCATACGGAAACCGACGCCCCAATTTCCCCCCGCATGGAAAAATTCTCCGCATATGCGCTTCGCATCGCCTCAACATTCATAACGAATTAATCCTTCTGCTTTGGCCCCCGTGAAAACGGGGACCAGGCTTTCATCTCAGCCAAAGGCTCGCTTTCCAAGGAACCGTCCTCGGGCACATCCCCGAATTCTACGGACCCCTGCAGTACCGCCCCAAGGGCTGCAACCGTCGTCAACTGAGGGTAAAGACGCTCATAGTACCAGAGCTTTGCAAAGTAGAACCCCACGGGCGCACACTCCAACCAACGTCCGTTTTCAACACGCTCCACCATCCAGCGCACCCCTTTGTCTACGGCGCTGGTATACGACGTCCCGGCGAGGGCTTCGAGGGCGACGCCCGTTTCTTCAACCGTACTTTCCAGGTGCTGCCCCGAGCCCCCGGACCAACCTCCGTCAGCCTGCTGCAGGCCCGCGAGCGCGGCCTTCCCCCGTTGCAGCACTTCAGGCGCGAATTCAAACCCGCGGTCCCGAAGCTCTCTGAGGGCCAAAACCACCCGCGCCGTTCCCCAGGTCGGATTCTCCTCCGCAGGGGCGTCCTGGTTTCCAAACCACAACGGCACCCACGTTCCATCAGGCCGTTGCTGTTTTTGAAGAAACGCTAAGCCGCGTTGAATGGCCTTAATGACCTCCGTTCGAAACGCTCCCTGCCATTCGGGTAGCCACGCACTCCAGGAGCGCAGGGTGTGAGCGGTCAAATCGGCTCCACTCCGATCAAAAGGGAGGGTTCCCCAGCCGCGGCAAAAAGTCGGAATCCCGCCGTCCCTGTTTTGGAGGCCCAGCAACCAGCGCGTCCCCAACTGGCCCGCGCGCCGCGCTCGGGAGTCGATGGTCCCCAAAGCCAGAAGCGCCAGAAGGGCCCCCGGTGTGTCGTCCGCATCCGGAACCCCCCCAGCGAGATCCGTCCACGCCCAGCCTCCCGGGGCGGCGTTGGTGTAAGGATGCCGGCAAAGATACTGCTGGCCCAAAAGCCACTCTTTCAAAACAGAACGCACCTCGTAAGAGAGCAGGTTGGACTGCCGGTGAAGGCCGTTGATCGCCCAGGTTGTCACCCACGTGGAAAGGTTCGTGTCTATCGGCCAGCTCCCGTCGGGACGCATGGAAACTCGCAAAAACGAGGCTGCGCGTTGGGCGGTTTTCGAGTTCGTTTCCCCCAGGGCCGCAAGGTTCATGAGTACAAAACTCGTCAGAGGCGTGGCCTCCAAAAAACCTCCATTTTCGGGTTGGATCTTCTCAAGCTTTCGCGAGGCGACCTTTTCAAGACGGTTGCGAAGGAACCGCAGCAGCGGGTTTTTTGTAGGGGCATGTCGATGGATCGCTCGCCCAATTGCGATAAGTGCTGGAAGGGCGTAGCTCACCACCGGAAGTTGCAAAAAACCATAAAACCCGTGGGGAAAAGCAGCGAGTTCAAAAGGCAGCGAAGGAACTTCGCTCCAGCCGTTTGCGCCCATACGACCGGACAAAATACAAGCCGTTAAAATTGGCACTGAAAACGTCCGGTCTTTCCCGTACCGCCGCCGGATGGACTCAGCCAAATATTTTTCCCATCCCGCAGAATCCACCCCACAAGCTTTTTGCAGCCACTGCCGGCTTTGTCCCACCACCTCGGGGTAAACCGCGTCCTGCTTTGCCGCCCCGAAGGCAGCCCAAACAAGCGCTGTCGTACTGATGTTGGAATGACTTTTGTTGGTATCGCCCCAGCCGCCATCCGCATTTTGATGAGCTGCCAGCCAGTTCAATCCCGCCTCTATGCGAGGCTCATCCTGGGCCGAACCATCCGCCGTCGCGAGTTGTGCAAACGCGATCACGGCCGTGGCTGTGGAGAGTGCACTGCTTGAGAGCTCGCCCACCCAAAAGCCATCCCCTCCCATTTCCTCCAAAAGTTGGCGGGTCGAAACGCCCAGGGCTGCGGAGACCCGTTCCCTTGTAAAAGCCGCTTTCATAGGAGGTGCCCCAGTGCCAAAAGGCCGTAAAACGTGTATTCCGCGTCCAGATGGTCATCCGCCCAGTGCCCGTGGAAGCCGCCCTGCGCGGTCCAGAGCGAGTCCAAGAAATCAAGGCAGCGCTCTTTTGCAACCGCCCCAAGCTCAACCTCCAAACAAGACAAAGCGTGCAAAGCCGTAGCCGTGGAAAGTAGGTCCGGTATCGGCGCCAGGGGCATCGCCAGAAATCCACCCGCGGGGTGCATCTGCGACAAGAGCCAGCTCCCCGCCGCCTCATGAATGGGCATTTCCAACTGATGGAGAAGTGTGACAGCCGCCGCAGAGGCGTTGGTGGAGCCCACGCGCAACCCGGGAACATTTCCCCAAGCGCCGTCCCGAGTTTCCAAAAATTTCAACGACTGCACCAGCCTCAAAGGGTCAGGGAGCTGCACCCCGAGATCCTGATAAGAGCCAAGCGCCACGAAGCCTCCATAGGCCGTGCCGGAAGCGGCGCCGGCCTCGCCATCAAACCCCCCGTTATCGGTTCTGTAGCTCTCGACTTTTTCGAGAATGCCCAAAGCAATTTCCTTCGGAGGAGCCCCGACCACGGCCCAGCAGCGCGCAAGCGCGCCCAGATGCACAAAATCCAGCGCACCCCCTGATCCAAAGCCCAGCAACCTTTCGCGCACCACGCCAAAAGGCACCGCTTCGTCGAGGGCCTGCAGCAGTGCGAGGGCAAAAATTGTGTAATACAAGTCAGGGCGACCATCCCGATCCAGTCCCTCGCCCTCACTTGAAAGTCTGGAATGTGCAAAAGCCCGGACAACGGGGAGCGACTCGCCTAAGCTGAGCGCACCACGCCGGGCAACCTGAAGCATTTGGAGGCGAAGAGACACGCCCTCCAGCCTAGCGTAAGCACCACCTTGGAATCACAGCCTTTTCTGAGCTCCTCCTGTTCCCCGGCCTCGTCCTCTGTTTCAGAGATTGTTCCGCGAAAGATATTGATAAACATTGTTGCCCCTGAGCTCCAGGATCAAAGAATCTCACGTATTCCCATGCCGAAAAAAACCACCTCCCCGACAACTGTATACCTCATCGCAAACGGTGATTTGCGGACTTCGGCAAACCAAAAGTGCGAAGCCGCGCAGGCCGCCATGGAGAAGCTCATCGTCGCCGCCCTCAAAAAAGAAGGCTGCAAGGTGCAGCGCGCCCACTCCTTCAACAAGCTCAAGGGCCACGGTTTCATCGACAGCCAGAAATACGGGATGGAGGTCTTCCAAGAAATCCCGGCCGATGCCCCCCTCATCGTGGCCGAGGCCGTCTGGCAGTACAGCCACCACATCCTCCACGGTTTGCTCACGCATCGCGGCCCAATCCTCACCCTGGCAAATTGGAGCGGCACCTGGCCAGGGCTCGTGGGGATGCTGAATCTGAACGGCTCCCTCAAAAAGGCTGGCGTCAAATACAGCACGCTCTGGAGCGAAACCTTCAAGGATCCTTTTTTCCAAGCAGGCCTCAAGAAGTGGCTCAAGAAAGGCCGCCTCAGCCACGATGTCTCTCACGTCCGCGCATTAAAGGACGTCAAAGTTCCAGTCGCGGCCCGCAAAGAGGGCGAACGTTTCGCCAAAGGATTGCTTAAATACAAGGCCATCATGGGTGTCTTCGATGAGGGCTGCATGGGTATGTACAACGCAATCCTGCCCGATGAATTGCTGCACAAGACAGGCGTGTTCAAAGAACGTCTAAGCCAGTCCGCCCTCTACGCAGCCATGCTCGAGGTCAGCGATCCCGAGGCCCGGGCTGTCTATCAATGGTACGTCGACAAAGGGCTGCGGTTCGACTTCGGGAAAAATGAGGAGACTTGCCTCACCCTAAAACAGGTGCTCCAGCAGTGCAAAATGTACATCGCCGCCGTTCGCATCGCTGACGATTTCGGCTGCTCCACCATCGGCATCCAGTACCAGCAAGGATTGAAGGATCTCGCTCCCGCGTCCGACCTTGTCGAGGGCACTCTCAACAACGTGGATCGTCCGCCGGTCTACCGCAAAAATAGCGGTGAGGAGTTGTACGCCCACGAGGCATTGCCGCATTTCAACGAAGTCGACGAATGCGCCGGCCTCGATGGCCTGGTCACCTACCGACTCTGGCGACAGCTGGGATTCGAGCCCGAAAACACGCTGCACGACCTGCGCTGGGGCCGCCCCTACGTCTTCGAAGACGGTAGGGAGGAGTACGTTTGGGTGTTCCTGATTTCAGGTGCGGCGCCGCCTGCGCACTTCATTGACGGTTGGCATGGCGCTTTGAGCGAACGCCAGCCTTCCATGTACTTTCGTCTGGGCGGTGGAACTTTAAAAGGAATCAGCAAACCTGGCTGGATTGTTTGGAGTCGTATTTACGTCGCCGAGGGTAGCCTCCACTTCGACACAGGATTAGGCGAGGTTGTTGCGCTTCCGGAAAACGAAACCGAAGAACGCTGGGCGCTGACAACCTCACAGTGGCCGATCATGCATACCGTCTTGAAGGGCATCACCAGGGACCAAATGATGGCGCGCCACGCTTCAAATCACATCCAGGTCGTGTATGCCCCGGACAAAGAGTCGGCACGTTTTGGTCTCCTGGCTAAAGCCTGTGCCATGCGCTCTCTCGGCATGGAAGTCAGTATTTGCGGAGACATTCAATGAGTGATCTTGAACAAAAACGCCGGACCCTCCTCGCCCTCTCGCATGAACTTGGCGAGGAGTCGCGCGAACTTTCAATCTTGGGCGAGGGAAACACTTCCGCCCGCCTGAGCAAAGAGCGCTTTCTTGTGAAGGCAAGCGGCAGCAACCTCGGCACACTGCGCGAGGAAGACACAGTGGAATGCCTTTCAGAACCGCTGCTGGAATTACTTGGGCAGGAGCATGCTACAGACGAAGACGTGGACCACGCACTCGTCCGCTGCAAGGTTGATCCGAAAGCCAGGCGCCCCTCCGTCGAGGCGCTTTTCCATGCCTACTTTCTCTCGCTTCCAGGAGTCGAGTTTGTTGGACACACCCATCCCATCGCCATCAATTCCCTGCTCTGCTCCACACGTGCGAATGACTTCGCAGAACGCAGGACGTTTCCCGATGAAATCGTCTGCTGCGGGCCCGCCTCAGTGCTCGTGCCCTACACGGACCCGGGCCTCTGGCTCGGGCAGGAAATCCGCAGGAAAACGGAAGCTTACATCGAGCGCTATGGCGCCTTTCCAAAGGTTGTCCTGCTTCAAAGTCACGGAGTCATCACCTTTGGTTCCACGCCCGAGGCCGTGAAGGCGGCCATGTACATGGCCGTGAAAGCCGCGCGCATCTTTGCGGGAGCCGCAGCCCTTGGCGGCCCCGTGTTTTTATCACAGGAGGTCATCGACCGCATCGGAGGCAGGAAAGACGAACACTACCGGCAGGCCGCTCTCACCAGCACACGCAGCACGTAGCCGCGCGCGGTGGAGTCACGGGAACCCGCTACACTCCCTCTTTTTCGAGCATCCTGTCGATGGTCGCATCCAGCAGGGAACGGTACCCCTCAACCGCCGTGCAACGCGCATCTGGGGTGCCGGCGATGCGGAAAAGCCACCCTTCCCCGTACGGGTCGGTTCCAATGATTTCCGGGTCTTTCTGGAGCGCCGGATTGCCTCCCGCAAAACTTCCAGTAACAGGCGAATACAAGTCAGAAATAGCCTTAAACCCCTCCACCGAGCCGACGATTTCTCCACTTGAAACATTCTCGCCCGACTGTTTTTCAAACTGGTGGTCCACCAAGTCACCCAGCATACGCGTGGCGAACTTGGTGAAACCCACGCGCCACACGTTGTCCGCCTCGGGCATCAGCCAGTAATGACTCGGGCTGAACAACGCCTCCGCAGGAAGGTGGGTGACGAAGGTGGAACGTTTGTAAAAAACGGTGCTGGCGGCCATTTCAATTACACGGGTTGAGGTTCTTCGACGCTGTGCTCCGCAGCAAGCTGGTCCCAGCGGGAGGTGGCTTCCGCGATTTGTTGATGAACCTGGCGCAGCTCGCGGTTGAGCTGCAATGCCATGGAAGGATTGTCGTAACACTTGGGGGATTCCAACTCTTCCGTGATGGTGCGTTGGCGCCCCTCCAGACGAACCACCTCGGCTTCTGCGGCAGCAAGCGCCTTTTCGCGGTCTCTCTGCACCTTAGCACGGGCGGCGCGCTCCGCAGATTCACGCTTCCGAGCCTCGCGGACTTCTTTCATGCCCGGCCCCGCTCCCGGAGACGACGTTGTTGCGGGCGCAGTCGCCGGACGGTGGTCGGAGAGTCCCTCCCCAGCGGTCAGCGCGGCCCGCGCAGAAAGCGCCTTTGTTTTATCAAGGTAATAATCGTAATTCCCAGCGTACGGAGTGAGTTTACCTGCGGAGATGTGCAGCACATTGTCCGCAATGGAGCGGATAAAGTGAACATCGTGAGAGATGAAAACGAGGGTCCCTTCAAACTGCTTGAGCGCCCCGATCAGGGCGTCAATGGAGGCCATATCAAGGTGCGTCGTCGGCTCGTCCATGAGCAACAAATTAGGCGGGTCCAGCAACAGCTTGATCAAACCCAGTCGTGTCTTTTCCCCCCCGCTGAGGACGGAGACAGGTTTGAAAACGTCGTCGCCTCGGAACAAAAATGCTCCGCACACCGAACGGGCCATCTGTTCGGAAACGCCCGCAGGATTGCCGTCGAGCGCGTTTTCCAAAACAGTCGCGCTGGTTCTGAGCATGTCCTGACGGTGCTGCGAAAAATATCCGACGCGGACCTGATGCCCCAGTTCCAGCGCCCCCGACTGCAGAGGAAGAACGCCGGCGAGCAACTTCAACAGGGTCGACTTACCAGCGCCATTCGGGCCGACGAGCACGATGCGCTGACCGCGTTCGGCCTGGAAATCGAGCCCCTTGTAAACCACGAGATCCCCGTAGGCATGGTCCACATTTTTAAGCGCAATCGCACGCTGCCCGGAACGCTGCGGCTGCGGGAACTTAAATTGGCCGACGACTTTTTCTGGAGCCTCAGGCGCCTCAATGCGGTCCATCCGCTCAATCTGTTTGAGCTTGCTCTGCGCCTGTGCCGCCTTGCTTGCCTTGGCGCGAAAACGGTCTGCAAATAACTGCAGCGCAGCAATTTCACGCTGCTGGTTTTTGTAGGCTGCCATCTGCTGTTCA
>QQND01000002.1 GCA_003402745.1 Verrucomicrobiota bacterium
GCAAGGGCCTGAGGGCGAAGTCCGGTGAGTTCCACCTGGCGCCCGAGGGGGGTAAGGATCTGATTGACGGGGGTGACGCTCCTTTGGGCGTCTTTGTGGCCGACGGTTTCGAGATTCTCGGCGTGGCCGGAAAGCAGGGCGCAATAGGAAAAGGAAAAGAGAGCAAGCAGGAAAGGGGGGTGTTCCATGAACCAGTGTCTTAGCAGGCCTCTGGGGTGAGTTCTCCTTTAAAATCGGCATCCCTTGGAGTTGCCGATGGTTTCCTGGCCTTCGGAGTTCTCGCTGCATGCCGTCTTCCGGATTGTTGGATTGGACGCGGCATTCTGCTTCGCAAAATCAGATCCTCCAATTTAGCTTGAGCGGCTCCACCCATCTTTCCTCGCCATGTTGATTCTCCGCGGTTCCCAGGCTCTCTCAGATTCCCGACTTGAAACCCTTCGCCAGTCCCTTGTGCGGGCGGGGCTGCCCGTTGGGAGGCTGGGGGCGGTTTTTGTGCATCTGGTGGAGAGTTTGGAAGCGCTTTCTGGAGAACATCACGCGGTGTTGGAGCGGTTGCTCACGTACGGGCCCGCGCGCGCGGGTGCTCCGGAGGCCGGGGTGCTCAAGATTGTTGCGCCGAGACCCGGCACGATCTCGCCCTGGTCTTCGAAGGCGACAAACATCGCCCAGATTTGCGGTTTGCGGGAGATTCAAAGGATCGAACGCGTGGTGGCCTTTAGTGTGGATACAGGAGGCGCGGTTCTGAGTGAGGACCAGAACGGGGTGTTGGAGGCTGGGTTGCACGACAGGATGACTCAAGCGGTCTTCGCCGATTACAGCCCGCTGACGGCGCTTTTTTCCCGGGAAGAACCCCGGCCGTTGCGGGTGATTCCGCTGTTGGAGGGAGGGCGAATTGCCTTGGAAACCGCCAATGTCGAACTCGGGTTGGCGCTGGCGGAGGATGAAATCGATTATCTGGTGCAGAGTTTCAGGACGCTCGGACGGGATCCGCACGACATCGAGCTGATGATGTTTGCGCAGGCGAATTCGGAGCATTGCCGGCACAAGATTTTCAACGCGACCTGGGAGATCGATGGGGAGAGCCAAGAGCTCTCGCTCTTTCAGATGATCCGGAACACGCACACGCTGCACCGGGAGGGGATTCTTTCTGCTTACAAGGATAATGCGGCGGTTTTTGAGGGCACCCGGGCGGGGCGGTTTTACGCCGATCCGCGCACTGGCGAGTACGCAGCGCACGAGGAACTGGTTCACATTCTGTGCAAAGTGGAGACCCACAACCATCCCACGGCGATTTCTCCTTACTCGGGGGCGGCCACGGGGTCGGGGGGTGAAATTCGGGACGAGGGAGCGACGGGGCGGGGCTCGAAGCCGAAGGCTGGGCTGACGGGTTTTTCAGTGTCGAATCTGCGTTTGCCTGGAGGAGAACAGCCCTGGGAAACCGCGCACGGAAAGCCTGAAAGGATCGTGTCGGCTTT
The DNA here is from genome assembly GCA_003402745.1 of Verrucomicrobiota bacterium. Classification (GTDB taxonomy): domain Bacteria; phylum Verrucomicrobiota; class Verrucomicrobiia; order Chthoniobacterales; family Chthoniobacteraceae; genus Chth-196. The sequence continues at coordinate 1,476 of QQND01000002.1, forward strand.
GGAGATCATGATGGAGGGGCCGCTTGGGGCCGCCGCTTTCAATAATGAGTTCGGGAGGCCGGCTCTGGCGGGGTATTTTCGCACCTACGAAGCAGAGGTGCCCGGGGCGCACGGCAACGAATTGCGGGGCTACCACAAGCCGATCATGCTTGCGGGCGGGTTGGGTAACATTAAGGCGGAGCATGTGGAGAAGGGGGCGGTGAGCCCCGGAGACGCTCTGATCGTATTGGGCGGGCCTGCGATGCTCATCGGCCTAGGGGGCGGGGCGGCCAGTTCCGTGGCGAGCGGGGCAGGGAATGTCGACCTCGATTTTGCGAGCGTACAGCGCGACAACGCAGAGATGGAGCGGCGCTGCCAGGAGGTCATAGACCGTTGTTGGGCCATGGGTGCGGAGAACCCGATTTTGTTCATCCACGACGTGGGGGCCGGCGGGATTTCCAACGCGTTGCCCGAATTGGTGAACGATGCCGGCCGAGGGGGCCGCTTTGAATTGCGCAAAGTTCCCAATGCGGAACCGGGGATGAGCCCGGTTGAGATTTGGTGCAACGAGGCACAGGAGCGTTACGTGATGGCCGTGGGCGCTGACAAGTTGGAGCTTTTCGCACGCTTGTGTGAGCGCGAACGCTGCCCGTTTGCGGTGGTGGGCGAGGCGACTGAGGAGCGCCGGTTGGTCTTGGAAGATTCCCACTTTAAAAACACGCCCATCGACCTGCCTTTGGAGACGCTTTTGGGCAAACCGCCGCGGATGCACCGGCAGGCAGCCTCGCTCAAACGGCCCCTGCAGGCGCTGGATTTGCAGGGACTTTCGTTGGAAGAAGCAGCCCGGCGTGTGCTTGGACATCCTGCCGTCGCGGACAAGAGTTTTTTGATCACGATCGGAGACCGGAGCATCACAGGGCTTGTTGCCCGGGACCAGATGGTGGGTCCTTGGCAGGTTCCCGTTGCTGACTGTGCCGTCACGGCGGCGGCGTTTGACGTTTTTACGGGGGAGGCGATGTCGATGGGTGAACGCACGCCCGTGGCGGTCAACTGTGCGGCGGCTTCTGCGCGCCTTGCGGTGGGGGAGGCTCTTACCAACCTGGCCGCAGCTGCAGTGGGCGACTTGGGCAAGGTGAACCTTTCGGCCAACTGGATGGCGGCTCCAGCCGTTGATGGCGATGGGGCCGACCTTTATGCGGCGGTCCGGGCCGTTGGCATGGAGCTCTGTCCAGCCTTGGGGATCACGATTCCTGTGGGTAAGGATTCCATGAGCATGAGCACGGTTTGGGAAGCGGATGGCGTCCGGAAACGGATGACGTCGCCGGTGTCCCTGATTGTCTCCGCGTTCGCCCCGTGTCGGGATATTCGCCGGACGCTTACCCCGCAGCTTTCTCCGGAGCCAGGGAGCGTGTTGTTGTTGGTAGATCTTGGACGGGGAAAAAACCGTTTGGGAGGTTCGATTCTTTCGCAGGTGCTTTCTCAGGCGGGTGCGGACGCGCCCGATGTGGATTCGGCGGCCGATCTGCGGTCCTTTTGGAACGCCATTCAAGCGTTGTCGGCCGACGGGTTGCTGCTGGCCTATCACGACCGTTCCGATGGAGGGCTGTTTGCCTGCGTGGTGGAAATGACCTTTGCAAGCCGGATTGGGGTAGAGTTGACGCTTGGGGCTGGGGAGGAGCCGTTCGCGGCACTTTTCAGTGAAGAACTTGGCGCCGTGCTGCAGGTGCGCGCTGAAGATTTGGCGCAGGTGGAAAAGGCGCTGGAGTTGCACCACCTGTTGGATGCCACCAGTCGGATTGGATTTCCCTCCGGTTTGAACGGAACGGTCTGTGTGAAGCGCGCGGGCGCGGTTCTTTTTGAGCAACCCCTTCTGGCATTGCGCCGCATTTGGTCGGAGGTCACCTACCGGATAGCTTCGCTCCGGGACAATCCCGTGTGCGCGGAGCAGGAAATGGCGGTCCGGTTGGATTCCTTCGATCCGGGGATTTCACCGAAAGTGACTTTTGACATTCAGTTTGGAGCGGATTGGAGCGGGCGCGCTCCTTTGGCCGTTTTGCGCGAACAGGGGGTCAACGGCGAGGTGGAAATGGCGGCGGCATTCACGCGGGCTGGGTTCCGCGCGGTGGACGTGCACATGAGTGACATTCTAACCGGACGGGTTCGGTTGGAGGATTTCCGCGGCCTGGCGGCTTGCGGCGGCTTCAGCTACGGCGACGTGTTAGGTGCGGGTGAAGGCTGGGCCAAGAGTATTCTTTTTAATCCCAGCGCCCGTTCTCAGTTTGCTGCGTTTTTTGCGCGCAAGGACACGTTTGCCCTCGGGGTTTGTAACGGCTGCCAGATGATGAGCAATCTCGGCTCACTGATTGAGGGGGCTGAATTCTGGCCGCGGTTTGTTCAAAACCAGTCCGAGCGTTTCGAGGCGCGGTTTGTTTCGATGCGTATCGAAAAGAGTCCAAGTGTTTTGTTTTCTGGGATGGAGGGTTCCGTGCTTCCTGTGGCGGTGGCGCATGGGGAGGGGTTTGCCGAGTTTTCTGATGCCGCAGCCGTCTCCGAGGCGGCGGCTTCGGGCCTGGTGGCGGCCCGGTACGTGGACAATCACCAGCAACCGACCGAACGTTACCCACTCAATCCAAACGGGTCCCCGGGAGGGATGAATGCCTTCACGTCGCGCGACGGTCGGGTGACGATCCTCATGCCGCATCCGGAGCGAGTGTTCCGCACCACGCAGCTGAGTTGGGCACCTCCGGAATGGGGGCAGGATTCGCCATGGCTGCGTTTGTTTCAAAACGCGCGAGCCTGGGTTGGGTAGCCGGTGTTGGGCTGGAGACTGTCGATGCTGTTTTTGGGAGTCGGTGCGTCTGTTGCCTGGCTGCGAATGGTCTGTGGGCGGGACGTTTTTGTGGAGACGCATTCATCGTGGCGCGGATTCGCGTTTAATTTCAGAAAAAGTGCCTCCGCTTCCGGCGCTTGCGAGAACCCGTCTGAGGGCTTTTTCCGTTTCGGGCGCGACGCCTACCCCGACAAAAAAAACTTTTGCGCGATACGGTTGGCTCGTTTGTAGGCGGAGCAGGGTTTGCTCAATTTCTGGGATTGGGATGGTGGAGGATGCTCCGGTACCCCGCTGCAGACTCCCGTCGGAGAGGATAAAAAGAGTGTCAGGCTGGAGTTTGAAAGCGGCTTCCAGTGCGACAAGAAAGCCCGGGCTTCCGCTGACCACATTTGGAAGCCCACGAGGGAGGATGCCTTCGGTGGCGAAAAACGTGTGGAGCCAGGCCAGGGCGGCCTTTCGATTTGCGTCCGTGCTGGGAACGAGTTCTGGCCGGAAAAAGGCATAGTTTCTCGCGAATTCGACGAGGCCAAACCGGGTGTTCACCCCCATTTCGTGCATTAAACGCTCAGTTTCATCGCGGATTCGCTCCATGGGCATCCCCGCTTTGGCGGCGGCGCCTGCGACCGTTTTGGAGATGTCGAACATGAGCACGATGCGTTTGGCCTGGGTTTGAACGCCAAGAAAATTGACCCCTGTGCCGTTCGCTCCTGCGCCCCCCGTCCCGCGGCCTACCCCAGCGCCCGCGCCTTCTGCGAGAGCGGTGGCTTCAGAGAGAAAAGAGGGGCTCAGCGCTCCCGTTTCCAGAGTCGGTGCTGAAAACACCGGGAGACGGGGAAGGTCGGGTAGCGCGAGGGAGGTGACTCGTGTGCTTTGGATGCGGTCTGTGAAAGCCGCTTTGTGAGCGGCTCCCTCGGAGGCCGCAGCATGCATGAGCTGCTCCCGCGCCTTAGCCGGTGGCTTTTGGAGCGGCTTGGCGGTGAGTGTGGGTGGAGGCTCGCTCGGGGTCGAAAAGTGTTTTGCAACGATCCATACCCCGGCGAGCAACGCCAGACCGCCATGGAGCGCTAGGCTCACCCCAAGCACTGTCATTGCCAAACGGCGGCGCTGATTGTGCACGTTTTTTTCGGAGGCCTCCGTTTTCATGGGGCATCTCCCTGTGCTCCGGCGAAGGTGACCTGGGTAATGCCGACTTGGGCGCACACATTGAGCACGTCGATGATGCGTTGGTGTCTGGCTTGGTCCGCCGCGTCCAGTGTAATCAAGGCCTTAGCCTTGTTGGCTCGCGTGCTTTCCTCGTATCGGGCGAGCACGGCACGCAAGCGCGGGAGCTCGGTGCTTTCGGGGGGCTCGAGGATTTCCTCGTTGAGAACAATGTGCCCTGATTCGAGAATTTCCACCCGCTGTTCATCGGGGAGCTCGAGCGTTTCCTCTTGCGAGACGGTGCCGGGAAGGTTCACTCCGAGGTCCGCTTCCGGTTGGACCGGTTTGGAGGTGAGGATGTAGAAAAAGAGCAGCAGAAAACAAACGTCAATGAGCGGGGCGATTTGCATTTCGACTTGCGGCTGTTCGGTTCTTCTCATGGTCGGCGCACTCCGTAAACGACCTCGGACGCGCCAGCGTCTGCGGCGAGATGCATGAGTTCTTTAATACGAACCGCGGGAGTGGAGGCATCGGCGCGCACTTGGAGTTTGAGCGGCGGGTGGTTTTTGAAACGGGCCTTCAAATGAGAGATGAGTTCGGCAGTGTTGACGTGCTGGTCACCTGCGAACCAGTCGCCATGGGCGTCCACGTTGATCACGTCGCGTTCCCCTGTGTTTTCTGGGGTGTGCGAGGAACTGGCTAGGGGGACCTTGATATTTTTGAGTTTCGCGCTTTTGGTCAATTTTCCCGAAAGCATGAAGAAGAAAAGGAGCAGCAGAGTGACGTCGATCATGGGAGCGATTTGGAGACCGACTTCCTCTTGGGGCACCCGGCGAATGCGGCGGCGGCCGGGGTTCATTTGAGCGGTCTTTCTTCCGGCGGAGCTTTCGAGGCACAGTCCATGCGTGGGGATTTGGGTTAGACGGGCTGGAGGACTGGCGGGGGAGTGCCGTGTGCTTCCCCGGTGAAGCGGTCCAGCATGTGGGAAAGCGTGGCGTGAACGTCTGCCATGTTTGCCGCGATCAAACCGCGGAAGGCGAAGTACAGAAACATGGAGGGAATGGCTAGGAGCAGACCGCCACCGGTGGCCACAAGTGCTTCCCCAATGCCTTTGGCGAGGTCGGAGGCCTCGGCTTTTCCAGCAGTGAGGGCGCTAAAACTGTTGATCATGCCGGAGACGGTTCCCAGCAGACCGATCATTGGGGCGAGGACGGCCAGCGTGTTGAGGTAGTTCACGGTGGCCATCATCTTTGTTTCGGTGCGAAAACATTCGTCGGCGACGGCGTTTTCCATCGCGTTTTTGTTGTACATGTCCCTTTCGTAGTTGGCCTTCATAATTGCGGATGCGAGGGCCTGGGTGAGGGGGCCGGGATGGGTTTGGCAGCAACGGTAGGCTTGCTCAAGGTCTTTGCGTGAGAGCATTTCATTGAGTTGCTCCACCAGAGGTTGCGGTAGCAGCCGGTTCTTTCGATACGTCAGCCAGCAGAAGACGGCCAGAGCGAGGGCCGCCACAGAGCACAAGGCAATCAGGTGCATGACCGGGCCGCCCTCCTTGTAAAGATCGAGGAGGCTTTTGCCGGTTTCAGTTCCGGCTGCGTTTGCGGCGTTTGGAAGCAGGAGCAGGAGCAGGCTCTTTCTGGGGATCGGGCTGTAGGTTGTTTTCATCGGAATTTGTTGTTGGGGGACCAAAGGGTCGCTCATTTGCTGCAGGGGATCTTGGTGCGGGTGCACGCGCTCTGATTTCGGAGGGCAGTGTTTCCAAGAACTCGGAGGCTTTTTTTGCGAAGCTGCTTGCTGGGTAAAAGGCGATCAGATCTCTCGCCGTCTCCGCAGCAAGGAAGTGTTCCCCACAGCGGCGATGCACACCCATGGCCCCCCACAGACCGCGCATCGCAAGTTCGGGAGAACCGCCTGGGAGGAGAGCGGCAAGGAGGAAGAGGTCTAGGGTTTTGTGGTAAAGCGCGGTGCGCTGGGCACGCGCGCTGTCGTCTTCTTCCCAACGCGGGTTTTCATCAAGAAGAGTGACCAATGCCGACTCGTTTGCCGCAGCCAACACGAGGCGGGCTTCCGCTGCGAGGCTGGCTCCTGTCTCCGAATTTAGAACCAGCTCGGCTTCCGCGCCGGCCTCTCGGAGTTTACCAAGGGCCGTCCAAGCCCGCAGTTTCCCTTGCCGTGCGGCCTCGCGGTCGTGCGCGGCGGACGCTTCGGCGGCGACGTTTGAAAAGACGGTGAGTGCCTCCAGGGAGGAGGATGCGCTGCGTTCTTCAAGGAGCAGCAGTCCCAGCCGCAGTCCGATTTTTCCACCTGGAGAGGAGGCAAAGCCCAGCAAGGGCAAAAATTTGCCCCAAATCAACCGGAGTTCCGGAAGCTCCAGGCGTGTTGCCTCCTTAATTTGTCTTTCGAGTTGGGAATCCTGGTCGAATTCTATGGAGGCGACTTGCTGCCTTGGACAGGGCAGCAAAATGGCTGGTAACTCTTTAACTGGCTGGGAGAGCAGTAGCAGGTTTTCCCCCTCAACTCCGGCGATATGGCAAAGCCGGCGTTCTCCTGTTTTGAGAACTAGGACATCTGCGGCACACCCGGCAAGAGGGGGCCCAAGAAGTAAAAGAAGGAATCCTCTCAAAACGCTCATTCTGTGCCTCCGAGGGAAGCGAGGCGTTTCCCAGCCAGGGCTATTTCTGGAAGTTCTGGGGGAAGGTCGGCGTCCAACATTTCCGAGTAGGTCCTGATGGCAGCGGCTTTGTCTCCGAGTTTTTCGAAGGCTTCGCCGCTGTGGAGATAGGCCTTTGCGACGGACGTTTTCCAGCGGCCGTACATTACATAAACCCTTTGATAGTAGGGGATGGCAGTCACAGGTTTGCCGGCTTTCATTTGCTGATCCCCAAGACGTAGAAGGGCTTCTGATTTAAACTCTCCCGAAGCACTGCGCTGGAGCAAGAGTGTTTCGAGGCTCTGCCGGGAGCTTTTCCAGTCTCCCGCCATTTCCTGAAGGCGGGCTTTGCTTAAAACAATGAGTCCAGTGCGAGGGGAGTCTGGACACTCCGCCTCAAAGCGGCTTGCGATCCGCAGCGCTTTTTCCGAGTCTCCGGTTTTTTCCGCTTCGAGCATCAGGGCGGATAGGGCGCGGTCTTTGTGGACGGAGCGGGGGTGCCATTTTAGGAGTTCACGCCAGAGTGCTGCGGCTTGGTCTGGCTGGCTGCCAGAGGCGCAAGCCTCGGCGAGGTCAGATAGAATTGCGGAACTCGTGCAATCCGGCTTTACGTGGGGAAGGGCGTTTAGCAAAAGATTTCGAGCCTCAAGAGGAGCGCTTCGGCGCAGGGCGGAGGCGAGGCCCCACTGAGCGCGGAGGAAAGCCGGGCCTTTGGAGGGGTCCGAGTTTTGGGCGCACCAGTCGCGCAACGGAGCGGAGCGGTGTTCGTTCGGCGTTGTTTTTGAAAGCAGAGAAGGAAGGGATTCTAGCAACGTTTCCACCGCAGGAATGTTCGGGTTCGCGTTGTGTTCCATGATGACTGCCCAAACAAGCCGCGCGGGCTCCCCGGGTTGGCCGGTTTCGTCCAACCATTTGGCCGCCCACAAGACGGCATCGGCGTAGCGCGGGCTTTGGGCGCGATTGAGCGCAAAGCGTGCGAGGTGAGTCAGCCTGTCTTCGCGGCGTTGCTGTGTTTTCAGAAGTTTTGCCGCCCGGAACCAACCGTCCTCAAAAACGGCGGGATCGGTCGCTGGGATATTTTGCAGCGAGACGAGTGCTTTTTCTATGTTTTCGGTGGCGAGGTAGGCATCAGAGAGTAGGAGGAGGGTTTCGCCTGTTTTGGGGTGAACAGGGAAGCGCTGGAGCAGGGCGTTGCATTCTGCGATCGCCAGCGGGTAATCACGCAGGGCGTGTGCGGCCTTGGCGTTTTGGAACAGGACAGAGGGCACGTTTGGAGCGTTGGGATATCGGGCGAGATATTCGGCGGCGGCGGTTCTGCAGTTTTCGGGCTGCTTGGCCAGGGCGTAGGAAACACAGAGCCAACTTGCAGCTTCTTCGCACAATTCGTGGACGGCATTTTTCTTGAGAAATGTTGAGAATTGCAGTGCGGCGGCAGCGGGTTCACCGGCCATGAGTTGGGTGAAGGCGCGCATGAATTCGGCACGGCGCGAGAGGTCCGTTTTTGGATGGAGGCGGGTGATGCCCTCGAAAGTCTCGATGGCTTCTCCGAAGCGGCGGGCCTTTTGTTGGGCGATGCCCTTGAGGAAAAGCACAGTGGGCAGGGCAATGGCCTTGGGAAAACTTTGGGCAAACTGTTTGGAGGCGGCTTCTGCCTCCGGCCAGCATTCGAGTTCGCACCAGTTTTGGGTGAGGGCGACACCAGCCTGTTCCAGAGTCGTGTCTTTGGGATAAAGCTGTAGGGTGTCGGAGAGGATGAGTGCAGCCTCCCGGAATCGCTGAAGTCCTTGGTATGCTGCAGCGAGTCTCAAGCGGACGGAGGCGTCAAAGGAAACGTGGTCCTTAAGGGCTTGTAGCTCCACCCGGAGGCGTTTTGCCACTTGTGTTTGATATGTGCGTGTGTCGGTCGAGGCAGTTATTGGAGTCGCGGCTGTTTCTTTCTCCAGTCGTTGGATTTGAGCCTCCGCAAACGCCGCGATGTTTTTGAAAGGTCGGGTCTGGTAGAGGCACACGAGGGCATCCCGGAAACTGCCCTGCTGCAAAAGTTGGGAGGCAAGAAGCAGAAGCGTATTCTGAAAGCCTACGGCCTCCGGAGACTCTTGGAGCAGGGTGCCTTCTTTTTGCACAAGCTTCAGGGCCTCGCTGACCTGGCCTGCTTCAATCCGGGAACGTAGTTCCAAAAGAAGTGCTTGCGGGGCGTGCCCGGAGTCCAGAAACGGGCGGGAAGTTTTGAATCTGTCCGCAGCCTCCGCAGGATGCCCTGCGAGGAGATCCGTCTGCCCTAAAATTACGTGCGCCTGCTGAAATTGGAGGCCGGAGGAAGAGAGGGTCAGGAAATGTTCGAGGTCCTCCCGGCACTTTGCAAAATCGCCGAGATTCAGGGAACAAAGAGCGCTTTGAAACATTAGCTCTTTTCGAAGAGTTGGGGAAAAAGGAGGGTCCGCGTTTAGGGCGCGCTGGAGGGGAATTAGGGCCTCCATGAAGCGTTGCTGATGCAATAGGCAAAGGGCTAAAGCGGGTTGAAATCGATTGGAAACGGGTTTGGTTTCAGGGCGGGCACCGAAATCCCGAGAGTAGGAGGCGTAGGCGTCGGAAGCATCCTGCCAGCGGCCATGAGCGAAGGCACGAGCTGCCAGAGCAAGATATTCCTCTGCAGTGGCGGTGCCGGTGGTCCCAGAAGACGGGTTTTCTTTAGGCGCCGGCTCAGAGGCGGGGGTTTTTGTGCGTGGGACGCCCTTGGCCTGAAGCGGGTGCGAACCGAGCAGAAAAGGGGTTGCAAAGAACAAAAAGGAAAAGAGAAGGCGCATGAAAGCCTCTGCGTGAAAAGACGGGATGGAGCCGTCTAAAATCAGCCAAATTCCTGCGGAACCGTTCCGCTCCGTTGCCGCGTCCTTCGCTGCAGCGGATGCTGATACTTTGGGATCGGTGGTGTTGGAGCGTTTGGACGTATCTGTGCGCATCGGGCTTCCTGTCGGGGGCCGGAGGGGTTACGGTTCGGCCCGCTTTTATGGAGATTGAACGGATGCAGCCGGGACAGAGGATAGTCAGTGATTCAGAACCTGAACTGGGGCTTGGGATTGTGCTGAAAATAGACCACTCGAGAGTGGAGGTGTATTTCCCAGCGGCCAGTGAACAGCGCCAATACGCGCTACGGGGGGCACCGCTGCGGCGGGTCCAGTTTAAGGAGGGGGACCGGCTCAAGTTACACAGCGGAGAGCCCTTTGTGGTGGAGGGCGTGGAGGAACGGGGGGGACTGTTGGTGTATGTGAGTGGAGGGAAAGAGATTCCGGAGGCGCATCTTTCCGACTCTATTAGTTTCAGCAGCCCTGAAGAGCGGCTTTTGGGCGGCCAAGTGGACGAAAATTATGCGTTCGATTTACGCGCGGAAACGTTGGGAAAACGTTCGGAGGTGCTGAGCAGCCCGGTACGTGGGTTCTTGGGTGGGCGTGTGGATCTATTGTCACACCAGATGTTTATCGCGAAGGAGGTGGCTTCTAGGCAGGTGCCTCGCGTGCTTCTTGCGGATGAAGTTGGCCTTGGCAAGACGATCGAGGCGGGGCTGATCTTGCACCGCCTCCATCTCACTGGCCGGGCTGCGCGGGTGCTCATTGTGCTTCCTGAACCTTTGATTCACCAATGGTTTGTGGAGATGTGGCGGCGCTTTAACCTGCTTTTTAGTATCTTTGACGCCGACCGATGCACGGCCATTGAAGTGAACCAACCGGGTACCAACCCGTTTCAAGACAGCCAGTTGGTGATTTCCAGCCTGGCGTTCCTGGCGGGCGATGCCCCGCGGCAGGCGCAGGCGCTGGAGGCCGGTTGGGATCTGTTAATTGTGGACGAGGCGCATCATCTGCACTGGACGCAGCAGGGGCCGGGGCCTGAATACAGCCTGGTGGAGGCTCTTGCCGCCCGCGTTCCCGCCTTGCTTCTGCTCACGGCAACTCCACAGCAGTTGGGACCGGAGGGGCATTTTGCCCGGCTCCGGTTGCTGGATCCGGCGCGTTACGCGAGCTTGGAGGGGTTTACGGCAGAGGCTTCTCATTATGAACAGGTGGCAACCGCCGTGGATCGTCTGCGCCTGGGCAAGGGCTTGACCAAGAAGGAGGAGGTGCTCTTTGGGAAGCGTTCGGAGCGGATTCGGGAGCTTTGCAAGGAGTTGCAGGCTGGGGGTGAGGAGGCGCGCGCGTCTTTGGTGGCAGCGTTGTTGGACGCGTTTGGCACGGGGAGGGTGATGTTTCGAAATACACGGGCCGCGCTTTCGGGCTTTCCGGAGCGCAAGGGGGTTTTGGTTAGGATCAAGGCAGCCAAGGGAAAGGAAGGTTTTGAGCAGAAGTTGAAGTGGTTGGTGGGGTTGCTCAAGGAGTTGCCTGAGGCGAAGATTTTGTTGATCTGCAAAACGCGGACGCTGGCGGAACGTATTCAGAGGGAATTACACTGTGAAATTAATGTGGCGTGCGGTCTTTTCCACGAGGGACTGACTTTGGTGCAGCGGGACCGGAACGCCGCGTTTTTTGCTGAGCCTGAGGGGGCGCGGCTTTTGGTGTGCTCCGAAATTGGGAGTGAGGGGCGAAATTTCCAGTTCGCGCACCATCTTGTATTGTTTGACCTGCCGCCAAACCCCGAGGTTCTGGAGCAGCGCATTGGGCGCTTGGACCGAATTGGGCAGGCTTCGCTGATTCATATTCACGTGCCTTATGTGGCGGGTACTGAGGAGGAGGTTTTGGCGCGCTGGTATGCGGAGGGGTTTGGGGCCTTTGAGGCGAACCCGCACGGTTCGGGAGAGATTGCGGCTGCTTTGCAGGACGACCTCGAGGCGCTTTGCAGCCGGTTTGATGCCTCAAAACTAAAGGATTTTATCAAACGGACGGCGGTGTTGCGCTCTGAAGTGAGTGCCAAGCTAGCACGGGGCTACGACCGCCTCTTGGAGCTGAACTCGTGCCGTAGGGAGGAGGCAGAGGGGGTTTTGGAGCAGGTGCGGGCTTGTGATTCCGATGCGGGATTCGTGAGTTTTTTCATGCGGTTGCTGGATTTCTTCGGCGTTGGCGCGGAGGACATGGGCGGAGGGCATGAGTGTTATCTGTTCCAAGCGGGACCGCTTTTGAAGGAAGCGTTTCCTTCGCTCCCGCAGGAAGGTTTGGCGGCAACGTTTCTTCGGAGTTGGGCGTTGCACCGGGAGGATGTGAGCTTCATGAGCGCAGATCATCCGCTGGTCGGAGGGGCGTTTGATTTGATGCTCGGCAGTGAAACTGGGAATGCGGCTTTCGGAGCTTGGAAGGGCGCCGAGAGGGAGTCATTGGTTTTAGAGGTTATTTTGGTCGTGGAATGCGTGGTGCCCGCGGCTTTGCACGCGGACCGGTTTTTGCCCGCGACGCCGGTGCGGGTTTTGGTTGACCACGATTCCAACGATCTTTCCCAAGCGCATCCAGCGGGGAGCTTTGTTCTGGACAAGGCGGATCTTCAGAAGCTTTTGGACAAGGCGGTGGTGCGCAAAAAGTTGATTCCGGCGATGCTGGAAAAGGCGCAGGAGATTGGGCGTGCGCGCATGCAGGTTTTGGTGGCGTCGGCTACTGAGGCAATGGAGGGACAGCTGAGTGCGGAGATCGAGCGACTCGAGCAATTGCGTGAGCTCAACGACCATGTTCGGCCGGAGGAGATCAGCCTGCTGGCTGAGCAGAAAGCTGGGCTGGCCGCTGCATTTTGCGGGGCGCGAGTGCGTGTGGATGCGTTGCGTTTGATTTTGCGCACGCCTTGAGCGGAGGGTGGGGTGGCTTCGCCAGGTCGTGTGGCTTTTGTGGCGGGGTTCAAACTTTCGGGGTATGGCGCGTTGTGCGGAGCTTGGTTAAGAGGTTGAGGCTTGCGGGATCGGGGCTATTGAGCGAAGACTTGAGTTTGTGAGGCGCCCGTAGCTCAGTTGGATAGAGCAACGGATTTCTAATCCGTTGGTCACTGGTTCGAATCCAGTCGGGCGCACCATTCTTTTTCAACTACTTACAAATCTGCCCGGGTCTCCGTTCCTCGGATTTCCTTGTTTTTGGGGGGAACGCAACGGTTCACCGCAAGCAGCGATTACTCGCAGGCTATAGTTCTGAAAGTTTCTGCGATTTCGGGCATTGCCGGGAAAATGCACCCCCCAAAAACCGGCGTCGGCAAAAACCAGACTGCTCGGAACCAAAAAATGGAGGAGCATCGCGGAAGGCGAAGGCGGAAGGGGATCTTCTTGAAATCACGGAGTCCAGGTTACTCCGCCTTGATCGGGGCAATCCGACGGTAGAGTTCAAGTTTTTCACTCTCTGAGAGGGGCAACTTGGCGATGAATTCTGAAGGAGACCACTTCATGCAAACCGGCCAGGGAACCCGCCGTCCTTCAGGTTTGTCCACGCAACGTCGAGTGTCTGAATGCGCAGCGGCGGTGCGGCCCGCTCCCCAAGACGAACCTCACTGTTTTGGTTTGTTTGTGTAAGCTTCTGCTCCAGGTTCTGGAACAACTTCGAGCAGCTTCTTAACGATATCCAGAGAGGTGAGGCCTTCAGAATCTGCTGCGAAATTAGTGAGGATGCGGTGGCGGAGCACCGGCGGCGCTGCCCGGCGTATATCAGCGCAGCTTACATGGATGCGGCCATCCAAGATGGCCATCGCCTTCGCTGCAAGAATGAGGTACTGACCGGCCCGGGGCCCGGCTCCCGTGCTCACAAAAGTTTTTGTGACCTGCGGCGCGTCGGCATTCTGGCGACGCGTTGCACCGACCAAGCGCGTCACGTATTTGATCACATGATCGGACACGGGCACTTTGCGAACTACGGCTTGAAGCTGGAGGAGCTCTTCTTGTGTGAGCACTGGTTTCGGCTCGATACGCGCCCCGCCGGTGGTGGCCCGCAAGATTTCTTCCTCCTCGTGCGGGAGCGGATAGTCGACCCAGATATTGAACATAAAACGGTCCAACTGGGCTTCGGGGAGAGGATAAGTTCCTTCCTGTTCGATTGGATTTTGCGTGGCGAGGACGAAAAAAGGTTCCTCGAGTGTGTAGGAAGTATTCCCCGCAGTGACCATTTTTTCCTGCATGGCTTCGAGCAGAGCCGCCTGGGTTTTGGGTGGCGTGCGGTTGATTTCATCCGCGAGCAAAAGGTTACAGAAGATCGGACCGCGGATGAAGCGGAACTCTTTTTCGCCGGTGGCTGCGTTGGTTTCGAGTACGTCTGTGCCGATAATGTCGCCTGGCATGAGGTCAGGCGTGAACTGCACGCGTTTGAATTTCAAATTGAGTACCTGCGCGATGGTGCGCACCGTGAGCGTCTTTGCCATTCCCGGGAGACCGATTAGCAACGCGTGGCCTCCGGCGAGAATACACATCAGGATCTGCTCGAGAACATCGCTTTGCCCGACGATGACTTTGCCGACTTCCTTGCGGATGCGATCGGCGTGGTCTCGCATCTTTTCCACCAGGGCAAGCTCGTCCGTGCTCGCCGTAGGCGGGGCATGGGGGTCGCTCGATGTTCTGTGCGCTGACTTTTCGGAGTCGCTGAAAACAAAAACTGATTCGCCAATCTTGACGGAATCTCCGGACGCGAGAACCGCTGAGGAGATTTTTTTCTGGTTGAGCCAAGTTCCGTTGGAACTTTTGAGATCGACGATGCTCCACTCGTTGTTTTCCAGGCGCAACTCGGCATGTTCTCCTGAACAGGACTCGTCATTAAAGAAAAGATCCCGGTTTGATTTCCGTCCAATGGTGTATTTCGGGGCGTTGAGGATGAGAACTCGCCCTTCCATGGGTCCGGAGATAAATTTGATTTCAGGCATAGGAGGCGTGAGGCTTGTGGAGAACCTTTTTATTTCGAGAGTTGCAGCGCGCCGATGTCTTTCATCTGGTCAGCCACTCGCAACTGGTGCAGGGCATCGCTGTACTTGTGCGCCGGTAAAGCGCTTTTTGGGTTCATCCAAACTGGATAAAGGTCGCGGGCCCGGACGATCTGCCATCCGGGGCCGACGTCTTTGAGTAGGACGAGTTTGAAGGTCCGGCGGAAGTCGGGGCGGTTGGACTTGCCCTCGAAGGTCTCTAACATCAGTGATGACTCCTTGTCGCGGAGGTAGGTGCAAAGCGCGCGCGCACTTTGGCCTCTTCCTGTTTCTCCCTGGACACGGTGGATGAGTTTTTTTGTGAAGAAGGGCTCTGATTTTTGAATCGATCCGTTAATTTTGGCCAGATCCTCCGAGGTGAGCGTATTGGGTTCAACGTTGAGACGGAGTCCCTCGTGAAACTCCGCCGCAAAAATCACCACAAGGTCGTATTTCCCCACCGGAAGGCCCGTGAATTGGAAAGTGTTGCGCTGAGCGCCACCCACTTCGCCTTCGTACACTTGTTCTACATCCTCCGCTGAGACCGCGAGGATTTCCTCAATGGGAAGGGCAGGAGAGCCGATGCTCCCCTTGAGTCCGCCTGTGTTGGTAGCATCAGGCTTTTTGTAGAGCCTCGTGCGCTCTGGAGCGTTGTCACCAGACGCAAGTGCGAGAAAACAGGAAAGAAACAGAAGCACGCGGGAGATCATAAGCAGCTATTTTGGTGCGGGCCCTGCGGTTGAAAGAAACTTGTCCAACTGGCTGGCAATCGGATGAAATTTCAGGCGATCTCTGACCTTTTCAACGATCCCTCGGATGGAGGCGGGATCCGCCTTGGAGGCTTGAACGCAGAGAATCAGGGTTGACACGGCGTCTGGAAGGTAACTGGAGGCATCGATCTCGCGGCAATACGCCTCGAGCATGGGTCTGGCCCGTTTCCAGTCGTTCATTTTTGTGTAGATGGCGCCTTCGCGAAGAATGAAGTCCCCGCTGATTTTGCTCAGGGGAAACTCAGTTTCCCAAGCATCAAGAGTCTGACGCGCCTCGAGCAAGAAACCACCGGAAGCCAGCGTACGCACATTTTCTGATAGCGACACTTCCTGGAGCGCCCCGCCTTTCATGTCGGGGGCGGCTTTTGGGGAAAGCATGGTAGAGGCACCGGAGCCCGCGGTCAGCAGTTGCTTGGACACCATTGCACCGGTGGGGATGGAGGTGGCATTGCGCACGGTACGCGCCCTGTTTTGGACATCGGCGTAGAACTTCGTCGCCTTGTTTAAATCCCCTGCGAGGAGCGCCAGATCCCCAAGGCGAATTTTGGCGCGCTCAGCGACCTCACCCCGCCCTGCTGAAAGGGTAGTGAAAAGCTTTTCAGCGTTGTTGCGGTCGTTGAGGTAGTACATGTGCAGCTCGCCTTCTCGAAAGCGCAGGTCGTTTTGGCGCGCGATGTCTGAAGTCCCGAGGAAGAACTTTTTCAACCACTGAATGGTTTCCTCTGGATGATCCCGGAGGGTGACATCCATAAAAACATCCTCGAGAATGCACATCTGAGCGGGTGCGAGGCGTTTTCGCATCGCCGCAAAGTGGTCGGTAAAAAGCCGGCTCAGGAGATTCTCGCCCTCGCCGCCTTCGACTGTGCGGAAAATATTGTTCCACCATGCGTCGCCCCAAGTTGTGACAGGGTCTGGATTTTTTGGAAAAACAGCCAGCATCTCGGCGAGTGTGTCGCGGAATGCTTCGCGATGCAGGGCGTTCTCCAGGGTCGTCTTTTCTGTGCTGAAACCAAAGTACGGGACGATGGAGGAGGAGACTGATTGTCCAGATTTGACTGTCATTTTGACCTTTCCGTCGCGAAAGCCAGGCACGAGCCATTTTACCCGTGTGCCTTCAATGGTGGCGCCTTCGGGAAAGGTCCAGCTCACTTTTGCGTCTGCTGGATAACCTTTGTTGAGTGCATTGAATTCAAAAATGATCAGCGGTTCTTCGTTGCCGAACCAATAAGTGAGTCCCGGCGTTGTTTTTGCAGCGGCTAGGGGTGCGCCGTCGCGAGATTCTACGGCCACCAGGCTACAAGCGCCGGAGCGTGCAACTTCCGAGGCTTTGATGGAACGTGCCTCCCAGTTTTTTATCTCCTCGTTGGGAGTCCGCCAGGTCAGGTACATGAGGCCGTCCCTAGGATTTGCATTTGGGCCCGAGGCCGGGGCTGTCTGAAGGACTTCAACCCGGTGTAATCCTTTGGAAAGTTTAAGTGCCGCGCCGGTGCCGCCCCATTTTTTGCTCTTTTCTTTGGGCTCGATCTTTTGGCCATCCACCCGAACCTCCCCCTGGCCCGTGTGGATAAAAGGTGCGATCCAATACTCACCGGCAACGGGCGCATCTAAGTGCGAGAGTTGGTAAAATGCGGCAGGTTTTGGCCGCTCTGAAAGGTCGCCTCCGATACTCAAGGCGGCTGCAGGATGACCGGGGTTTTCACCCCAATGCACGCCGGCTTCGACGCGTCCGAAATTGGCCAAAATCTGGGAGGCCGCGATGGCGTCGCGCCCCGGCAGGGTGCAAAGAATAGTGCCTGGAGTCAGCCCCGTGGCTGGATTCCAAACTTTCGCAGGCGCGCCGGGCTGGATGTACACGTAGACAGATTTCGCTTCTGCTTCGGGTTTGGCAAAAACAAGGGCGAACCCGTTTTCCACGTTTTGCCATAACAGGTAGCTCGCTAAAACTTTGCCGTCCTCGGTTAAGACGGTGGTCGCAGCTTTATTTCCACGCAATAGGCCGCCATCCGGCAGGGAGATGAAGTAACCGGCGCTCTTGTGCGAGGGCTTGCGCAGGAGATCAAGCTTGTAGCGCAGCGGCGCGTCGGCCAACTGCCAGTTGTCCGCGGCCTGAGCCCAGGGCGTCAAAGACAAGAGGATCGCTCCTAAGGAGGATAAAACGGGCAGGGTGGAGGAACTTCGCAATTTGAAAGTAAGTCGGATGGCCGGCGCTTTAATTTTTACCGGCTCCGGGATTGTCCTCGCGGAGTTTAATCAGCAGGACTGGAGGTTGAGGCGGCTTCTTCGCTTCGGTGCGGGACATGGGCGGGGCCGGACAGCAGCAGCAGCCAAGGAGGGACTCGGCGGAAGAAGCCATGCGTGGTGGCGGTGGCGGCTTTTTCATCTCCCTCGGCGGTGCGACAAAACCGGCCTCGCCAGTTCCATCGCCAGAAATCAACGTCCCCGTACAGAGGGTCGCGGCGAGCGCAGCGGTCATCACTTTTTTGGTGGTGGCGTATTTCATTTGTCTTCGCGAAGTTTGATCAGAAGAATCGGAGGTTGAGGTGGCTTCTTCGCTTCGGTGCGCGACATCGGCGTGCCCGGACAACAGCTGCAGCAGCCAGTGAGGGACTCGGCAGAAGATGCCATGCGCGGTGGCGGTGGCGGCTTTTTCATCTCCCGCGGCGGTGCGACAAAACCGGCTTCACCGGTTCCATCGCCAGAAATCAACGTACCCGTGCAAAGCGTCGCGGCGAGCGCAGCGGTCATCACTTTTTTGGTGGTGGCGGATTTCATTTTTGGTAACTCAACACAAGCTGTTCACTGCTCAAGCAAGCTCATCACAGGGTAAAGACTTGCTAGTGGTTCATGGTAAGACGAGAATCTAGCACAAAAAGCAGTACCTTGGTTTACGCAGAACATACAGTTTTTTATGCAAACGAGTCTTACGGAATGTCCCCAGCGTTCCGGCCATTTTCAAAGCGGGGCGTGGGCCCTGATCCGCTCGGGCCTTGCATTTCATGCCTTGGTGGCTGCTCTGTCTTTCCTTTGTTTCGCGGAGGCTTCCGCCCAAACGGGAAAGGACCTTTACGGTTCCGACATTTATTGGAATGCAACGCCCAACGATGTGAACAATCTGCTGCGAAAGATGAAGTCGCAGACGGATGCAAACTTCCAGATGGAGGTGCGCACACTCGGGCAGATTAGCGAAAATCCAGAGCAGAACCCGGTTTTGTTCCGTTCTGGGCATTACCACTTCTCGTACAGTCCGCAAGAGCGGGAGAAGCTCCGCAAATACATGCTCAACGGGGGCATGATGATTTACAACACGGGCCTAGGATCCAAGCCGTTCTACGACTCTGTGGTGGAGGAGCTCAAACAGATATTTCCAGAACAACAACTGCAAAAGCTCGCTCCGAATCACCCTATCTTTCATTCCCACTATGATCTCGACCGCGTCGAATACTCAAAGGCGGTCGCTGCATCTGGCTTTCGGGGAAACGAACCTTGGTTTGACGGGATAGAGGTGAACTGCCGTGTCGTTGCTCTTGTCTCGCGTTGGTGCATGGCCGTGGGTTGGCAGGGTGACGTGCAAGACGAGTGGCAGGCTTACAAACCGGATTCGGCGTTCAAGCTCGGGGTGAATATTCTATCCTATGCCTCCGCGATGCGGGCCTGGTCAAAAAACGCAGCACAGGCCATGCGTTTTGTTGACCGGCTTAAATCCTATTCCGACACGGTATCGGTCGCGCAGGTCTCCTACGATGGCATTTGGAAAACTCGCCACGCAGGGCTCGCTGTGATGCTCCAGACCTTCAACGCGCGAACGGGTATCCCAGTGAAGTTTGCGCTCAAGGAACTGCGTTTGACCGACCCTGCAATTTTCAATTCCCCGGTTATTTACATGACGGGCCATGAATCTTTCGAGTTGAAGCCGGAAGAAAAAGTGATGCTCAAGAAATTTCTGGAGAACGGGGGATTTCTTTTTGGAGAGGCGTGCTGCGGGCGTAAGGGTTTTGACAAATCGTTCCGCGACATGATCCGCTCCGTGCTGCCTGATAAGCCACTGGAACGCATTCCTTTGTCGGCACAGCTTTTCAAGGAGCCCAACACGATTACAGCCGTCGGCGTCACCCCCACTTTGATGCAGGAGAGCGGCCAGGCGCGTGCCGAACCCACTCTTTTTGGGATATTGCTAAACGGCAATCTTGGAGTGATCTACAGTCCCTTTGGTCTCTCCGGGGGCTGGGAGATGAGCCAGTCCCCCTATGCGCGCGGGGTCAACGATGTGAGCGCCACGCAGATCGGGCAGAATGTCATGATGTACACGGTCACGCACTAACTTGGTTTCCTTTTTCAACCACCCCATGAATCGTTTGTCGTTCGTTCTCGTCGCCCTGATATTGCCCGTAGCCGTGCCGGTAAAAGCGGCCACCTCGAATGGAAACGAATTCGCGCTCGCGCTCAGCGAGGCAAAGGCACCGGCGGGACGCGCGGCGTTGATTCAAGATGCAAGCGGGCGCCCTCATTTCTTCCGGTACCTGCAAATTATTGAAATGCAACAAGTGACAGAGGAAGGAAAGGCGGGGTTTAGGATTTCTGCTTTTGAACCGTCGTCCTACATGGATGTGGTGTTCACCGTCTCCATGCCGGTCTCTCTTTCCATTCTTAAAGCAGATCCTGTCACGAAAGTTGGCGACGCGATCGCAGTCACCGGCAAAGTTCTAGGAGTGGATTCTGGGAAAAATGCGGTTCTGCTTGGGGAGCCTATTGTACGACAGAAGGATCGTTTGAGTCCGAAAATTGGCAAGGAATTGCTGAGCGAGGTCAATCCGGGAGCGACGTTCTACAGCTACACCGAGGGGCCGCGGCCCGTCAAACTCGAGGCGCGGGATCGCGATTTGCTTCAGCACCGGGATCGCGTAATGGCGGCGGGCGGACCGAAGGCGTGGTTTGACTTTTTGGAGACGGAAATAGCCAAGCGCAAGCAGGAGCGTGCCGCGGTACTCAAGGGGAGCGGCCAGCCGTGAATGCCTACTTGATAGCAACTTACCGGCAGTCCTGGAAAGCCAGCCGGTTTGTATTCGTCCTGTTTCTTGTAACGATCGGCGGCACTGTTCGGGCCGCAGATGAAGACGGGTTGGTTGGTCTTTGGAAGCAGCATATGACGGCGCGTGACGACCACGAGGCTGTGATTGCCGGCTGTCGCGCATTTTCTGCGACCCATGCCAGCGATCCATTGCTGCCCGTTGCGCGGGGAATCGAAGCGTGGCGAACACTGTGTGCGGGCAAACGGGAAGAAGCCCTAGCCATGTATGAGGCCGACTTGGTGCTTCCGTCTTCGCCTATGAACGAATGCGCTCGCCGGCTTGCGAGCGGATGGATGACCCGGTTCGATCGAGAAAAAGTCGCAGCCTCGCTCCAGGCCTATTACCGCAAGGAGGTTTCGTATCCCAAAGAGCTTGCGCAGATCACAGCGCATCCTCAGTTAAAGCACGAAGCCCAGCCTCCGGAGACGGATCGTTTCGGAAAAACGTGGAACTACACGCTCACGGGTTTTGAGAAACTCAAGGGGCTGACAGATCAGAAATACTCCCTGCGCAGTTCCGTGCTTGGCGATCTCTCGGAATTAAAAGTTGCCGAAAGGCTGCCATACGGAGCGCGGATTACGGCGGTGCCGCAGCGTGTGATTACCTTGCCGGGCAACACAGAGGCCGTGAGTTTCAGCCTGGGCACGACCTCCTTGCTCAGCATGCTGGGCCCTGGAGTCGGCGACCTGCATCTTGCGTTCATTGGCACTAAAATCATCGTGGTTTGCGACCACACCTATTGGAAAATTTTCCCTCGCCCCTGATGGAAGCGTCGCCTCAACCTCAGGCAAAATCGGATGCGAATGAACCTGCCAAGGCGGGCATCGCCGCATTTTTGAATCCCGCTGAGATGCACAAGCTTGGCCGTCTTTTGCTTCTTTCGCGAAACAAGGTGGAGGGCAATCTGGCTGGCGCACACCGCAGTCCTTTACGCGGTCCAAGTTCGGAGTTTGCGGACCACAAAAGCTACGGTATCGGGGATGAGACCAGGCACATTGATTGGCGTGTTTTCGCGCGTACTGACAGGTATTTTATTAAGCGCTATCAGGACGAGACGAACCTCCGCGTGTACCTGGTCCTCGACCGCAGCGCCTCGATGAATTACGCTTCAGGCGACTGGCCTACAAAGTTTCAATTTGCCAGCCGTCTTGCCGCTGCGGTGGGCTACGTGATTGTAAAAGCGCGCGATTCGATCGGGCTTTTTCTGCATGGAGAGAAGGTGGATGTGCGAATGGACGTCGGGAATTCATTCCAGCACCTGAACAACCTACTCAAGCATGTGCAGTCGCATCCGCCTGGAGGAGGTTCGGATGTGGCAAAGACCCTGCATGAAATCGCCGCGTCCATCCGGCGGGGTGCGCTCGTCGTGGTGATCTCCGATCTCCTTGGTGATGAGGAGGAAATCGTCAAGGCACTGGCGCATCTGCGCAAGCAGCGCCACGATGTGATTTTATTTCAAACGCTTGATCCTGCGGAGCTAGACCTCAGTTTACTTAAGCCCTGCGAATTGCAGGACATGGAGACGGGGGAGGAACTGGCGGTAAATCCAAGGGTGCTTGCGGAGGAGTATCAGGAGGTTTTTGGAAAGTTTCTCGAGCATTACAAGAAAGCCTGCGCGGGCATGAACATCGACTACCGGATCGTTCCAACTAATCAGCCGCTGGAATCTTTCGCGCGTGTTTACCTGTCGGAGCGGCGCCGGCTTTCCCGCTGATTTCCAGCCATGTTTCTCGCACCGCTTTTTTTGATTGCAGCAGTCGTCGGCGCGACAATGCCTTTTTTTCTGCACCTCATGCAGAACCGAAAGAGGTTGCGCCTACCGTTTCCCACGGTGCGCTTTCTCAGGAAGGCGGAGAAGAACACCTCCCGGAGGATCCGCTTGGAGAATATTTTTCTGTGGCTACTGCGCACGCTGATCATGGTGCTTTTGGGCTCGGCGTTTGCGATGCCGATGATTCGCAGCGGTGGTGTGGGCTGGTTGGGAGAAGCGCCGCGCGATATTGCCATCGTGTTGGATGCCTCTTACAGCATGGGGTATCAGGTTGGAAAGGGTACGGTGTGGGACAAAAGCATCGACTCAGCGGTGGCTATCCTTGAGGGGCTGCGCGACCCCGATCGGTTTTGCATTTTTCTTGCACGCGATCAGCCCGAGGCAGTTTTTGCAGAGCCGGTATCCAATAAACAGGAGGGAATTGCGCGCCTTCGCACGCTGCAGCCGGGGCAGACAAGCTCTAGGGTCGTACCTGCTGTTAATGCTGCGATGAAAGCGCTTCTCAAGGCGGACCCACTGCGAGAGCACGAGATTCACATCATCACCGACAATCAGGCTTTGCCGTGGCGCAACCTTAACAGCGGAGGCCTCGAAGCGCAGATTGAAGCCAAGACGGCTGTGTTCGTTTCGCTACTTGGCGTTTCGGCCCCGGAAAATACCGCGATAGTTTCCTTGGATCTTCAGCCGCCGGTGGTACGCAAGGGCGCTGAAATGCGTGCCGTGGTGAAGCTTCGGCATACTGGCCGGCCGGTGGACACCGCCCTTTCCCTTTTTATTGATGATCGGGAAATCAGCCGCAGACATGTGAATGCCGCAGATACAGACTCTGCAGAGCCGAGCTTTACGATGCCATTGCTCGAGGTTGGGGTGCACGCAGCCCGCATTCAGACTCCGGATGACAATCTGCAGGCCGACAACGTATTTTATTTTCTGGTGAAGGTTCAGGAGCAGATGCCGTCTCTTATCGTTGGCTCCGAAAGCGAGACGTTATTTTTGCGGACCGCTTTGCGCACAGGGTTCGGGGGTGAGAACTCGATTGAAGCGACTACTCCCGAACGGATGACGGAAAAGCCGTTGTCTCGCTACGCGAGTGTGGTGCTTTGCAACGCACTGCCTCTTTTTGGCCAGGCAATTTCTGCGGTGGAATCGTATGTAAAGTCGGGTGGCGTGTTGGTGGTTTTTCCAGGGATGGGCGCGAAACCGGAAGCCTATGTTTCCTGGACCTGTCTGCCGGGCGTCCCCAGCCGCGTTGAGGATCTGCCGTTATCGCAGCGCAACCGCGTGCTTACCTGGGATCAACCGCAGCATGCCCTTGTGCGGAACTTGCGCGAGGGAATTGGGATTCCTTCAATTTCCATCCGACGCAGACTGGCCTTCGACACCCTGCAGGAAGGGGCGCAGCGGCTGGTTTCCATGGGAGCCAACCAACCTTTTCTCTTGGAGCGGCCCTTTGGCGCCGGTCGTGTTCTTTTGTTTGCGGTCTCGGGGGATAGCGCGTGGAGCGATTTTCCGCTCTCGCCTTTTTTCCTGCCGCTTTTGTTGCAATGCGCCGAGTATGGTGGGGGCGTTGGTTCGAAAACGCCCTTTGAGTGGGCGACAGACTATTTGCCGCTGAGCGATCGTTTTCCGGATTTGAAAACACCCCCCACGTTGAAGGCTCCCGATGGGCAGCCGGTTTCAGTGCGGGCCTCTGTGCTTGAAGGGCGGACGGTGTTAAATGCAGAAAACCTGTTGTTGCCTGGCTTTTATGCGCTGACTTCGCCTGAAAGTCCCGAGGGGAAGCCAGTGCTGGCCGTTAACATACTGAGGGAGGAATCGGACCTGACACCGACTGCTGAAGCGGAGGTACAAAAACAGCTTGGGATTGAAAATGCGGCTTTTGCGTACGACCTGGAGACACTGCGAACGCTCATTGAGGAGCATCGCTTGGGGCGCACTTTTGGCGAGCACCTGCTTTGGCTGGCGCTTCTTTTGATGGCCGTTGAGTTTGTTTGCGCAAACATTCTGGGCCGTTCCAAGGGCGGGGGCCGCGATTTGAGCGGGTCCCAAGAAAGCATTGGGATAGGGAGTGGGGCGCGGTTTTTAAGAAACGAATCTGCGGGGGCGGAGGGCTGAGAAGGTGATTGAGGTATGATTGTCTTGGAGCACACTTTTCCGCTTTGGGCGATTGTGGTGATCATCACGATGGCGCTCGGGCTTGGGCTGTGTACTGCATGGTTGTTTTTGCAGCGGCGGGTTATCAACGCTGTTCTCGTGTTTTTCTATGTTCTTGTGCTTGGAGGGATGGCGTGGTGCATGTTGCTGCCAGGCATCCGGAACACGTTCACGCAGGTGCGGAAGCCGCGTTTCATCGTGGCCTTGGATACTTCGCAAAGCATGGCGCTGACTCCCTCGCCGGAGGTTCCGAGTCGGTGGAAGGTTGCACAGGAAGCGCTCAAGCGCCCCTGGTTTTCGACGGTAGCGGGTGAGTGTGAGGTCGAGTTTTTCCCGTTCGATATTGAGCTTTCTGAGAACACTCGCATTTCTGAGGCGGGTTCGCTCAAGCCCGAGGGAGCTGCCACGCGGTTGCGCCAAGCTTTGAAAAAAATTGCTGAACATTCCGCAGGTTTGAATGTAGCGGGGATGTTACTTCTGAGTGACGGAATGGACACAGGGGAGGCTCTGGACGACTGGGCGGGGGTGTCTCAGCCTTTCCCAGTTTACACGGTGCGGTTGGAGCCCCCGGGAGGATGGAAGCAGGATCCGGATGTGCGGATTGATGCCGTGACAACCTCGCGTCGGGTGACGCTCGGATGGAAGTCCGAGTTGAAAGTGAAGGTCTCCGGGCAGGGGACCCGCGGCGCTTCCGTGGCCGTGCAGTTGTATGAAAATGGCGCGCTGCTGAGCGAGGTTCCAACACAAATTCCCGATGAAGGCGGCGAAAGGGAAATTACTTTTGAGTTGGACCATCCAAAAATGGGTGCGTTTCAGTATCGCGTTTTTGTGCCGCCACTCAGCGGTGAAAAAAACAAAGAAGACAACGAGCAGTTAGTGAGTGTCGAGGTTGTGGATGCCAAAAACCGCCTGCTGTATCTGGAGGGTGTTCCACGCTGGGAATACAAGTACGTCCGGCGCATGCTTCTGGCGGAACGTCAGATTTCCCCGATCATTTTTTTCACTGGGCCAGACGGCGCGCCTCACGGGGGCACGCCTGTCGGGAACGTCACCGCTGACATGACGCCCCAGCAGTTGGCCTACTTCAAAATCATCATGCTCGGGAACATCGATGCCAAGGAACTCGGCGCCGCTCGGGCAAAGAACTTGGTCAAGTTTGTGGAGGAGGGCGGAAGTCTTATTTTGCTCGGTGGCGCGAAGGGTTGGAGTGCTGGAGGTTTGGCGGAGACGGATCTGGGTAAGATTTTGCCGGTGCGTGGTGTCGATGTGAAGACCCTAGAAGGCGAAAAGCCGTATCCGGTCAAACTCAGCGAAGCGGCGCGCGGTCACCCGGCGTTTGCGGGTGACGCGGCGTTTTGGCAGAACATTCCTCCTGTTCTGTCGCTCTTTACTGGGTTCACCTTGTCCTCTGGGGCAGAGACGCTGGTGACGGCGGACACCCCCTCGGGACAGCAACCGGTGGTGGCAACTCAGCGCTTCGGACAGGGCAAAGTAACGGCGATCCTTACCGACTCGCTGTGGCGCTGGCAGCTTGGACCGGAGGCAGGCAAAGCGCGGCCTTACGAACGGTTTTGGACGCAGTTGATTTCGTGGCTGCTTCCCAGACAGGAGGCTCTAGACGGCATGCGCCTCGAGTTTTTCGCAGATCGGGACCAGATTTTCCTCGGCGAAGCCATTGATTTGAATGCGCGCTTTGGGACTGATGAGCTTTCAAAACCCGACAGCGTTGAGGCGAAAATTACGCTGCCCGACAAGCGCGAGGTGCCTTATCGCATGGCCCCGCAGTTGGTGAGTCTGCCTTCCGGAAAGAGTTTTCCTGGGTTTACGGTTTCATTCTCTGCAACGCAGCCTGGTCTCTATAACGTGAGCGGTTCGGCGAAAATGAAGGGTCAGACTTACGCCAGTGAGCCGTTCAGTTTCTTTGTAAAACCGCACTCGCCGGAAACGGTCCCGCGGCCTGGAAAAGTAGAGGTGTTGCAGGCGATTTCTGCGGCAAGTGGAGGACGGTTTTTCGACTCGCTTGAGGATCTCAATGAGCATCTTGGAAAGCTTCAGTTTCACAGCAGCGAACAGAAGCTTTCAGACTACAGAACCCTCTGGCGTGAATGGCCCTCTGTGATCGTTCTGATGACTTTGCTTGCCGCCTCGTGGGGCTTGAGGAAAAGCCAAAATATGCCGTGATTAGAATAAGCGCTTCGAGTAAAATACAGGCTCCATCCATGCGTTTTTCCCTCCCCTTCTTTTTTTTCGCTGCGCTTGCGCTCCAGGCGGCTCCGCCCGGTCCCGCGGGACCGTCCATCATCGAGAATGGCAGCTTTGATGACCCGGTTGATCCGCTGAAGGGATGGATTGTCGACTATGCGTTTACAGGGAACTCGAACTACATTGGAAACAAATCACATGTTTCCATCGCGACCGAGGGGGTGCGTAAAAATGTCGTGCAGTTTGGTTCTGCCGGCGATGCGGGAGTGAAGATGGAGTGTCGAAGTTTCGTACTCGAGCGTGGGTTCAAGTACACCTGCACGTTGGACATCAAGGGTGGGGGCTACCGGATTTACTTTGCAGGATATCAGTTTGCGCCAGGAGTGCGTCCGCATGAGAGTCCCGATCTTGGGGAGCTTCGGATGATTTATCAGAGCAAGGCAGCTGTCGGGTCCAGCGCTGAATGGAAGCAGGAGAAGTTGGAGCTTCCGGGGGTGACGCTCTCGCAGCAGGCAATCGACCATTTGAAGAAAGTACGTTACCTCACGGTGTATATTTGGATGGCGAAGCCTGGTTGTGTCGACAACGTAAACATCGTGAAAACGGCAGATCCGGCAATGAATTTTTAAGCAAGGTATTCGTTATGTCCTCCCAATACGTAGCCAAACTCGAACAGATCGGCCGGAGCCTCAATCTCTGGCGCGCGGAGCTTCAGCTTTCGCTTGGATTGGCGGTGATTGGTGGTTGGGTGTGGGCCCTAGGATTGCTCGACGTTTGGCTGCGCATGGAGCGCTCGGCGCGGATCGCAACGTGGTTTGTTTTGCTAGGGCTTATCGGGGCCACGCTTTGGGTGGTGCGCAGTGCTTTAAGGACGGTCTTTACGCTCGAGAGCGTGGCTGCGACGCTGGAAAAGGCATTCCCGCAGCTTGACAATCGTCTGATCAATTATCTGCAGCTTTCGCGCAACCCGGAGGGAGATCCGTTTAAAGTCGCTTATGTGAAGGCTGGTGTGCCGGCTTTTCAGAACCTCGACCCGCGGAAAATGCGAGATCGAGCAAAACACCGTCGCAATTGGATGGCTGCTGCAATGGCCTCGGTGCTGCTTCTTTTGCCCCTCTTTGTTTTTGGTCAAGCGTGGTCCGTGGCGCTTTGGCGAACGGTGAATCCTTTCACGACGATGGCCCCGCCGAGTCTAACGAGAATTTTAAAGGTAGAACCCGGTCATTCGACGGTGGTCCAGGGCGATGCGCTCTCGCTCAATTGCACGGTGAAGGGTTTTGAAGGGCACGAGGTGCGCGTGGAAATTGAACCCAACGACTCAATCAAAAGCGTGTATTCCATTGGTTATGTGCGAGGTGGGGAAGCGCAGGATTTCAGCTACAGGCTGCCCAAAGTCACCACTGGCTTTCGCTATCGTTTCAGGGCCGGAGACGCGCAGGGGTCTGAGTGGTTCGTCATTGGCACGCGGCCTCCGCCCGCTTTTACGGGGATTTCGATTGTGGTTGTTCCTCCCTCTTACATGAGGATTCCCGTGCGCACGATTGATGCACGTGAAGGCCGGTTGTTGATCCCGGAAGGTTCGGCGGTGCGTCTTACCACTACAGCCAACGTGCCTCTTGCCGGCGTCAAAACGGGCGGGGTATCCAAAGAGCCAATTCAGTTTTCGATGGTCGGCGACAATCCGAATGTATGGACGGCTAGTTTGTTGATCACCGCCGGTTCGTCTTTCGCTCTGCGTGGCGAGGACACTTCGTCTCTCGCATTTGAGGAGACCATTCCGTTCGCGGTGGAACCGGACAAGGCCGCGGGCATTGAAATTGTTTCGCCTGGGAGCCGCGCAACGCTTCCCCGCGGGGAACGGCCGCAGATTGAATTTCGTGTGGCCGACGACTTTGGAATTTCGGCGGTCGTATTGGAGGAAGTGAAGTTGGATGCGACTCCCGAAGATTCCGGAACGGAGTTGAAGCGTTGGAAGGTGGACGGACTTCGGGAGTTCCGGCAGGTTTGGCGCAGTGAAACTGCTCCCTCGGGTGGAACTGATGTGGCCTATCGTCTTATCGCCTTCGATAACAAGCCGCGCAGCCCTAATCGATCGGTCTCGGCGAATGTGGTTTTCAACGTCCCGCTTGCGGCTGAGGCGGCAAAGCAACAGGAAGCGCTCGACAAAGAAGCCCGGACGAATATTGAAAAAGCCATCGAGTTGCAGAAAAAAAATTTAGCGGACACCACGCGCTACAAGGAAGCGCTCAAGTCGACGCAGGAGGGAAAGTGGAAGGGCGCGGCGGAAGTGCAGACGGAGATTCGCAGCATTGTGCACGATCTCTTGGCCAATCCGCTTAAACCGCTCGGGAACCTCAGCGGGGCTGTGCAAAAGCTTTATGTAAACGAGATGGTACTCGTGGTGGACGCTCTGCAGTCTGTTCCAGCGGCTGATGAAAGGAAGAAGGGGACGCTGGCTGCGGAAGCCGTCGTGTTGGAGACGACAATTTTGAAACACTTGACGTCGGCAGTTGCAGCGCAAGACGGGGCCAAAATTGAGCGGAGTGTAGGAGGCCTTAGCACGTTGCTAGAATCTCTTCTGCGCAACCAGAATACGGCGCTCAAGCAGACCCTGAGCGTTGTTGAAAGCAAAGCAAAGGTGGGCAAGCCGCTGGTTGACATGCAGGACAAAATCGGAGCGGAAATGGCCAGCTTTCTTGCTGCGTGCAAGGAAGAGGCCGCGCAAGCCATACAAACCGATGCTGCGCTCGCTGGCACGATCGAACGTATGGTGGCAAAAGCCAATGAACTTAAGATTCGCAGTGACATGGTAATCGCCGCTGAGCGACTTGAACAGAATCAGAGCGGCGACGCGGTTCCCTTGGAGGAGCGTGTGGTTAGTGGGTTGAAGGTTTTGCAGGCGATGTTCGATCAAATCAAGCTGCAGGAGGAAGTGGAGAAGCGAGAGCTTTTGACGGAGGCCGTGAAGCAAGCCAAGGACAAGATCGAGAAGCTTGAAGCGCTCAACGAAAAAGTGAAGGAAGCGATGGAGCAGGTGAAGGGCCAGAAGAACAAGGATGACCAGAAGATGGACGAGATGGAGGAAGAGGTTGCAGCGTTAAAGGCAAACATCAAAGAGGCGCTGCTTGAGATTCCCAACGACTTGCATATTTTCACGGAGTTGAATGTCGCCAACGACCTCGTTGAGGATGTTTTTTCAGTGTTTCAGGAAATTGAGCAGGAAAAAGGATCCGAGCAGGACGGGGCGGATCAGGTCAAGGAGGCGGGCTTTGCCAAGGAGGACGCGCTCCTCGCCCAGATGGGTGAGGCAAAGAAGCGCCTGGATGCCATGGAAATCTGGCTGGCGGAAAAGCCTGATGAGCTGAAGGTGACCACGGAGGCCCATGACAAGGCCGAAATGCCGGAATCGGGCATCGCGCTCGCTGAGCTCGCCGCCGCTGCTCAGGATCTTTTGAGTGATCTTCTTAAAGAGGACAAAAAAATGGCGGAGGAGGCCAATGACAGTGCCACCAATCATGCGATGCCTGATGTCACCCCGGGTGGCGAAGTGGCCGAAGGGGACATTTCATCGTTTGCAGCTCAGGGAAAGAGCGGCAACCAGACGCCCGACCATAAGGAACAGGACGGCAGATCGAATGTCGGCCGGCAGGGGATGTCTGTGGGTGAGACGGCAGCGGGTTCGGGCACCATTGGCGAGGGGGATAAGAACATTGAAGCGCGTCGAACAGAGGAGCCGATGCAGAGTGGCAAAGTGGACCTTGCCGGTGAGGCCGACACGAAGGCAACTGGCGGAGGGAAGCTTGGGACAGGCAAGGCAGATTCTATGGGCATGGGCGGGGGGGCAGAGCGCGTGGATTCCATGGAAGCAGGTTCCAACGAAGGAATGGCTGCACTGATGGCGCGCCAAGCCGATGCTCTTTACGCGAAGGCGTCGATGAAGAATGTGCGTGTGGATTCGCTAAAGTCCGCTGCGCATGAGTTGAAGCAGGCCTCCGATGCGGTGGCGAAGGGGAATATTGAACAGATGCGGGAATTTCGTAACATGGCGATTTCTTCGTTGAGCCGTGCGACGACAAACCTTTCTGCCGCACCCTCGGGAGCAATGGAGGCGAAGGGTGCAACGGGCGCTCTGAACGGAATGATTGAAAGTGGTCCGGACCACGCTCCACCGAAATACCGGGGCAAGGTTGCTGAATATTACAAGGCGCTAAACGGTGCTCTATGAACCGGGTCCGGTCTGGATTGGTGGTGGGACTGTTTTTCGGAATGGGCATCGGTGCCTGCGATTCAAAGACGCGAGGGAAGGCATCGGAAAGGGTTCGTGAATTAAATGAGATTCCGATGGAGCAGTTGCGCGTGATGCTCAAGGGCTATCCGGGCGATTGGCGTTCCGCGAGCGAGGTTGGTAGCGGGAAGCAGGAGCCCGTTTTGCAAAAAGAGGCGCCTCAGGAAGCGAAGCGAATTACACTACAAGCTCCAGGTCTCAGCAGCCTTGGCGAAATGCCTGTTCGGGAGGCGATCGCAGCACGCAGAAGCGCGCGGCAGTTTTCGGAGGCTCCGATTTCGTTGGAAGAACTTGGCTATCTTTTATGGGCAACGCAGGGGGTCACAGGGATAGAAAAGGATGACGATGGGAGAATTCTGCGACAGCACCGTGCAGCGCCTTCTGCCGGGGGGCGCTACCCGCTGGAAACCTATCTCTGCATTCAAAGGGTTGAAGGAATTCCTAAAGGCCTCTATCGCTACCTTCCAGCAGAACATGCACTTTTAGTGGTTCGCGAGGACGAAGGGCTTTTGGCAGATATAGGAGCTGCGTGTTATGAAAGCGCCTCAGCAAAAGGGGCTGCGGTGATTTTTATTTGGTCAGCAACGCCTTATCGCACCGAATGGAAGTACGCCTACCTCGCGCACCGGATGATCGCGATGGAGGCGGGGCATGTGTGCGAAAACTTGTACCTCGCTGCGGAGTCCTGCCGCATCGGGGTCTGCGCACTTCTGTCCTACCATCAGCCCCGGGTGGATCAGTTGCTGGGGTTGGACGGAAGGGATGAATTTGCAATCTATCTCGCTTGTGTCGGCAAGGCAGCAGCAGGCGATCAATGACATGGAGATTCCGGATTACCAACCCTTCTATATTAAGTCCGCGGACGGTTTGCGTTCGGAGATAGCGAGACTTGGTTTGGAGATTCCATTTGAGGAGGACATTTCACCGCTTGCCCGATCGCTCACCGTTGGAGGCACGTTCGTTCCTAACCGTTTTTGCGCGCAGCCGATAGCGGGAGGTGATGCGCTGGAAGGAGGGGTGCCGAGCTCGCTCACGCGTCGTCGTTACGTCACTTACGCGAGAGGAGCTTTTGGCTTGATCTGGGTCGAACGCACTGTCGCGCTTGAGGCAGAGAGACAAGGGCGTCTGTGTTTGTCTGCTTCGAGCGTTTCTCAATTTGCTTCTCTGCTCGGCGAAATTTGCGATGCGGCGCCGAGGCCTCCTGTGGTGGTGCTTCAGCTCGCTTCGGCGCAACCGGAGGCGTTGGTGTCTGCTGCGAAGCTTGCGAGGGATGCTGGGTTTGATGGCGTGGATATTCAGGGCGAGCGCGAGAGTCTGCCCGAAACCCTCGCACGGGTTCGTGAGGCCGTCCCCGAACTTTTGCTCGCCACGCGGCTTTGCGCCTACGAGGGATTTCGCGGCGGGTTCGGTGTCTCTTCGGGCGATTTTCGGAAATATGATTTATCCGCGCCGACGGCGTATGTGCGGCGGTTGGTTGAAAGCGGGCTGCAGTTGCTAAATGTGACTTCGGCGAGTCCGGTGTTAATGGGAGGAAAGCGGGGTGAGCAGGCGAAATTAGATTACGAAAATCCAGACGAGCATCCGCTGATGACATTGGCCAGGCAACTGGCGCTCGTGCGGGCTTTGCGCGCCAGTTTTCCGAACCTCCCGCTGATTGGAAGCGGGCTAAGTTGGTTGCGACAATTTGCGCCGCAGGTCGCCGCCGGTGCTTTGATGGGCGGGTCGATGGATCTTGTAGGATTTGGTCGGTCCGCCTTGGCATGTCCTGATTTACCTGCCCGGGTGGTTAGCGGGGAGCTGTTGGATGCGGGTTCGACCTGTATGGTTTGTTTCGCCTGTTCTGAATTGGAACGGGCCGGCAGGGCCGTGGGTTGCGTGCTTCGCGACGCGGAGACGTACGGAGCCGTTTTCCGCGGGATGCGAAGTCTTGAGGGGGATCGACTGGCCTCGGGTGCAGGGCGTTGTCATCTGTGTGAGGCCGCGCCGTGCCAGGCAAAATCCCCGACGCGGACGGATATTCCATCGTTTATAAAGGCATTTCGTGAAGGGAAGGAGCAGGTTGCCTATGAAATGCTCAGAGCTGGAAATCCGCTTCCTGAAATGGTTTCACTCACAGGCCCCGCGTGGCTTGAGGAAGAGGGGGCCTGCATTGAGAGAGCATTGACCGGAGAATCGGTGCCGATTAACGATCTGCGATATGCAATCGCGTGGCGCGCCCGGGAGCGAGGGCAGACTGGGGTTTGTGTTCCGCCGGCGAGCACTGGTAAAAGTGTGGTGGTCGTTGGAGGAGGACCCACGGGGATCGCTGCCGC
This sequence comes from Verrucomicrobiota bacterium, assembly GCA_003402745.1. Taxonomy (GTDB): domain Bacteria; phylum Verrucomicrobiota; class Verrucomicrobiia; order Chthoniobacterales; family Chthoniobacteraceae; genus Chth-196. Next base: position 34,465 of record QQND01000002.1, read on the forward strand.
GGTGCGCCTTGTCGAATTGGGGCATCACGTGCGCATTAGTGAAGCGGCAACGCGTCTTGGAGGTGTTCCTGCCCGTCTTCTTTCCATCCGCCGAGCGATGGCAGATCCGAGTGCCGAGATTGAGGCGCTATTACGCCCCGCGATCACTGCGGGAAGGTTGAGTGTTGTGTTTGGTGAAACCCTGGGCTGCAACGTTTTTGTGTCAGCTCTTCTTTCTGAATACGACGCGGTTTTGGTTTCTGTGGGGTTATGGAAGGAGCGTTCGCTGGGGGGAGGGGAGGGAGTGATGGGTGCGTTGGAGCTTCTTGAAAATGGGTTGGGAGTCATTCCCCGGCGGGTGGCGGTACTCGCGGGGGGGGATAGCGCGATGGATGCCTGCCGGTTTCTTACAGCGCGGGGCGGCGTCGAGATTTATGTAATCTTTGGCGGGCCGCGATCGGAAATGCACTGGCACATGGCGGAGAGCTGGTTTGCAAGCCCCGGGGTGAACGCGATGATGGGCTGGCAGCCTCTTGGTTACGCGCGTGACGGTTCTGGAAGACTTCTTGGGGTCCAATTGCGACACGCGGAATTCGGTTTGGAGATGACCCTCGAAGTGGACCTTGTTGTAGAGGCGATGGGGTTGGAGCTGGCGGAAAATCTCCTGCCGGAAGGGGCGAACAAGGAGAGCCGAGTTTATATGGCGGGGGCCATGGTGAATGGTGGACGCTCTGTTGGACAATGTGTTGCCGAAGGCCATTCAATGGCAGAGGTGATTCATAGAAATCTGTTAAGATGAAATTACAGTCTCGAAAAAAAATGGCGCATGACCGGTGTGTCGATCCGGCGCAAACCATTGCGCGCTTGGAAGCGATTATCCGCCCCAGATATGACTACTGGTTACACGAGGAGATTGTTTCGGACGAACTGCATTGGTCGGCGATGTTTATTGAAGGGCTTGAGTTCCGGTCGATGGGGAAGGGCGTGACGGCGGAGAGCAGCCGGGCTGGAGCGCTTGCGGAGGGGGCCGAATGGCTGCTTGCGCGGGCGACAGAGGAGCTCCCCGGTTACATGGTGGCGAGCGAGGAAGCGGTGTGTGAGGCAGTTTCGTTCGCGTCGCTCCTTGGCCATGTTGCTTCCGCGACTCCGCCCGTGTTAGACCGGATTCGTGCGCTTGAAGAAGCCTGTCATTGGGTGAATGGTTATTCGTTGATTCATGAGAGGACGGTGAAGGTGCCGCTAGAATATGTCCGGTTGATCAGTGGTCCCAATGGGAAGGCAACCGGAAACAATATCGAGGAAGCGATTCTGCATGCGGGCTTGGAGGTTTTGGAACGGCGCGCTCAAATTGCGGTGCTGCGGAATCGAATGGTGGTTCCGACGATAGATGCTGCGACAGTTTCAGAGCCTTGGGTGCAGCGGCAAATTGAGTTTTTGCGTGGCCACGGAATCGAGGTTGTCCTAAAGGATCTCAGTTTTGGCGGCGTGCTTCCCTGCATCGGAGCTTACTTTTTGGACCACAACATTCCGGAGGGTTACCAGTTCCGGCATTTTTTCAAAATAGGAACGTCCTTCGATACGCGTGAGGCGTTACTGCGGATGTTTACCGAATACGCCCAAGGCAGGAGCAAGCACGAGTTCTTGATTCCGGGTTCAAAGGATCTCGAATCTCAAATTGAAACGTTGCTCGCTTATGATTTTCGAAAGCTGCCAAGCCAACCTGAGGACTGCGATAATTTTATGTCCTCTTTCATGTTCGGGTTTGTCCCCTATCGGAATGCTGATTTCTTTAAAGAAGGCGAAATCGTTCCCATGGTGTATGGCGAATTGCGGGAGGACTGTCTTGAGGACATCCAAGAGGTGTGTGCGATTTGCGACACGCTCGGGAAGGACTGCATTGTTGTTGACCTTTCGGACCCAGACGCAGGTTTCCCCGTGGTGCAAGTGGTGGTTCCAGGCTATTCGGATGTCCTGCCGTTTCATCCGGCCGATAGTTCTGGTTTGTTCAGGCGCTGGACCCGCACAGAAGTGCTGGAGTCATATCAGCAGTTTGAGTTTTAAATTGCGCGGTGGCGCCGCTGACCTTGTTTAACGCCCGATGCACCAGAGGTGTTTTTCGGTGCGGAGAAAAAGCCTGCCCTCGGCTGGAACGACGGAGGCGTTCATGAGACCGTCGTCGAGTGCGTTGGTGGCGAGCAGTTGAAAGTCGGGGGCGGCTTTGAGGATAAAAACATCTCCTGCCTGGTTGTTGACGTAAATGCGATCTCCGCTGAGGACCATGCTTGCCCAGCTTTCGGAGCGGCCTCTGGGTCCCGTGAGACGTTCCTCCCAGACGCTTTCGCCGGTTGCGAGTTGAATGCATTGCGCTGTTCCGGGGCTGTTTAAAATGTACAGGAAGCCTCCGCTGATGACGCCGCTCCCGATCCGCTGCTTGTCGCGGAGCTTCTGCCAGAGGCGCTTTTGGGTGACATCTCCATCGCCGCCTGGGGCTACCGCAACGGTGCTTCCTCCGTATCCCCCGGAGCCGATTACCAATCCCTCGCCAGTCATGGCTGAGGTGTACAGGAGGGGGTTGAGACCCTCGCAAAACCAGAGCTCCTTGCCTGTCTCGGGATCAAAGGCGGAAAGTTTTCCCGGCAGGCTCAGGACTAATTCGGTCCGCGTTTTGGTTTGGACGAGCAAGGGGGTGCTCCAGGAACCGATTTCTCCTTCCTTTCCTGCAAAGCCGTCGGTGCGCACCTGCGGATGGACTTTCGGAAAATCCACCTGCCAGAGTTTGTCACCTGTTCTTTTATCGAAGGCTGCCAGAAAGTGGCGGGAGCCTGGACCGAAGTGCACGAAGCAGTGTTTGTCGTCCAAAACGGGGGACGCAGCGTAACCCCACTGGTGGTCGAGATCCCCGAGATCAACGCGCCAGAGTTCATTGCCGGCGAGGTCGTATGCGAACAAGCCAGCCGCGCCGAAATAGGCGACTACGCGTTCGCCGTCGGTCACAGGTGAGGCGGCACAGGGGGTGTTCGTGGGATGAAATTGTTCGGGGCGAGAGGCCAGCGTGCTGGTTTGCCAGAGGAGACCTCCGTCCTTGGCGTTTAAGCACCACAGCATGCGTTCCTGACCCCGAGCCTGCGTGAGAAATACACGGTCGCCCCAAACAATGGGAGTGCTGTTGCCTTTTTGGGGAAGGGCGCATTTCCAAACAACATTTTTTTCGGAGGACCAGTGAGTGGGCAGGTCTTCCTCCGAGGTAATTCCCGTACCGTGAGGCCCACGCCACTGGGGCCAGGGCGTTGCGTTTGCAGGAAGAGACAGGACCAGGAAAAAAACCGACCAGAGGAAATCTTTGTAGTTCATGGGAAGGGAACAGGGGCTGGGGAATGACGGGTCGATGAGTTAACCCGTGAAACTGTGATGCTACAGACTTATCAGCGGGGAGCCCAGAGGAGAGTGAGGCTGAAAACCTTGGCTTCCTGACACCTCTCTGGAAACCGATTCCAGCCTGTTTGTTTTGGGGTTGAGGGGAATGGCTTACAGCGAGCAGCTGAGCCGCTTTTTAATTTCAGAAAAGGCGATACAGGCTATTTGAAGACACGCGTGTTGGGCATGGCAGAGCGCATTTTGTCGACGCTTTCCCAGCTGATTTTGTCTTCCCGGATACCGATTTGTTTGAGGTGGCCAAATTGGGAGAGTGACTCGAGGGAGGCGTCTGTGACGCTGGTCAGGCCGCGGAGTTCGAGGAGTTGAAGATGTGTCATTTTCTGAAGAATTCCGAGCCGGAGTCCCTCGTCAGTGACGGCCGTGCAGTAGGCAATGCTAAGTTGCTCGAGACTGCGGAGGGCTTCGAGATGATGGAGGGAGGCGTCGGATAGATTGTTGAACATCAGATCCAATTTTTGGAGCGAAAAAGATGCGAGGTGCGCGAGACCTGGGCCTTTGATTTCATTGCGGACCAGTTCGAGTTGGGTGAGTTGCGGCGGTTTGCCAAGATGGGCGAGGTGGGCGTCGGTGAGTCCGCAGTCGTAGATGGTAATTGCCGTGATTTTCTCGAGTTTCGCGAGAGCCGCGAGGGTTTCGTTTGAGAGGCGGGCGTTGCGGAGGGTGAGGCGTTTGAGCGAGGGCAGTTTTGCCAGGAGCTCGATTTCAGAAGCGGTGACTTCGCGGTTCCCCAGAATGATGGCGCTGAGATGCTTGCAGGATAGCAGAGAGTGCAGACCCTCTGCGTCGATGGGATTGGGCAGACCCAGCTCGGAGAGTTTTGGAAACGAGGCCAGTGCGACAAGTTCGGAGGAAGTCACGCGAGCATCGCGCAGATCGAGGAAGTCTAGGAGGGGAAGTGCGCTGAGAGACGCGAGGGCTTTTCCCGTGAATTGCGGGCGGTTTTCGACCTGCGGCAGCCAGGGATAGGACCACTGCATCTTTGTGAAGCCTGGTTTCTGGTAACGGTCGACGGGTGAGATGGTCAGGCGGCGAAGTTTGGGGAGTTTTGCGAGGTGCTGTGCGGCCGAGTCGTCAAAACTGGCTTCGTGAATCTCGAGGGACTCCAGTTCTTGGAAGGAGGGGAGGAGCGCTGCGTGGGGGTTGGTGGTCTGAGGGCCCCAGAGTCCGAGGTGAAAGAGGACGGGGGGATTGGCGCCTTTCCAGCGGAAGAAGGTCAGTGAGTTGGGCTGCCCTTGGTAGATTCCTGCTTGCTGGAGCTGTTTCATTTCCGCGGTCTCCTCGCCTTGGGCCTGCGGGGCGCCGAAACGGGAGGGGTCGGTGAGAGGAATCGGCTTACCATTGGCCGGCGCGGGATTTTCAGGAGCGGCGAAGGCGGAGGAAATTCCGATAGCGAGGAGAAAGAGTGGGGGAAGATGCGTAGAGAGGGAGCGGTTCATGAGAGTTAAGAAGGGGAGAGCGTTCAGGCGAGGATGGATTCGAGGGGCCGGTGCTGTCGCCGTGTTTGTCGACCTTGACCCCGCTACGCTGGAGGAGGGTGAGCCAGAGGTTACAGAGCGGGGTATTTTTGGGGAGTACGAGGTTTTTCCCGAGCTGGATGCCCGCGCCGCGTCCGCTGACGAGGGTGGGACTGTTGTCGAGGAGATGGCCTGTGCGGATGTTGCTGCCGTACACGACGGTGCAGTGGTCGAACAGCGACGTCCCATCGGCTTCCTTGGTGGACTTGAGTCGAGCCAGAAGGTGGGCGAGCAGCTGGCTCTGCGCCTGGTCGCGGCGTTGGGAACCATCGAGGTGTTCTCCTTTGGAGGCGATGTAATGGCTGATCCCGTGTCCGGTCACTTTGACGCCGATGCTTCTGAGCAAGGTTTCTACGGGCTGGCGGTAGGTCATCACGCGGGTGCTGTCGGTTTGCATCGCGGCGACCATGAGGGCGTAGGTCATTTTGATTTCCTCGAACCCCAGCAGACTAGCCTCTGGCTCGGCGACGGGAGCCTTGGGGGGCTGTTTTCCCAGCCAGTTTTTTTCTTTTCCCAGGCGGGTCTCGATATTGCGGATGCTCTCGAAGTATTCGCCCAGTTTTTCGTTGTCGTCCTTGCCGAGCTGGCCCTGGAGCTGGCGCGCATTTTCGAGAACGGTGTCGAGTACGCTTTGGCCTTTAGCGAGCATGGCCTGTTGTTTTTCCAGGGGCGTGTTGTCCTGCGCGAAAAGGCGTTTGAACAGGGCTACAGGACCGAACTCGCCGCCGAGGGGCTTGCCGCTCGGATCCCATGCCATAGACCCGCCGTGTCCGTCGCCGCTGATTTCGCGCTCCGTTTGATTGGGGTTAATTTGAAGCGAGTTAAAGCGGGTCTCCAGACCGAGTTGGCCGGCGGCGACTTGGTCGGCGGAAATGGAGTTAAAGGCGGTGAGGCCCATGGCGTGGCGGTCGGCTCCGGTGAGCCAGCGGCTGCTGCCATCGTGACCTTCATCCGAGTTCCGATTCCAGAGGCCCTGGAGGATGGAGAAATCGTTTTTGTGAGCGGCGAGCGGTTGGAGAGCTTCCGGGAGTGTGTAGGCGTCACCCGGAGTGCGAATGTCCGGGTACCAAATCTCCTCTGTGACGCCCCAGCCGAAACCAAGGAACAGGAGGCGTTTGGGCGGTGGGGCGATGGGGGCTGCGGAGGCAAAACGGCGGAAGCCGAGGGACTCGAGGAAAGGCAGCGCGATGAGCGCGGATGAAGAGCGCAGGAAATGGCGGCGTGTGTTCATGCCGGGTTGCATAGACGGAGGCGGTCACTTGCGGTGGAAGGCTTGGCTGCTCACGAGGGCGTGGATGAATTCACGTATCCCGAAGTCGCGGGACTCGGCCTGCTGGAGGATTTCGTCGAGGAGAGGCTCGTCGCTGAAGCCGCAGGAGCGCCCGAGACTGTATTCCAGAAGGCCGGTGGCGAAGCCGCGAGCGAAGGGCTTGGTCTGAGAGGCGATGTGATCGCGGAGGGCGAAGTAGTCGGCGAAAGCTGGCCCGTTGTGAAGCGCTCCTGCGGGATCGATTTTCCAGGTTTTCTTGGCGTTTGGGACGGGCTTGCCCTTGTCGTCGAGGACTTGAAAAGTGTCCTCGGTGCGCCAGAGACCTGCGGCGTCGAAGTTTTCGAGACCGAAGCCGATGGGATCGATTTTGCGGTGGCAGCTGGCGCACTGGGGGAACTCCTGATGTGCCTGGGAACGCTCGCGGGTGGTGAGGAGTTTGCCTGCGAGACGAGCGAGCTGGGGAATATTGGCGGGAGGTGGCGGAGGCGGGGTGTTGAGGAGTTTGCGCAGGACCCATGCGCCGCGTTCGACGGGATTTGTCTTCTCGCCGTTGCTGCCCATGGCGAGGACGGCGGCCATGCCCATCAGCCCCCCACGCGGGGAATCCGGGGGGAGCTGGATTTTTTGGAAGTAATCGCCGTGGACGTCGGGAAGGTCGTAGAAGTCGGCGAGAACCTTGTTGGCGAGGACATAGTCGGCCTTGAGGAGGTGGCGGAGGCTGCCGTTTTGCTGGAGAAGATAGGCGAAGGATTCGTAGATTTCGTCGCGGGCGGCGATTTTGACCGAGGCGTCAAACTTGGGGTGGAGGCGTGGGTTGAACTCAAAGAAATCGAGACGGTCGAGGGAGAGCCACTGATCGAGGAACGGTTTGAGGAAATCGTTGGTGCGTGGGTCGTTGAGGAGACGTTCTGTTTGAGCGCGGAGGGCGTCTGGTTGGAGTAGGGCACGGCTGTGGCCCAGTTGCTGGAGGACGGCATCGGGTGGTGCGCCCCAGAGGAAGTAGGAGAGGCGTGTGGCGAGTTCATCGCCGGAGAGGGACTTGGGTTGGGGGCTAGGATTGGGTTCCGCCAAGTAGAGGAACATGGGAGAGGAGAGGACGATGGAGAGAGTGTCCTTGAGAGCGGCGGTGTGGGTTTCGCCCTCGCTCCGGGCGTTTTGGTAGAAGGCCTCCAATCGATCCACGTACCTGCCGGCAGGCGGGACGCCGCGGAAGGCGACTGTGGCGAAGCGCTCAAGGGCTGAATGCAATTCTCCCGGAGCGAGGGTGCATGGTAGTTCGTCGCCCCGGGGGGGACGTTTTCCCTGCGGAGTGACCGGGGCGAGACCGTGGGGAATGCCGAGCGCGGCAAATCCCGGAGGGAGCGTGGTTTTGGTTTCCGGAATGCGCTCGATTTCCATCCAATCGACCCACAGAGCGTATTCGGGGCCGTGTCCGTTCTGTCCCTTTTCCCTGCCAAAAATGCTCTGTGCGACCGGATTGAAGAGCGGGGCAATCCCAAAGCCCCTGCCTCGTTCGCGGACCCAAAATTGTCCATCTGTGGTGGTGCTTTGGTTTCGAGCGAGGCTCAAGGGGATTTCGATGATTTGCGGTTCCTCCATGGTCCCCGTGACCTCATAGGTGCTAAGCACCTTGCCGTTGCGCACGTTGGTGCCGAATTCCAGAAAGCGGCGCTCTGGCGTGGCGTGTGGCGTGGCTCCTACACGGACGCGGACGCGGTATTCACCCGGCGGCCAGCCATGAGGGACCGTCAAGGAAAGCGAGGAGTTGAGTTCCTGCACCCAAGTCCCGAGGTAGGCGCCGCGATCCAGCGCAGGCTGACTCACGTAATGTTCCTGAGCAGGCAGGATGTAAGGATTGAGCCAGCGGTCAGTTAGCAAGCCCATATCCACAGGAAGGGAAACGCCTGTAGGAAACTCCAGAAATTCCTTGGGTGACGGGGCGCTCGGAATCTCATCCCAGCGCGCTCGGAAGAGGCGGACCGTCTTCTCTGCAGCGCGGATTTTGGCGGTGATCTCGGCGTTTTCGGGCTGTGCGGCGGCGGCGTCCACGGCGGCAGCCCATTTGACGCTGGCTTCTTTGCGTTTCTTGGCGAGCTCGGTCTCCTCCTTGATTTTTTTACTCGCGTCTTCCGCCTCGAAGCGGAAGGTGCCGGCAAAAGGCGCGGCGGCTTGGAGTTCGAAGGCTTCGTCCAGGGCTTCGCGGCTGACGGAGCGGTACTGTTCGAACTGGTTTTGCGACATGAAGAGAGCGGCCCCTGATGTGTCGAAATGGCCGGAGACGGTGTCTGTGGGGAGCTTGCTGACGTTGGCTTTGACTCCGAGGAGATCGCGCAGGGTGTTGGCGTACTCGCGCCGGTTGAGACGCCGCATGGGGATGGCGCCGTGGCGGTCCGCGAGGGTCTTGCGGGCGGTGACCATCGCGTTGGAAAGGTCCTCGAGGAGGTCGGTCTTGGATTGGTCGGGGAGCGGTTTTTCGCCCTCCGGAGGCATCTCGCCGGAGTTGAGTTGTGCGAGAACTTTCTGCCAGCGATCGGCGTCTTCGGGAGTGAGGATCTGGGCGGGGAGGGTGTCGACACGGAAGTGGCCCTTTTGTTTTCGGTCGTTATGACACTCAGCGCAGTGCTCTTTGAGGAGGCCAAGGTGGCGTGGCTCAAGGCTGGGTTGGGGGGAGAGAGCCGCTGCGCAGGCCACGGAAGGGAGGCAGAGCGCGAGGGAGAGAAGGGCGTGTGGCAGTGCGGTTTGGAGGAAACGGCGCATGAGGACGGGGGAAGGTGTGGGAGAGGTGAAACCGTGGAGGGCTCAAATCAGCGGCGAACGAGGGTGATTTGGAGTTCGTCCATGTACTTGCCCTCGAAATGAATGATCTCCTTGGGATCCGTGGGTTTGGAGGCGGCGAGATTGAAACTCACGAGTGCAAATTCGGCGTTTGGAGGCAAGCGCAGCTCGGTGGAGAGCTTCTCCCACGTGAGCGGGTCCGAATCGATTTTAAGGCTCCTACGGGAGGAGGCCGCCAGATTTTGATTTAGAAGAGCCGCGCCATTTTGGAGGAGGCCGCTGAGCACAAAATCAGAGGTCACCGCTTGGATCGTGATGGAGCAATCGTGGGTTTCGGGAGCTGAGTTTGCGGTGGAGTTGAAGCGAAAAGAGGCGTGGAGCTCCAAAGACTGCGTGGCCGACTGGCTGCGGAAGGAACGCAGGTCCACCAGATACCAGACGTTGCCGATCCGGCTGCCCTCGGGATGGATCTTTCCTTCGTGGTCGGCGCGTTGGATTTGGAGCATTCGCGAGCCGGAGTACGGGGTGATGCCGTCCCGTGCAGAGACAACCTCGGTGTAATCGCCGCTCCATATTCCAGGTGCGTGCGGCACGCCTATGGGAGGTGGAGCACCGTGGTCGAGCATGGCTAGTTTGGCGCTCAGTAGGGGTTTGCTTTGGGAGTTGACGGTCTCTTTGGAAATGAGAGTGGCGCTGAAGAAGCCAATAACGAGTCCCGCTGCAATTGCCCAGATGGGGCTGGAAAAGAGGGATCGCCAAATCCAGAAAGTGCGGTGAGTGGGGATTGGTTGGTGTTCTTCGGCAAGGAACTGGTTTCGAATCGCTAGGGAACGTTGCTGCGCCTCAATGAAGAGGCGTCGCTTGTGGGGATTCGTGCTGATTTCATGCTCGAAATCAGGCAGGGCGGTCTCGCTCAGGCTGCCTTCCTGAAAACGAAGGATGCGTTCGAGAAAAGCCAAATCTGGATCGGGGGCTGCGGAATGCATGGCTATTGAGCCTCCTTCAGATTTTGAGCGCGCATGCAGTCGCCAAGGGTTTTGTGGATACGCGAAAGGGCCTGGTAGACACTTTCGATTTTGCGCTGCATGCGTTGGGCGACTTCGGAGCAAGAGTGCTCCTCAAAGTAACGCATGCGCAGTAATTTGCGGTTGTTTGGGGTGATCTTGCGCAGGCAGCGTTCCAAGGCTTCCAAGGCGAGGTCCCGGGAAGGGGATTCGGGCCAGTCAGCGGCGAGGATGTCGAGGGTCTCGGGGCTGAGACCGTGGTATTCGCCTTGGGTGCGTCGGATGGTATCAATAGCCCGGTTGCGCGCGCTCAAGCGCGTCCAGTGTAGAAGGTGTACCTCGCTTTCAAATTCGGCAGCGCGCCCAATAGCCTTGATGCAGACCTCCTGAAAGAGGTCCTCAGCAAGGTGAAAGTTCCGTGCAACGGTGGTAACAAACGCAACGATGGAGTTGCGTTGCGCAAACAGGCTCGCTGCGACATGTTCTGGGGAAAGCATAGGTTCTATATTGCATACGAAGGGCCTCTGGTTTTCTCTACACGGGCAGGCCGATAAATCTTATTCAAAAGCTTGATGTGGAGAGGCGTGTAAATTTTTTTGCTTGTAAATACGGGGATGACGGGAGGGTGGTTTTTTTACTAGCATTCCCAGCAATCCAGGATCTTCCGGGCGCGAATACACCCTTTGCATTGCACCATGAGAGGACGGAATCCGCGACCCAGAAGCTGTAAGTATGAACACGGCCGCCTTTGCTCAGCCAGTAGTTCAGGTACTCGTGCACAAACTGATTGGCATCAAAATCTGTCTATGTAAGTTTTAGCGTGAGATAACGCTAGAATTTCAGGAGTAAGTAATGGGGACAGCGATCCCAATAGAATATCGTTGAGGGGCAGTGCCTTTTTGTTTGTTGTCTCGGGCTACTTTGAGGGACTCGCTGTTTTCAGTTCCGGTACATCGCCCGGGTAAGTGTTTCCGGAGGTGACGACGTTCCTTGTCTTCTCCGCGGTTATCCACGCTCCTTGTGCTGGCGGAGTTGAAGAGAGGAATGTATTGCCCGAAATGCTCACGCCATCGCAGCCTTTGATCGCAATCGCCGCGTCTCTGGTCTCGGTGATTCGATTGTTGCGAATCCTGATGTTGCCGCCGAGGCCGGACGTGGACCATACGTTGATAGGCGTCCAGCCACATCGGACGATGGAGTTTCCGCTGACAACGACGTCCCTCGCGCCGTGCCCTGAGACCTCTGAGGTGTAGCCGGCGAGAACCGCGTTGCCGTTGATGTTTTCAAAGTGGTTGTCGGCAATCCACGCACGAGTTCCGTTGAACTTCACGCCATGTGCGCGGCCCCCGACAGTGCGGTTACGACGATACACGAAGTCTTCATTGCTCGGCGCGTCGCAGTACAGGAACACATTTTTCAAGTCGCCAGATGGGTCGTAGCCGATGGCGGCGGCGAGTTCTCCGAACGGACGGTCGAGCTGGACGCTTCCAGCTTTCACGGAACGGGCCAACGTAGAGACGCCGCGCCCGGTCCTCCCGTTGACTAGCGCGACGCGATCGCCTTCTCGTATAGCGGTGCCGCTTAGAACAACGGTGTCCATTTCATAAACACCCTTAATCGTCTGACGGAAAGATTGTTCCGCCGGACCGTCATCCGGAAGACATTCAAACTGGCATCCCTCGATCCATTCACCAATACGGCCGCTGCCCGTTGCCGCGTGCCCTCCGAAGTAGTCCTGCGGGGTGCGAGGCTTCACTTTGCAGGCGAGATAGCTTCGCGCGGAGTTGTTGCTTCCGCCACAGAATGCTCCGGGCAAATCCGTCACCGTCACGTCGTTGAACGTGCACTCTTCGGTGCGATTCATTTGTATCCACTGCCAATGATAGGATGTCGCGACTGCAACGGCTCCGATCGGAAAGAGATCAAGCGTTGCCGCCTTTACCGGACTGAATACGAATGTTTCGGGTTCATCCTTTGCGGGCTGAATTTTGACTGTCCGAGCGGAGATTCCCCCACCTGGGATGTATCTTCCATGATATTTCGAATCCATGCAGCCGAGGAAGCTGCCGCCGCTCCCTGTCATATCAAAATAGCGAGGGACATCCGGGTCGTAACCGGGCTCGGGTTTCACAATGAGTTGTTCGTTTGCCGGGTCTTTTTTCACAACGCGCACAAGCGTGTGTCCTGGGCGATCTGCCGTGATTGTGAAATGCGCCAGCGTCACTCGCTGGCAATCATTCAAAACGAGTAACGTGCCCGCAAGAGTAAGCCGTGCGCCGTGCCCGTCGATGATCAGATCGTGCGCCTTCACCAAGGTCACGAGTGATTTTCCATCCTTCGCCGCGAGTCTATAGTCTCCCGGCTCGAAATCCACTCGCGCCGGGCAGTGCGTTGCCGCATTCTGTAACACACGCGCCACCGTCTCGGCGTCACTGCCCGCGTGAATTGCGAACGCGTGTTCCGGAGCCTGCACCTTAAACGGGGCGGCCTGGGACCAGTCGCCTTCACCGCGGCGGACCCGCCACCAATACTTCGCTGGAGACAGCGAGTTGACCGGGACGAAGCGGGAAACTACTTCCAGTCGATCGTCACAAACCAACCTCTCGAATGATTCATCGCGTGCGATTTGGATTTGATGAATGTCATCGATCTTTACGTCCGACTCACGTTTCCATCGGAAATGGGGATGCGGTGAATAGATACTTTCACAGGAATGGGGTGTTATTGGAGTTGGTAAATCTACGCCGTAAATCGGAAGCGTTGATTGGATCAGCAGGGTCGTTATAAAAGGAAGGGTGCGCTTCATTGGGTCGTCCTCGGGCAGTTGGCAGATTTAAGAGATTTCTGCGCCAACGCGGCGACAGTGATCGGAGCATCCAAGCGGGGGGCTAGGGGAGATTTCAGAGGCCGTTAACCATGCGAAAAGACTTGGGAACAGCACGGTAGAGAAAGCGATTTGAGTCATGAAAATCTTATTTTGAGTACTTTTCATTGGCCATAGGCAGACAGGAAGCACCGATCTTACCGATCCTTCTTTTTTTAAAATCTGCGCCCCGCCAAGAAAGAGTTCCGTAGAAGTTGGAATGTCTCTGGATCGTGCAATCGGGCGCATCGTTAACTTGTCATTGATTCTTATGCTGACGCGGGACTTTTTATAACGTTAGATTCGGGCACTCGGATTCATGGAAAACGGTTTTGAACTCAGCTTGCAATGCGGCGGAACGAGCGATGCGTTCACCTTCGAAGGCGGATCACTAATGATCGGCAGGGACCCGTCCTGCGAGGTGGTCATTGATGCGGAGGGGGTGGAATTACATCATGCGTCTCTCATGCTGGAGGGAACCAAGATTCAGGTGGAGGATCTCACGGGAGGTCATAAGACGTTCGTGAACGGGTATGATATCAGTGGGCGGGTGGAAGTGGAGTGTCCGGCGACGGTACAAATGGGGCCAGCGGTGTTGCGGGTGAAGGTCGTGGAGGCAGCACCTGACGCCCATAAGGCGGAAAGTGGCAGGATGATTTTTACAATGTGTGCGTCGCCGGGGGGGGCCCAGGCGGAGGCGGCCGAGCCCACTGAGGAAATGCTTCTTGGGATGGGGCCGCGCAGCGCAAGCGTGCAGGTCCGGTACGCTTTGGGGAAAGAAATTGCGCGCGGGGGGATGGGCCGCATTTACACGGGGGAAGACCCTCAATTAAAGCGGGTGGTTGCGGTCAAGGTTTCGAATGTGTCGAGCGGGGGAGATCCGCGGTTTGCGCGTGAGGCCGAGGTGCTTGGGAATTTGCCGCATCCGAACATTATTCCGATTCACGCGATGGGGGAGGATGAGGATGGGTTTCCTTTTTACAGCATGAAGCTGGTGAAGGGACAGACGCTGAAGGATGTGATCCGGCATTTGCGCGATGGAGATGCGGGGGCGAAGAAGACCTACACGCGGGTGCGGCTTTTGACCGTGTTTCGGAAGATCTGTGATGCCATGGCCTTTGCCCATTCAAAGGGTATTTTGCATCGGGATTTAAAGCCTGAGAACGTTATGGTGGGAGAGTTTGGCGAGGTGTTGGTGATGGACTGGGGGTTGGCGAAGAAAATGGGTGAGAAGGATCCGTTGGCCGCTGATGGGGCGGCAGTCGCGGTGCCCGCGAGTGGGGCTTCGGAGGACTTTGGTTTGACGCTGGATGGGCAGGTGGTAGGGACTCCCCAATACATGTCCCCGGAGCAGGCGGAAGGACGGCTTATTGAAATCGACGAGCGTGCGGACATCTACTCTATGGGCGCAATTTTGTATTCAATATTGACCCTGCGTCCACCGGTCGAGGCAGACACTCTGGACGAGCTTCTGAGCAAGGTGAAATCCGGACAAATCACCTCGATGACCACAAAGCGGAGTTGGGTGGAGTCTGGGAAGAAGTTACCGGGGAAGCCTCAAGAGATGGGGGCGGAGGTGCCGGAGGCGCTGCGAGCGGTGACGCGCAAGGCGATGTCTCTGGAGAAGGAGAAGCGATACCAGACGGTGGAGGAGTTTGCTGCCGATATTGACGCTTATCTGAGCGGCCGCGCCACGCAAGCGGAGCACGCGGGAGCGCTGCGCCAGCTTGTGTTGTTGATGCAAAGGCACAAGTCGGTAACGGCGCTGCTGGTTTTGATCTTGATAGGGGCGGCGGCTTTTACCGTGCAGTTGATAGCGAGCGAGCGTGTGGCATCGGAAAACGCGTACATTGCCGAGGAGAACGCAAAAAAGGCAGCGAAGGAGCGAGAGAATGCGCGGGGCAAGGCAGCTGAAGCGAACCTGGCGTTGGTGGAGGCGGCCGAGCGGGATTTGGATGGTGAGGAAATGCAGCGCCGACTTGCGGAGGTGCCCAAGGATTTGCGGGACCAGAAGTGGGAGTATCTGAACGCGAAATTAGAGTCCGCAGAGGTGAGCGCAGAGGCAAAGGACAATTCGCATTGGACGGCCATGGTACAGCATCCACAGAAGCCGGGTGTGCTAGTGACCCTGCAAGCCAACGGGTGGGTGCGGACCTTGGATTTGAAAAAGCAGGGGGGCGGGATAGAGGATCTTTGCAGGGTCGATACGACGAATTTAAACGACGTTTTGGCGTTGTCCCGGGACGGTTCGAAGGCAGCGGTGTTGCGGCACCAAAAAGATAAGGGAGTGGTGAAGGCGTCCTTGATAGAGGTCGTACAACTCGCTGGAGGGAAGAAAATTGCAGAGCTCAAATTGCCGCCGGTGAGGGTAATGCAGTTAACCTTCAGCGCGGACGGGGCTTCGCTTTTGTGCGTTTACAAGACGCAGTCTGAGGAAGTGTGGCATGTAGAAATGCGGAATTTTCAAAACGCGGTGCAATGGGAGCGTGCCAACGAGTTTGGGGTATGGGCAGAAATCAGTGAAAAAGGGGAAGCGGTGCACATGTATTCGGAGCGCACCGGAACAGAGCGCAACGGGATCCTGATTTTGGATGCGAAAACTGGGGCTTTGCAGCGAACGCTCGCGAGGCCTGGTGTTTGGGGACCGTTTTTAATGAGTGCCAGTGCCCAGTTGAGTTCGACGTTCGTCGCGAAAGTTGATTGTACGAGTGTTGTGGGTATTCACCCTTCAGGTAGGTTTTTACGTCGCTATGAAACGGCAACTGGGAAGCTGATTTTTGAGAACCGTGTGCAGGGAGTGAATACAATCGCAGCGCTGCCGGATTCGGGGATTATTGTGACGCTGGGCCAGCGCTCGGACCGGTGTGTGGTGTTGCAGTATTGGCATCAGGATACAGGGTTGCTTGTGAAGTCGATGCCGTTGCTTGGGAATATGAAGGGCGGTTGGAGGTTGGTGGTGCATCCCAAGACGGGGGACGTGGCGGTGGTCAACGGCAAAAAGCTGAGAGCTTGGAACTTTCAGCCGTCAAAACCCGTGACTACCTTGATGTCACAATCACGCGGGTTTGATTTCCTTGGGGAGCCTTGGCGGTTGGCTCGGATTTCTGGAAATGGTTCTGAGTCCGCTGTTGAAATTTTTGACACGCGACTTACTGATTATTTGAAAAAGCCTCTGGCCGTTTTTAAGAGTCCGGAGTTGAACGCAGGGAAACTAGTCGCGAGCAAGGATGGTGCGGTTGTAGCTGTGAAATCCCATGCAACGGGAAAAGTGCGATTCTATCGGCGTAAAGGAAACACTTATGAAGAGACCTTCAAGGGGAGTCCCCCTTTTATACCGCCGAATTGGGCCTTGAACGCGGATGGTTCGAGGCTTTGGACAGGGGCAGGGGTGTATGACACCATTTCGGGGAAGGAGGTGTGTAGAATGAATAGGGAGGGTCTGGATGTGCCGCAGAACGTTTCTGGAGCCTCGGATTGGGTGGATGGAAAAACGATTGTGGAGATCGTTCTTATAAAGGCGGATTGGGAGGGGGCGCCCGAGGATGCGGTGGAGCGTGCGATGGTCCTCTGGGATGCAGAGACGGGCGCGCGCACGCTGCGGGTGGATGCACCGGACGCCAACGGGCTGTGCATCTCTCCGGATGGAAGACAAATATGCGAGGCAGGAAACGACATGCGGTTGCGGTTGCGCAATGGAAAAACTCTTGCGGTTGAGCGGGAGTTTCGGGCGCACGACGCACCTATTTCTGATGTGGAATGGCATCCCAAACTTCCTTTGCTTGTGAGTTCCTCGGAAGATCTGACGGTGCGTGTTTGGAACCTCAATGATGGCCATCTCGTGGAGGAGTTGCATGGGATTGCGAGCCAAGCCGAGCAGCGGGCTGAACGGGTGGCGTGGAGTCCAGATGGACGGACACTCGCGGTGGCTGCCGGCGGCAACCAGACCGTGGGTTTTTATGAGATGGCATCCACGAAGCCGAAGCCGCAAGCGGGCGCTCCCGCGCCTCCCAAGCCCGCGCCGGTGCCTCCCAGGTGAACGTTGCTGTGAGGTTGTTGGGTGGCTTGCAATCGTTGACTTGATTGTCTTCGGAGATGGACTATTTCTTGGCCATCTTTTCCGGATCGTTACGTCACGGACTCCTGGCGTGCGGCTAAAGGGGACGTTGCCATTGGACAGCATCCAAAACGCTTACGACCTAGGGTTTGGGAGCAGTTTCAGCGAGATGATTCCGGTTGTTTCTTAAAACGGGTTTCTCTGGGGGTTCCCAGCCTTTCGGTGCCCCCATGATCACGACCGCTCTGCCCGTGTTATCGTGGATGCGGAGATTGTCGGCGATGACGCCATTCTTGGAGTGGCGCCAGCAGTGGATCGCGTTACCGCCGCTCTTGATCACGTTTCCAAGAACCTCGTAGCCATCGAGGTTGAAGTTTGGTTCGATGGCGGTGACCGCGGTCTCCATGTAGTTGTGGTTGCATTTCACGTTGCGCAGGAGGCCCCGGAACGATGGGTGACCTAGCAGAAAGGCGGATCCGTTGGGATTCAGCGTGCGAGTGCGCTGAATGGTGATGTCCTCTGCGTCGAAAGAGGTGCCTGGGGTCACAGCGCCGCCTGGCAGGAATTTGCCACTGTGTTCGCCGTAGCACATGACCGAGCGGTTGGTGTCGGTCATGGTGATGTCCTCGACGACCACGCCGCGCACCCGCCCGTGAATGAGGACACAGGCGTTAATGTTCTTCACAAGAAAGCCTGGCTGCACGTTGTGCGTTGCGTTCATGTCGATGGTGCCTTTGCCGGTGATGCGCACGTTTTCGATGTAGTCGGACTGGCGACCGTGGCCGATTCGGATGCCGTAGGCTTCGGGGCCATCGTAGGTAACAAACCAGCGGCTGCCTTTGTTGTGCCCAGACTTGTGCGCGAAGCGGATCTTGACGCCGTGGGCAAGCTCCTGCCAATCGCCGGTGATGGGTACGCCCCTGTGTGGGGTTTCTCCAAACTTGCTTTCCGAGGCGGTGAGGCGCGCGCTGCCCTCGGGGTTTTCCGTATTGTGAAAGACCCCCCAGGCAAACGTGTCTGCGTCTCCATCTGGGGTTTCGGAGTCCGTAACAATTGAAAAAATAGAGGGACGGCTCAGGTCGAACGCGCCTCCGACCTCCATGTCGTCGAGTTTTTTGCCAGCATCCTGATCGGTGGTGATTTCGGGGGTGGGCTCGAGCTTGGTTGCTTGGTCAGCGAGCTTGAGTATTGCCCCGTGTTTCAGTTCGATCTCGACGGATTTGTCCACATAAAGAAGGGCACGGTTTTTGCCGGGTTGGTGTTCGTGGAGACCGGGCTGGAACACGAGGCGGTCGCCTGAGGCTGCGCGATCGAGGATCTCCTGGGGATTGCTGCCGGGCTGGATGAGGTGTTCTGCCGCGTGTAGGAGCGGCGCGAAGGCGAGGAGGAGGAGGAGAGTACGCATGGTTTTGCGAGGCGTTAGAGTTGTGAGGCGTTGCGACCGGTGATCCAGACGCGAGCCCCTGCGTTGACAAAAGCCGCGGCGATGCTGGAGCCGTAGCTTTGGGAGGCTCTGGCGACGATTGCCGAGAGGGGGGATAGGTTTGTCATTGGAAATCAGAGTTTAAATAAGCAACAGGTAACCTCCCTGCCCAGTTGGGAAGATTCTAAGCGTTTCACTAACGAGGCAGTCCTCCATGGGAGGGGGGTGTGAACAGTGTACAGCGCACAACCGAGGGCAACCCTTAGAAGACGGTCTGAGTCTGAGTCATCCAAAATCGCAGTGCAAATGCCACATTATAATTAACCCGAAGTGCAGATGAAACGCGATTTTTTGGCGTTCCTTGGAGTGAGTTTGGGAATATTTTAGCCAGATTGTCCGGCCGAAAAGGGGGTCGAACTGAGGAGGAGCAGATGGTGCGCCTCTCTGAGATAGCTTCGGCTGCCGCCGGGGTTGGATGACTTGACATAATCCATGACTAGTCCTAGCCTTTGGAGGGAATGACTGCCGCACCTTTTGAATCCATTCTTTGTCCACCCAGATTGGTGGAAAAAGTGTTTAAGCAATTAGCGACGATGCTGAGGGTTGCTCTTGGGCAGGACGTGAAGTTACCCGCAGAGCGGGCGCTGGTAGTGAAGCTCGGGGTGAGTCGTAATGTGCTGCGGGAGGCCACGAAGCCTTTCGGGCTCCAAGGACTGCTGGAGAACCGGCAAGGCCGGGGCACACGGGTAGTAGACCGTTTAGCTCGTGCCCTTTTATGAAAGCATCCCCCTCTATGTCTCGTCGCCAACTCCTTCGCGTGGGAGTGGGCAGTTGCCTGAGCCTTTCGTTAGGGCAGTGCCTTTCATTGCAGGCAGAGTCCGGTTCGGCAGTGCCCATTGCTAAGGCGAAGTCGGTGATTCATATCTTTTTGCCCGGGGCGCTTGGCCAGCATGAATCGTGGGACCCGAAGCCGGAGGCTGCAGCGGAGTACCGCGGCGAGTTTGGCGCGATTGGTACGAAGGTGCCCGGGATGCAGCTTTGTGAACTGCTGAGCAAGACGGCGGGGGTGGCGGACAAGCTCACTTTGCTGCGCGGGGTTTGGCACACGGAGTCTGCGCATGAGCGCGGGCAAATGACGATGCTAACGGGCTGGCGGCCGAGTCCTGCGGTGATGTATCCGAGCATGGGCAGCATTGTTTCGCATGAGCTGGGGAGTCACAAAGATCTGCCGCCCTTTGTGAGCATCCCGTCTACGCCTGCGCAGGCGGGTACGGGGTATTTGAGTCCGACCTTTGGAGCATTCAGCGTTGGCGGCGATCCGAGCCAAACGGGCTTCACGGTGCAGGATCTTGCGTTGCCCGCGGCTGTAGACAACGCCCGCTTCGACACGCGGCGTTCTTTGAAGGATGTCGTGGACGCTCACTACGCGCATCTGGCTCGAAGCGGTGCAGTGGAACCGATGGGCAAGTTTTATCAGAACGCCTATTCGATGATTGCATCACCGGCGGCGCGTGAAGCCTTTAATTTGAAGGCAGAGTCGAGTGCGGTGCGCGAGAGTTACGGGCAGAATTTGGCGGGGCAGGGGCTGTTGATGGCCCGGCGGTTGGTTTCTGCTGGAGTGCGTTTTGTAACAGTCTCGTATGGTTCTTGGGATCATCACCAGAATTTGAAGAAGGGCGTGATGGACCAGTTGCCGAAGTTTGACCAGGCCTATGCAGCGCTCATTGCTGACCTTGCAGCGAGCGGGATGCTTGATGAAACGTTGGTTGTGGTGTCGACGGACTTTGGTCGCACTCCAAAGATGAACAGTGCTGGCGGACGCGACCATTGGGCAAAGTGTTTCAGCGTGGCGCTAGCGGGCGGCGGAGTGAAGCGTGGCTTTGTGCATGGAGTTTCGGATGCGACAGGCGCGGAGCCGATGGAAGGCGCCGTAGCGGCGGAAGATTTGGCCGCCACTATTTTTCATCTTATGGGTATCTCCCCGGAGAAGCGGTTGATGGCCATGGGCACACGTCCGATCGCCATTAACGGCGGCAAAGTGGTGCAGGATATCCTCGCTTAGCGCCCAAGATTCGGATCTTCATGAAGGGTTGCTTCCAAACTCTGAGCGTTTTGGCCGCGCTGGTTGCGATCACGCCCTCGCACAGCGCGGAGACAGGCTCACCTATTTTTCTGGGCATTGAACCCCCGTGCGCGCAGGCGGGCACGCGCCAAGAGGTAGTGCTCCGTGGCGTGCGATTCAGCGATATCGAGGAGGTGATGTGTCGCGACGCCGGAGTACGGGTCCATAGGATCGGGGAAAGGAAAATCATCCCCGCTTCCGCCAAGACACCCGAAAAGGACGAGGTTTCCGTGGAATTGGAGTTTGCGGCCGATTTACCC
Source organism: Verrucomicrobiota bacterium (assembly GCA_003402745.1). GTDB lineage: Bacteria > Verrucomicrobiota > Verrucomicrobiia > Chthoniobacterales > Chthoniobacteraceae > Chth-196. The sequence goes on from QQND01000002.1 coordinate 55,164, forward strand.
TTTGGAAATGTGGCGCTCCATGTACGCACGCGGACTGGCATTTCCAATCCGCGTACGCTGCATCTCAACCGACTGCCGATTGTTGCGGAGACCGCGGCCACGGCAAAGCGCGAGACCGCGCAGCTTATTCCGATGGACCGAACAGTCTGGGGGCACATCATTGGCTCTGAGACTGACTGGTATGCGGTGGATCTGGCACAGGGGCAGCGGTGTAGTTTGGAGGTGCTGGCGTATCGCATTTCTCCCACGGATCTGGATGCCATGCTCCAAGTGTGGGCGCCGGACGGGAGCCTGTTGTACGAAAAAGACACCTCGCAGCTCTACTATCATGACCCTGCGCTCAGCTTTGAGGCAGGGCAGACCGGGCGTTACACGATCGCCTTGCGTGATGCGCTCAATGGCGCCCACCAAAACGATGCTCGATATGGCATGGGGGGCGAGTGCCTCTATGTGATGCATGTCGGCGACTATCCGCAGGTTACGAGCGTCTTTCCACTCGGCGGAACGACAGGCCAAGCGCTTGAGGTTGAGATGCAGGGCGATATCCGCGGCGTGATCCGCCAAACGCTCAAACTGCCCGAACGACAGACGTTCAACTTCTCGCCGCTAGGCCCTAAGAATGGGAACTGCTGGGTTTTCGACAAACCGGAAACCGTTTTTCCCAAAGATGAAAAGTGTCCTGGCACGGGGCCGGTCTTCGTTATGGCCAGTTCCCAGCCTAGTACGCGCGAGGCGCTGGCGCATCGGACTCGCGATGCAGCGCAGGTCTTGCGGGAGCCGCCTTTTGCACTGGAGGGGCGGATTGAAAAAACGGAGGAGGAGGACTGGTATCGTTTCCGTCTTCCCAAAGACAAATCGTGGCGGGTGGACGTCTTTGCCCGCCGTCTGCGTTCCCCGTTGGACTCCAAGCTCACACTTTTCTTTGCCGATAATTCGGCGACTCCGTTGGAAAATGATGACCGGTCGCGGAACGACATGGACTCTACTCTGATCGTAAAAGGGATGGGCGAGGAAGTTATCGTTCGTATCGTTGACACGCGGGGACAAGGAGGAAAGGACTTTGGCTACCGACTGGTGGTGGATGAGGCGTACCCACAGGTCAACTTGACGACGGCTTCCGTGGAAGCGATGACGCTGCTGCCGCTTTTCAAAACGGGCCACAGCATCAGCGTTCCGCGCGGAGGCCATGGGTTGCTGTTGCTGGAGAAGCAGGGGGACACCACGACACCGCCGGAACCTTTGGACATTCGCATCGCTGGGTTGCCTCCTGGCGTGAAGGCGGATGTAGCGAAGCTACCGCTTGCGAGCGGCTATTATCCCGTAGTGCTGAGCGCAGAGAGCGATGCAGAGTTCTCGGGCAGCTTTGCCAAACCCTCCGGCATGGCTCCTGCCAATGGTGGAACGGAGGTGCCTTTCGAGCAACGCCTTGGCATGGTTTACAGTCATCCCGCGTACACCGCCTGGCACACGGAGAGATTCTCCTCCGTGCCCGTTGCAGTGGTTGAGAAACTGCCTTACGCCATCAAAGTAGTAGCGACTTCACAGGCCGTAGAAGCGGGAAAAAAAGTGGCGCTCACACTCACTGTCACACGCGGTCCAGGTGCACAGGCGCAGCCTTTGACGGCCATGTTTCCGGCTCTGCCTCCCGGCGCGGTGCACGGCACGATCGAAATACCCGCCGACGCCAGCGAGGCTTCCTTCGATCTTGAGATCCCGGCCACTTGCCCCTCCGGCGAATGGCCAATCGCAGTTGTTGTGTGTGACTCGGACGCCGCTCATCTGCGCGACGGCAGCTGGCCGTTCTATCAGTCCACAGTCGTGCAAGGCCACCACTGGACCTGTGCCCCGCTGACTTACTTGCGGATTTTGCCCGTTGCAAAGCCGTGACCATTTTCTATGACCGCCAGCCCGGAAATCATTCGTTGCCTCGTCCTACTTTGCGCATTTGCTCTAAGCCCCGTTGCAGGTGCAGACGTGCTGCGTATTTTTCCGGAGAAAATTGACATTCATCCGCATGCTGCAAGCCAGCGGGTTGTCGTCACGCTTACGGATGCGCGTGGCGTGAGCAGCGATGTGACGAGCGAGGCAAGCGTGACATTGGAGGATACACGCCTTGCTCGATGGCAGGATGGGGTGCTGAATGCTTCAGCCTCGGGCCAGACGCGTCTGCTGGTCGAGCACGCAGGACTCAGCGCGAGAGCGGGCGTAAAGGTGAACGGCTCTGCAGAAGCGGCTTGGCCGTCGTTTCAAAACGAGGTGGTGCCGGTGCTGATGCGTTACGGTTGCAGTTCCGGGGGGTGCCACGGCGCAACCCGGGGCAAGGATGGATTCCGTCTCTCGCTTTTTGGTTATGACCCCGATGCCGACCACTTTCGGCTGACGCGAGAATTTGTGAATCGCCGCGTAAACGTGGCGCTTCCACAGGAGAGTCTGCTGCTCAAAAAAAGCGCCGGTACAGTGCCGCATGGGGGCGGAAAAAAGCTCACACCTACTGATCCGAACTTCGACCTTCTACGGGAATGGATTGCCGCCGGCGCTCCGAGAAGCCCAGCCGATGAGGCGCATATGAGCAGCGTTTGTGTGTATCCCGCCGATCTCACGCTGGATGCTGAAGGCCAGAATCATCGTGTTGTCGTGATGGGCAGCTTTACCGATGGCTCGCAGCGGGATGTCACGCACCTTAGCATTTTAGAAAGTTCCGACGACTCCATCGTTAGCGTCACCCGAGAAGGCATTCTCAGCAGTCACCGGCGTGGAGAGGTTTTTGTCTCAGTGCGCCTGCCGTCGTTCATCAGCGGGGTGCGCGTGGATGTCGTGCCGGGCCAGCAAGCGCCCGCTCCGCTCGCGCAGTCGTGGAATTTTATTGATGAACCGGTCTATGCACGACTGTCGAAGCTGCGCATGACACCTGCGGAAGTGTGCAGCGATGACGACTTCGTACGCCGCGTTTTCATCGATGCCATCGGCCTGCTGCCCAGTCTTGCGGAAACGCAGGAGTTTCGAAACGACACACGCAGCGATAAACGTGCGCAACTTGTCGACCGCTTGCTTGCGCGGCCTGAATTCACGGATCTTTGGACGATGAAGTGGGGCGAGCGCCTCCAGGCACGTAGCATTGTATCGGCCTCCGCTTCCCACCAAAAGGCGACGGTGCGCTACACCGAGTGGCTGCACCGACAAATCGAAAGCGAGACGCCGATGAACGAAGTTATTCACCGTCTTGTGGCGGCGAAAGGCACTTGGATTGAAAACCCAGAGAGCAATTTCTACCGAGAGCGCGACCCGAAAGTGCTCATGGAAAATATGGCCCAACTGTTCCTCGGAGCGCGCATCCAGTGCGCCCAGTGCCATAATCATCCGTTCGACCGGTGGACCCAAAACGACTACTACGGAATGGTCGCATTTTTCGCACGGACGCAGAAAAAAAGCTGCGAGGACATGATGGACGTTCTTGTCTACGAAGCGCCTAGCGGCGAGACGAGCCATCCCGTAACGCAGAAGCTGGTCGTTCCGAAGTTTCTTGGTGGCGAGCATGCTACCACCGCCGGCCGTGAACGCCGCAAAGTCCTCGCGGACTGGCTTACGGCACCGGACAATCGTCTGGTCGCGCGGAACCTCGCCAACATCTACTGGCAGCATTTCTTCGGCGTTGGAATCATCGATCCAGTCGACGACGCCCGCGTTTCCAACCCGCCTTCAAACCCCGAACTGCTTGAAGCGCTCGCCGCGCGTCTTGTGGAAGTTGGCTTCAAACCACGTGCGCTGATCCGAGACATTCTCCTCTCTCGGACTTATCAGCATTCTTCGGTGGAAAATGAAACCAACCGTGCCGACACCCGTAATTTTTCTCACTCCTACCCGCGCCGCATGCTCGCGGAAGTGCTGTGGGACTGCCTCACGCAAGCCACGGGATACTACAATGACGGGTTTTACTTTGAGCGCCCTGGTACCAGAGCCGTGCAGATAGGCGACGGCGGAATTACCACAACCTTTCTCTCGACTTTTGGCCGCTCCAAGCGTGAGACGCCCTGCACCTGCGAGGTCAAATCGCAGCCAACGCTCTCTCAAGCGCTCAGCCTGATCAACGGCAGCAACATTACCAATTGCATCGAACGAGGCAAAAATCTCCCTGCCTGGACTGCCACGAGCGGCGATCCACAGGAAGTTATCCGCAAGCTCTATCTCACCAGCCTTTCGCGTTTGCCCTCTGATTTTGAAACCGCGGCCTTTGCCGAAACGCTCCGTACGCGCCCAGCCGGTCCCAGTGTTGCGCTGCAGGACATTTTTTGGGCTGTGTTGAATTCGAATGAATTTCTCTTCAATCACTGATCGCGCATGAGACGAATCGCCACCTCGATCATCCTCGCTTCGCTCTGCACTTTACCGGTGTATGGCGCGGAGGCGCGCAATTTTGAAGACCATATTCTACCTCTTTTGCGTGAGCACTGTGCGAACTGTCACCGCCCAGGGAAGACCCGCGGCGGGCTGGATGTCACCACCATGGAGAAGCTTGAGAAAGGCGGCTCGGCAGGTCCTGCCGTCATTTCCGGGCTCGCTGAAAACAGCCCTTTATTTCGCGCGATCTCCCATATTGGCAACGAAGAGGCCATGCCTCCCGAGCAGGACAAACTGCCTCCCCACATCCTCGCTGCCTTTAAGCTGTGGATTGAGGGCGGACTCAAACCGACCGCCAGCGGGCTCGCTAGGGAGTCCCGCGCCGTGGTACAGTTGACCGTGGATGCGGCCACACTCGGTGCACCAGCCACACCGCCTGTATTTATCAGAAGTCTCCCGCCGCGTGCGGACGCACCCCAGCTCGTGCGAGGCCTGCCCGTCATGGCTCTCGCCGCTAATCCTTGGGCGCCCATTATTGCCGTTGGTGGCCAAGATGAAACTGTGCTTCACGACCTCTCCGACGGACACCGTATTGGTGCGTTGCCCTTCGCCGCAGGCGAGGTTCGCGTGCTGCGATTTAGTCGCAACGGCCAGGTGCTCCTCGTAGGCGGTGGACGGCCTACTGCTTCAGGGAAAGTGCAACTCGTTGAACTCCAGACTGGAAAATCTCTTACGACTGTTGGGGATGACTTCGATGTCGTGCTCGCGGCGGATCTTAGCCCCGACCAAAGCCTCGTTGCGACCGCCGGTCCCGAAAAGCTCGTGCGCGTTTATCGAGTGGCTGATGGAGTCCTGGTTTGGACTCTGAAGAGACACGCCGACTTCATCACGAGTCTCGAATTTTCGCCTGATGGCAAACATCTTGCGAGTGCAGACCGGGCGGGTGGAATCTTTATCACTGACGCCAGCAAAGGCGAAAATCCTCGGCTTCTCGCCGGTGCCACGGACGCGGTGAATCAACTTGCATGGCGCAGCGATGCCCGCTCCCTCGCTGCGGCCTGTGGCGATGGTCAGGCACTGCTCTACGACCCCGCAAGTGCGCGTCTCGTGGCCAAATGGGCGGCGCACGAAGGCGGTTGTCTCAGCATCGCATACAGCCGCGAAGGGTCGTTGCTCACCGGCGGGCACGATGCTAGCGCAAGCCTCTGGAAGGAGAGCGGCGACCGAATCTCCCAGTTCAAGAACTGCGACACAGCCGCTTTTCGCGTGGGATTCACGAGCGCCCAGAACCCTCTGGTTGGCGACTGGTCCGGCGATGTGCGTGAGTGGACACCCGAGGGCTATGAGGTTCGTGTTTTTTCGGCGCGCGTCCGTAACTGAGCGATTTTAGTGCGCCGCGCGATGCTCCTGCGCACGGGCGCTGCGGAGTGGGGGGGCGCCGTTAAAGATGGCGGAGGGTTTTGGCAGGAGAGCGTTCATCAGCCCAAGGGGGGTAAGCATTAGATTTTTAGATTGCGCTGGATTTGTCGTTTTCTGTTGCAAAAAGCGTTCGGAGATTGGACGGCGCGGTAAAACGCTGGTTCTTGGCTGGGGGAAACGCTAGGCAGGTCAGATGCAATGGAGTATCCCCCTGATTTTATCCTCGGCCATCGCCGCGCTCGGTGCTGATTCCAATTGGAGCGAATATCTCGGAGACAAAGGCGCCACGCATTATTCGAGCCTCCGGCAAATCACCCCGGAGAACGTCGCGCGTCTCCAAGCGGTGTGGACCTATCATGCCGGAGGCGCGTCTCCCCAGAACCGTTCCCAGATTCAGTGTAATCCGCTCATCCTTGAGGGAATCCTGTACGGTACGACGCCGGACCAGCAGGTTTTTGCACTGGAAGCCGCCTCTGGCAAGGAGCTTTGGCGATTTAACCCTGGGGACTGCCAAGGCATTACCAAGGGGGGAGTCAACCGGGGGCTGATGTTTTGGACCGACAAAGCCAACCCTGCCGACCAGCGGGTGTTGTATGCCAATGACCACTTTTTACACGCGCTGGATGCGCGCACGGGTAAGCGGATCGACTCCTTTGGGAAAGCCGGGTCAGTGGAGCTCAAGAACGATCTTGGTCGGGATATCGGCGGCCTTGCTCTGGGGGTGAGTTCGCCTGGAGTGATCTACGGGGATCTTTTGATTTTGGGGATGCGAGTGGGAGAGGGGCCTGCTCCGGCGGCGCCGGGGCCGATTCGGGCTTTTAACGTGCGCACGGGGGCGCTCGCCTGGCGTTTTAACACGATTCCGCAGCCCGGGGAGGTCGGTTATGAAACTTGGCCGCCCAACGCCTACAAGCACATCGGGGGGGCCAATGTTTGGACGGGTTTTGCTTTGGATGAAAAGCGGGGGATTGTGTTTTGTCCGACAGGGTCGGCTGCGTTTGACTTTTGGGGAGGGAACAGGCTTGGGGACAACCTGTATGCAAACTGCCTGATTGCCTTGGATGCCCAGACAGGAAAACGGCTCTGGCACCGGCAATTCGTTCACCACGACCTCTGGGACCGGGACTTGCCGGCTCCGCCCACGCTGGTGACGGTGAAAAAGGATGGCAAAAGCATCGACGCAGTGGCGCAGGTGACAAAATCGGGGCACGTGTTTGTGTTCAACCGTGAAACAGGAGAGCCGGTGTTCCCGATTAAAGAGGTGCCTGTTCCTGCCTCGGATTTGCAGGGGGAGTCTGCCTCGCCCACACAACCGTTACCCCTCAGGCCGGAGCCTTTCGCGCGGCAGCTGTTTTCTTACAACGAGATAACAGACATCTCACCTGAATCGCACCGGGAGGTTTTGGAGCGGTTTTCAAAACTGCGCCCGCATGTCCCTTTTGCGCCTCCAAGCAAAGAGGGGACCCTGATTTTCCCAGGGTACGACGGGGGCGCCGAGTGGGGCGGAGCCGCAGCCGACCCTGAAGGCGTGTTGTACGTAAACGCCAACGAAATGGCGTGGATACTCACGATGGTGGAGACAAAATCGAAGGGAGAGGCCTCCAACGCGACGGGGGAGAGCATTTACACACAGATCTGCGCCGCCTGTCACGGGATCGACCAGATGGGCAATAAGGCTCAAAACGTGCCGCCGCTCACCGGGATAGAGCAGCGTCTCAAAAAAGCAGACATTCTGGCGCTGCTCAAAACGGGCAAAGGGGTGATGCCGGCTTTCGGGTTCCTTTCGGAAGGACAGCAAAACATGGTGGCCGACCATCTTTTGGGCGTCTCTCCCGGGGGCGCGACCGCCCCCAGCATTCGCGGCGCCGCCCCAGCAGGTGGCGCTAACGAGCGCGGGCGCAAGGAGGAGATGGCGGAGGCTGATGTGCTTGGAATTATTCCCTACACCACCACGGGCTACAACCGCTTCCTGGATTCCAAGGGGTACCCCGCGGTCAAACCGCCCTGGGGCACGTTAAATGCCATTAATCTCAACACCGGCGAAACGCTCTGGAAAGTCCCCTTGGGAGAGTTTCCCGAATTGACCGCGCAGGGAATTCCCAAGACTGGAACAGAAAATTATGGGGGACCGGCGGTAACGGCGGGCGGGCTCTTGTTTATTGCTGCGAGCCGGGATGAGTTTTTTCGTGCATTTGACCGTAAGACAGGCCGGGAGCTTTGGAAAACGAAGCTTCCGGCCGCAGGATACGCGACGCCTTCGGTGTATTCGATCCGAGGCAGGCAGTACGTAGTGATCGCTTGCGGGGGTGGGAAGATTGGCACGAAAAGCGGGGATGCGTACATGGCGTTCGCCTTGCCTGAGTAGAGTTGGAGATTGCAGCCCGACTGACAACGCTATGAAAACCAGGTCTGTTTTTTTCTCGCTGCGATGAGCGTATCCGCAATGTACGCCGCCGAATCGCTTGCCCCGGCGAAGCCCGTTTTAAGAATTGTTCCCGGCCAGGTAATTGTTCCCACCGATGGGATGCGCAGGATCTGGGGCGAATTAGTCAGCGTGGATTTAAAAACGTTCGGGTCCGAAGATTGCGGCGCTGCTGTCTGTGCTGGAAACTTGCAAGCGGCTTAAAATCAATGTCCGCGAATACCTTCTGGATGTGCTGCCGCAGCTTGCCTACCGGGAGATGCGTCCCGAGGTGCGCGACTTGAAGCCGGTTGCCGAGCTGACTCCGGAGGCATGGTTGCTCGCCCGCCCCTCGCAGGCCCAGTAGAGCGCGCCTTTTGGGAGCCGGAGCCACTTCGGAAGGGGCTGGGCTGTGTTGAGAGTGGTCGTGTGGCGCCCCTGTTCACCTTGTCACAGCCCGCTGCACACGGGGAGATGCAGTTGGCTGGGCGAATACAAACAAGCCCAACCAACTCTTCCTTGGCGATGTTTGCCACCCTTATCGCTTTTAGACCTTGGGCGAGCAGTGGGGTTAACACTAACCCCTGCCGTTTTGGAGAAAATAGACCCCCTGTAAGAGTATTGGGGCCAGTTTTTCTGGAACTTTCCGCTCCCTCTTGAGCTTTGTTAAAAAGGCGATGGGCCTTGGAACTGGCACACATCCACCGAGAGCAAAGACGGCGATTTCAATATTGGAGAGCTCGCGCAGAGGGACCCGTACAACAGCAACAACAGGTAAGCCACGGCAATGTGGTAAAGTGGAATGGCGGTGAAAGTACGGCGGGAGCCGGGGCAGGAAGCGGGCTTTTGTTTTTGTGAATAAAGTCTAGGGCGGGGCTTTGGACGGGCAGTTCGTAACCGATAGTTGCGTGGAATCGTGGCAACGCAAGAGTCGGGTATCGGGCGGGTGGAAAAGAAAATTCAAACACACAATGACCAATTCACGGACATCGAGCGTGGGCCTAGTTTCGGCGGGGCGCGATCCGCGGCAGGTGGAGGTGGAGGGGCCTCTATTTGTGGATCTGGATGGAACGCTTGTGGCTTCCGACTTGCTTTGGGAGAGCGCTATGCTTTTTGTGGCGAAGCACCCTTTTGAGAGTTGGCGTATTTTAATTTGGTTGACGCAGGGCAAGGCGCGCTTGAAGCGGCAGCTTGCGGCGCGCTGCCTGCCAAATCCTGCGACACTGCCCTATCGGCGGGAGGTGCTTGAATTCATTCGCGCCGAGGCCGCGCGCGGGCGGGAGTTGGTGCTGGCCACGGCCGGGGACAGGAGGATCGGGGAAGCTGTGAGTAAACATTTCGGTTTCTTCAGGGCAGTGCTCGCCAGTGACGGGAAGCGGAATCTCTCTGGCGTTCGCAAACTAAACGCGATCCTGGCTCACACCGGGGGCGGTGGGTTTGGATATGTTGGGGATGCCGAGGTGGACTTGGAGGTTTGGGCGCGGGCGAGCGACTCTTACATTGTGTCGGAAAGTTCCCGGTTGCTGCGTGCGGCGGAGCGGGTGTGTCGGCCATGCAGGGTGTTCCCTGATGGCCAAAACAAATTTATCTCACAGGTTCGGGCTCTTCGACCCAACCAGTGGATAAAAAACCTGCTGCTCCTGGTTCCTCTCTTTGCCGCTCACAAAATGGACGATTTGACGCTTCTGCAAAGCGCTCTTCTCGCCACCGGTCTGTTTTCAGTGTGCGCCTCGGCGATTTACATTCTGAACGACCTTCTGGATATGGAGGGGGATCGGATGCATCCGAAAAAGTGCAACAGACCTTTTGCCTCGGGCGCGGTTTCCATTCCCCGTGGCATCCTGTTGAGCGGAGGGCTTCTAGCGGCTGCTTTCGCGACCTCGATTACATGGCTTCCCTCAAACTTCTCGGCGCTGCTCGGTCTTTACGTGGTTTTGACCGCAGCGTACTCCCTGTTTTTCAAGCGGCGTTTACTGCAGGACGTCTTTGTGCTTGCGGGACTGTACACGCTGCGGCTCATGGCTGGCGGGACTGCAACCGGAGTGGATCTTTCTCCCTGGCTTTTGGCGTTTGCACTCTTCTTTTTTTTGAGTCTGGCCTACCTCAAACGATACTCTGAGCTGCTTCAAATCGCAGACCGCAATCAGAGGCAGATTTCTGGCCGGAATTATGTGGCGGAGGATAACGCTCTTGTGGGGAGCGTCGGCCCGGCTAGCGGGTATCTCGCGGTGATGGTCCTTTGTTTGTATATTAACAGTTCAGCCGTTGTCGGGTATTACAGCAACCCCGCGGTGCTTTGGCTCTTGTGTCCCGTTTTTTTATACTGGATCACCCGGATGTGGTTTTTGGCGGGTCGGCGTACACTTTTGGATGATCCCGTGGTTTTTGCCGCGACTGACGGGGTGAGTCTGCTGTCAGGAGTCGCCTCTGTTTTCATTGTGAGTGCTGCGATTTAGGAATGTCGGGTAGCGCCGGGCATGGTGCGCAGCGGCTTTTTATGTTTTTACTCTTATGATCGAAGAGACAATCTCGAGGGAGGTAATTTCCTTGAAGGCTCGGCCTCCCGGAAGCGGAACGGAGCACCTTTTAGTGGGTCTCTTTTTTGTCTGCTTTTTCATATTTTTTTCAAGTGGGCGCCTCTCTGGAGGGGACCCCAACGACCAGCTCAGAGCGGCGATGCTCTTTGCCACCGGTACAACGGCGGAGATGCGCGAAGGGACACTCGGGGACGGATATAATTGGATTCGGAACGCATCTGGAAAACAATATGAGGCCCATGATGTTGGAGCCCTATTTGTGATGTTTCCGGCAGCACTTCTGGGGTCTTTTTTTCGAGAGGTTGCGGTGGATGATTGGGTTGCGCATCCGCCCTTTTTCATCAAAGCTGCCGCTTCCCTGACTTACGCTTTGGTTGCCGCGGGTGGAGCGTATTGTCTGTTTCTGCTCTTCGCTCTTTTTCATCAAAAGCGGACCGCTTTTTTGGGCGCGTGCGCATTTGTAGTTACGACTCCTTTTTGGGCGTTTTCACGCTGTGGTTTTGATGTGCTCGGGGGCGCGGCGGGGGTCTGTATGCTGCTGTGGACGAGTGCTCGGTTGCTGCTGGCGCGGCGAGTCTCGGCAAAGGAGGTGGCGCCTGCGTTTGGTTCCTTGGCCTTGGCATGCTCATTTCGTTATTCGCTTCTGCCTTTTTTGGGCTTGGGGCTCTGCGGTTTCCTCTGGTTGCGGCGAAAGGACATCCCTCTTGCTGGCTACCTTGCAGGAGGGGGGACATTTCTAACGCTGATGCTCCCAACATTTGTGTACAACTATGTGCGGATGGGCAACCCGTTGAAGCCCGCCACGGTGGCTACGAAATATCTTGAGGGGATGAACGCACTCACGGGCAATTCCGTGGATGGGTTTTACGGGTTGTTGTTCTCGCCCAACTGGGGGCTTTTTTTTTATGCGCCCCACTTCGTTCTTCTTACGACCCTTCCTTTTGTTTGGAAAACGCTCCCGGTGCAGATGCGCCAGACGGTCTTAATTTGGGGTATGGCGACTCTTGGCTATCTCGTGCCGATCTCACACAGTGTGAACTGGCCTGGGGTCGTTGGATGGGGCTCGCGGTATATGGTTCCGGTGCTGCCCATATTTTTTGGGATTGCCGCGATCGCCCTCAGCCAGTTCTGGGCAAGGTACAAAAGGCCGGTGCTTGCACTCGTCGGGGTTTCCTTTTTGGTGAATCTGCCCTCTGGTTTCGTAAACTGGCATGAGGCCTCCCTGGCAAACGCCTCCGCCCCGTGGGAGGAGCAGATACGGTATCCATGGGCGCGCGGGCCCCGCCAACAGGCGGCCGTTTGGCGGGGTTTTTTGGACGGGTTGAGGGGGATTCCTCTGCACTCAAATCCGGAGTGGAGCAAAGATCCCGCCCTTTATTCCATCATCGCATTTCCAGATCTCTGGACGTTTCGGCTGATGCGCATGTCTCCCTCAGGACTGGCGGCGGGATGTACGGCCACCTTGCTGCTGGTTACCGGCGGAATAAGCTGCGGCTTGCGACTGGTGAGCATCAGGGAGACTACCGTTCTTCGCGACTTAGAGGAGGGGCCTTGCGGGTTAGGGAAGTGAGGGGTTTCGGGAGTGCTGGAGGTCCGTCGGTTGTGCCTGCTTAGAATTCCAACCGTGGGAGGTTGGGTTGGTTTTTTTGGGGCAACTGGTTGGGCGAGGACTCCCCGGGGCGCACGGCTTGGACCTTGGGTACATCGGTTTGCTGGAGGGCGTCGGGTGAGCCTGCATCGGGAAGGCGGTTGTCTAGGGGGGCGGCCCGTCCGGTGTCTCTGAAGTTCTTGAGTGCGCGTGCCGACTGTTCCGAGCGGGAGGAAAAAAACGGATCTTCTCCCAAAACGGTCGGAGATTTCAGAGAGATGGCAGTGATACCGCTCAGGTCTACGGCGAGTTCGACTTTGGGCTGTGCGCCGTCTTCCCCGGAGTGGCGCTTGGGACGCTTTGGTCCGTGGACATCGCAGGTTTCCTCGGGCAGGGGGATTTGGTTGGCGCTCAGCCAGACTTCCTTCGCGGTGGAAACCTGGGAGCCGTCCTGGGCTGTTTCCAAACACGAGGGCAGGAGCGTGTAACCGGATGAGGCGCAAATGCGGCACTTGCGGAGATCTTCGGGGCGGCGGAAGGGTTTGGGCGGATAATTTTCAAAGGAGGCGTTCATGACTTCGGTCCACACGGGCAGGGCGATGTCAGAACCGAAGGCTCCGTAGAAAATGGGGGTGCGTGATTTATCGAAACCTGACCAAACCCCGCAAGTCAGGGCGCTCGAGTAGCCCATGAACCAGACGTCCGTAAAGTCGTAGGCGGTGCCGGTTTTTCCTGCCAGAGGCAACCGCTTGAGTCCGAGAGAGGAGAAGGCGCGGGCCCCGGTACCTTCGCTCAGTGCGGCCATGAGGCTCTCTGTAATTTGGTGGGCGGTGGCGGGTTTGAGTGCGTTTTGTCGGGTGGCGTTTTCCTTGGGCAGTGGTTTGCCTGCATTGTCTTCGACCCGTTCGATGATGAAGGGTTTCGTTGGTCGCGAGCCGTCGCCTGAAAAAGAGGAATAGGCGAGGGACAACTCCATGAGGGACATTTCGGTGCTGCCTAGGAAAGTGCTGGGGAAGGCGCGGGTGGGGCTCTGGATGCCGGTGGCCTTTGCGACGGTTGAGACGGCATCGAGGGAGGTTTTGAGGTCGTTGCCAATCATCATTCCCAAACGCACGGTGGCGGCGTTTTTGGATTTCAGTAACGCATTTTGCGCTGTGACCATGCCTTCAAAGGGGGTATTTGCCTCTTCACGCGCCCATTCGCCGAGGATGCCGCTGGTGCCGCCGATCATGACCTTGCGGTTGTCCATGACCGAGTCCTGGACCATGGACCAGGGGTGGAGACCGCTCTCGAAAGCGGCTGCATAGACGATGGGTTTGAAGGCGCTTCCCGGAGGTTTTTTAGACTGCGTTGCACGGTTGAACTCGCTGTGTTTGACGTCGCGTCCGCCCACAAGGGCGCGGATGGCTCCAGTAGCGTTATCTAAAACGACAACGGCTCCCTGCAGATATTCGGGTTTGGGCGGGGCTTCCTCGGCTCCAGCCTGCACGCGTTTTTTCCAAGCGCGGTAAATGGGGTCGAACGCGGCGTAGGTTTGGCGGTCCTTGAATTCGGGGCGGGCTTCCAGGGTTTCGAGTTGTTTTTGAAGAGCAGATTCGGCGGTGCGCTGCAACTTGAGGTCGATGGAGGTGTAGATGCGATAGCCTCCGCTCAGGGCATTTTCGAGGCCGACTAACTCCGCCATCTGGGCTGACACCATGGCGGCGAAGTAACTTTCTTGGAGGACGGACTTTTTGTTTTTGATGACGGGTTCTTCTGCGAGGGCTTCCTGGTAGGCGGCGTCGGAGAGGGAGCCTAGTTCGTGCATGCGGAAGAGCACGTGGTTGCGTGCGTCGATGCATTTTTTCCGATTTTGCCAGGGGGAAAGCTGGTTGGGGCTTCGGAGTAAGCCCGCGAGGAGGGCAGCCTCGCTTGGGGACAATTCTTTGGCGCTTTTCCCAAAATATCCCTGGGCAGCCGCTTCTGCCCCGTAAAAGCTGGAGCCAAAAAAGACGCGATTGAGATAGAGTTCAAGGATCTGGATTTTGGTGAGGCGGTTTTCCACCTCCCAGGCTACGAACATTTCGAAGACTTTGCGCCGGATGGAGCGGTCTTTACTGGGGAGATCTTCCGTGAAAGTGTTGCGCGCAAGTTGCTGGGTGAGGGTGCTGGCGCCTTCTCTGGATTTGCGCCCCTGCAGCCTGCTGGCAGAGTTGCGAAAGATGGCGCGGGCGATCCCGTAATAATCAACGCCGCTATGGCTGAAAAACCGGGAATCCTCGGAGGAGACGACCGCCTGTTGGAGGAGTTTGGAGAGATCCGCCAGCGGTTTTTCATCCCGGTTTTTGGTGAAAATGCGTCCTATGATTTCCCCGCTGCGGTCGAGGATGAGACTGCCGGACTCCATTTCTTTGAGCCGCCGATAGTCCAGAGCGCGGGCCTTGAGTTTCCAGGCTCCGTAAAACCAGATCCCGAGGGCGGCGGCCAGAAGACAAAGCGCGGCGGAGGCCTTTAGAAAAAGCATCAAAAAACCGCTGAAACGGTTGCGTTTTCTACGCTGGTTGGTCAGTTCTGGCATGCGTGGGAGATGGAAGGTTTAGTTTTCCTGCTTGGACCGCAACTTCAAAGAGAGAATGCCGTTTTTTTAACACCTCGCGAAGGGCGGTCGAGGCGGGGCGCTTTTTGGCGACTGGATTGGGTTGGCGGTTGCATCAGGCTGTGAGTTTGGGGCATGGTGGCTAGATTCATGAAGCCCCATCCCTTGGTGTTCAACTCGCTGTTGCTGTGCTTTTTCACGCATCCCTGTACCGCTGCGCCCGCCCTCCCAAAGGTTGCTCCGGCAGAGTCTGATACGGTGGCTAAGGAGACGCAGACCGCGGGAACTTCCGGGCGCAGGCGTCAGTTGGACGGGAAGGTGGAGTTGGCCGATGCGGTGAATCTCGCGCTGCGCCAGAATCCTGAGGTTTTGGGGGCGCTGCGTGAGATAGAACGCAAGTACGGGCGGGTGATTGAGGTGCGAGCCCAGGCTTTGCCGCACATTGCGTTGAATCCGAGTTTCAGGGAGCAGGACAAAAAACTCCTGAGCCAAGGGTTGGCTGCCAATCTGACACAGAACAAGTCTTGGAGTATCGCGTTGGAAGTCAGGCAGGTGCTTTACGCAGGCGGCTCTGTTGCAGCTTCTTTGAGGTCGGCCAAGTTTTCGCAGGAGGCTGCGTATTACGGGCTGAGAGACACGTTGGACCGGGTGGTGAGCCAGGTGCGGCAGCAGTTTTCGCAGGTGCTTGCGACCAAAGCGCTGATTGAGGTGGCTGAGGAATCCGTGGAACTGGCCAACCAGCAGCTTAAGGATGCGACGAACCGGTTCCAGGCGGGAACCGTTCCCCGTTTCAACGTGTTGCGGGCGGAGGTGGAAGTGGCGAGCGTGAAGCCTGGGTTGATTCGGGCTAAAAACGATAACCTCATTGCGCAGCTTCAGCTCGCGAAGACCTTGGGACTGGACGCGTCGCCCTCTGGAAAACCCACGTTCCAGTGCGTTGGCGACCTGCAGGTGAGCAGTCGTCCGATGGGGCTCTCTGATTCCCTGAGCCTGGCAAAGGCTCGGCGGCCCATGTTGAAGAGCAAACGGCAGGAAATTCTCGTGGAGAAGGAAAATGTCACCATTGCCCTAGCCGGTTACAAACCGAGGCTGGAAGCCTCCGCGGGGTATGAGTTGGTGAACAAAAGTACCTCCCGAAAATTGGACGACACTGTGAACGGGTATTTTTTGGGCGTGACGGGCAGTTGGAAAATTTTCGACAGTTTTGAGACCAGCGGTCTGGTGGCGCAGGCGAAATCCCAGATGCAAAAGGCGGTGATTTCGTACGATGACGCGCTACAGACGGTCGAACTGGAGGTGCAGCGGGCTTACGCGGATTTGCAGCAGTATCGAGAAACAATCGAAAGCCAGCAGCAGAACGTGAAGCAAGCGGTGGAGGCGCTGCGGTTGGCGCAGGAGCGTCTTTCGGCCGGGGCGGGGACCCAACTCGAGGTGCTTGATGCGCGGGTGGCGCTCACCCGGGCGAGGACCACAGAACTCCAGGCGCGGGCCGAATACGTCCGTTCTTTGGCGGAGTACGACAGGGTGACGGCGACCGATACGGTGTACTCGGAATCCTTTCAGGACCCGCTTTCTCAATTGGAAAAGAAGGTGTTGCGCTTCAAACCGGTGGATCTGTTCAAGCCGTGACGTCCGGGCAATCCGGAGCTTGGGAGAGGGCGTCTACCCGCGTGCGTGCGGAGCGTTTCGCCCTGCTGGAAGGCTTGGGGGTGGTCCACGCCTTTTCCTTGCGCCAGCCCGGGCTTGATGTGGCTGTACCACGCGAAGAGGCTCTCCTGAGGCTCCAGCCTGCTCACACCCAGCTCCGGGAGCAGTTGGGCTTTGGCGGGCGCTTGTTTTGCTCTGCCGAACAGGTGCACGGCGCGGTTGTCGCGGTTGTGGAAGCGGGCGCGCCCCCTGTTTTCGGAGGCTGCGACGGGCTGCTCACGCAGGACCCCGGGGTCTGTCTTGGCATTTATACGGCGGACTGTTGCGCGGTATTTTTGGTGGATCCCATCCGTCGTGCGGTCGGCCTGCTGCATTCCGGGGCGAAGGGCACCCGGTTGGGAATCACACGCATTGCCATCGAGCGGATGGGTTCTGCGTTTGGAAGTGATCCTGAAGACTTGGTGGCCGTGTTGAGTCCCTGTATCAGGCCGCCTTTGTATGAGGTGGACTTTGCAGCCGAGATTCGGGAGCAGTGCGCGCGGGCCGGTTTGCTTCAGGTGATGGATACGGGGGCGTGCACGGGGAGGGAGCTTGAGAAGTATTATTCGTACCGGATGGAGCGTGGGTTGACAGGGCGGATGTTAGCGCTGATCGGAATCCACACTGGCTAGATGATTAGGGTAAGATTCAGGCAGATGGAGACGGCAGTTCAGTGCGGGATCGAATGCTCTGACGAGGTGGCTGCCATCCAGGCGCCCCCCTTCGCCACCTGCTGAAGGTTCGGAGAGCGAGGGGTCGGAGTGCTTTTTTCTAGCGACGCTGAATCCAGAGGGTGCTTGCACCGGTTTTTACGGGGAAGTCCACCAGGGGCGGCGAGTGTTGCAGCGTGCCCTGGAGGCGCGCGTTTTTGAGTGCAAACCGGGCGATGGTTTCCAGGTCGGCAACCCGCAGCTTTGTGCAGTTCGTGGAAAGCAAGATCCGCCCGCCAGGTGCGGTTATTTCCAGGGCGGCGCTCAGGAGGGCTTGCAGATCGTCTTCGGCGCGGAATCGGCGCCCTTTGTTTCCTCGCGAAAAGGTGGGGGGATCGAGAATGATGGCGTCAAACTGCTCCTTGCGGCGGGCCAACCGTGGGAGCAAGTCTTGAACATCGTCCGCGACAAACCGGTGTGCGGAGGGGTCGAGTTCGTTGAGCACGAAGTTATGGCGGCCGCGTTCGAGGGATTTTTGGGAGAGGTCGACGGAGAGTGTTTCGGCTCCGGCCAAAGCCGCGGCCACAGAGAACGAGCAGGTGTAGGCGAAGGTATTGAGAACGCGCTTGAGGGGGGCGGTTCGCAAGAGGGCGCGGTTGGCCCTCTGGTCTAGGAAAAGACCGACAGAGTATCCGGCTGAAAAATCAAGGCCGAAGCGCATTCGGGATTCGCTGACAACGGTTTCCACAGGGAGGGCAGGGTCACCTTCGAGGAGGACAGGAGCGGAGCGTTCTGCATTTTGAAGGGGAAGGGGCCGAGAAAAGATCCGCTGGGGAGTGTACGCGTAGGCGGGCGCGCGGAGTTTCCATTCCTCCAAGAGAGAGGCCAGCAAGGCTGGGCTTTGGTGGTTGATAAGCAGGTCCTCGCCAAGGCGCTCCACCCAGGCGCCGTGAAGTGAGCAAGCCCTGTGTGCTGCGGTGCCTGCGTCCTCAAATGCTTTCCAATCAGCGGTTGAAAGCCAATGGGCTGGCGAGGCGGAGGTGGCAGGGTAGCTTTGCTTGGGGGATTGTCTGGCTAACATTTTTTAAAGAACGTTGAATGAATGCTAATTTAAGGAGTTCGGCTATCTTCTAAACGCTGAAACGCAAGAGTGTTTTCCGTCGCATGTTTGTAATAAACTCCTAGGCTGGATATTGCCTTGGGGAGAGGGGGGGTGCGTTCCTTTGATTCTGAGGAGAAACCGGCTCTGGAAAGCTTCCAAACGCTTATTGGGGGCAGGACGGCGGTGCAGGGGCTTGGTGGGTTGGGAGCGTTGGTCCAGGTCCCGGAAGTACTGAAAACGGGCGGTCTGGTGAGTAAAAACGAGCACTAGTGCTTGACGTTTTGAGCGACACTGCCAAGGCTAGCCCCGTGTTACACCATTAGACTCCGATGAATTTAAGGCGTTACTTTCATACGGCGATGATTCCGTTGGACAGATATTCCTCAACCTGGCGGCAGGGACTCTCTCGTCTGTTAGGAAGCGCTTGGGGACTGAAGCAAGGGTCGGCTGTTTTGGGCCTGCTCTTGGTTCTTATTGGGTTTCCTGGCTGTGATGGCACTACGACCACAGGGATAGGCAATTCCAAGGAGATGATCGCCGCACTGAGCGCGAAGGTGCCCAAAGGGACAGGTTTGGCCATGGCTAAGACGTTCATGGAGTCCGAAAAATTCGAGGTCACTGAGTTGACCAAGGCTAAGTGGAAGGGGAAATCAGGTCTGACTTTTCTTCAGTGCGTGCGGAGGGATGGTTCTCCGCCAATTTTCAGGCAGTGGGAGGTGGCTTTGATGAATGACGGTAAGGTGGTGACCTCCATTGAGGCTAGAACTTGGCTTGTGTACCCCTAAGAGGGAGTGCATGACGATTCTCCCCACGTAATAAACGCCCGCGGCTCTGAAGCGCGGCGCGGCTGATTTGGTTTGTCCTTAATGTCCCCTCACTATGCGTTTACTTTCTACTCTAGTTTTCGGCGCGGCCTTGACCGCCTCTCTGCATGCAGCCCCCCTGGAGCCGGTCTACCTTTGGCCTGAGGGAGCGCCCGGTGCCCTTGGCACGAACGAGCCCGATATGCCAACGCTGACTGCGTTTTTGCCCTTGCCGGAAAAAGCGACTGGCGCAGCGATTGTGATCTGCCCGGGAGGTGGGTACGGCGGTCTGGCACAGCACGAGGGAGCGGGTTACGCGGAGTGGTTGGCGGAAAATGGAGTCGCGGGAATCGTGCTAAAGTATCGCTTAGGCTCCAAAGGGTACCGGCACCCGGCAATGCTTAACGACGCAGCGCGTGCGGTGCGGTTGACGCGGGCAAAGGCAAGCGAGTGGAAAATTGATGGGAAACGCGTCGGGATCATGGGGTCAAGCGCGGGGGGACATCTGGCTTCGACGTTGCTCACCCACTTTGACGCTGGGATGGCCGATTCTGCCGACCCTGTGGAGCGGTTCAGTTCCCGGCCGGATCTGGGTATTTTGTGTTACGCCGTGATTACGATGGGGGAATTCACCCATGGTGGCTCCAAAAAGAACCTGCTGGGGGTGGATCCAGATCCCGCTTTGGTGGAACTGCTCTCCAATGAAAAACAGGTAACCAAAGAAACGCCTCCGACGTTTCTCTGGCACACGTGGGAGGACACCGGGGTTAAAATTGAGAACTCCACGCAGTTCGCCGCCGCGCTCCGGAGCCAGGGGGTGCCGTTTGAGCTGCACATTTTCCAAAAAGGCGGGCACGGGATGGGGCTGGGGGGTGGGCGCAACGGCGGTCCGCGGCATCCTTGGGCGGGGGTGTGCCTGTATTGGTTGCAGCAGCAGAACTTTGTGAAGTAGAGTTCCTCTTCCCATAGCTCGGTTTGATACCCCCTCTAAAAATGAAATCGCCTCTTTTTTTCGCACTCTTTCTGGCTCTTTGCCCGCAACTGTCCTCACCACTGCCTGCCCAGGAGCCCAAGCCGAAGGCGCCGACCTACCTGACCGCAAAAGAGGCACTTAAGGAGGGGCCTGATTTTGACCTTCAGGGTGAATATGCAGGTGAAAAACTGGGAGTACAGGTGATTGCCCTTGGGGCGGAAACCTTCCGCGCAGTGATCCATCAGGGGGGACTGCCCGGCGCCGGCTGGGACAAGTCTGAGAAGGTTGAAATCGAGGCCAAGCTGAGCGATGGGAAAGTCGATTTTGTGGGCGATGCTTGGAAGGCCGCGTTAACAACAAACGGGCTGAGCGTGGACGGGGCGTCCGGCAAGGTCAGTTTGAAAAAGGTGCAGAGGGAAAGTCCGACGCTAGCGGCCAAACCTCCCGCCGGCGCGGTTGTACTCTTTGACGGCTCTAACTGCGACGCCTTTGTTGGGGGCCACTTTGACGACCTGAACCGCAATCTGCTTGCTTCCGGTTCCAAGACCATGCAGGCCGACTTCCAGAATTACACCCTGCACGTCGAGTTTCTACTGCCCTTCAAACCGCTTGGACGAGGCCAGGATCGCGCCAACAGCGGCGTCTATATGCAGGACCGCTACGAGGTGCAGGTGCTCGATAGTTTTGGTCTGAAGGGGCTCAATAATGAATGCGGTGGTATTTATTCTAAAACGGCCCCTTCCGTGAACATGTGTTTCCCCCCGCTGCGTTGGCAGACGTACGACATCGATTTTACCGCTGCCAAATACGATGCCGCCGGCGGCAAGACGCAGAATGCGGTGATCAGCGTCAGGCACAATGGCTTTCTCATTCACGACAAGGTGGAGATTGCAGGACCGACGGGGGGCGGTAAAAAGGAAGACGCCACGGGCGGGGCCATCCAGCTTCAGGGCCACGGCAATCCTGTGTATTACCGGAACATTTGGCTGGTGACAAAGTAGGTCAGAAGCTTTGGTTGGTTCAGAATAAAAAACCCGAAGGGGCGGTAACTTTTTCCGCCTGGAAGTGGATCTTGCGCCCCTTTTAGATTGGTTGCGGCGAGTGTGTGCAAAGGTTCTTGTCTCGGGTGGGTTGAATTCATTGTGCTAGCGCCATCCGGGGGTATCGATGGGGGGCTCTTAGCTGCGTATTTTTTCAAAAGCATGAGGCTCAATTTCTCTCTATTCCTTTCCGGTTCTCTTTTTGTGGCATCGGGACTTGTCCGCGTGGCCTCCGGCGCGGCGCTTGTGCCTGGCGCATCGGCCCCTGTCGGGATAAGTTTCAACAGGGATATTCGACCGATCCTCGCTGAAAATTGCTTTTTCTGCCATGGGCCCGATCCGGGCACGCGCAAGGCGGGACTGCGCTTGGATACAGAGGCAGGGCTTTTTGAGAAACGGAAGGACGAGCCTGCCCCTGTGGTGCGTGGCAAGTCAGTGGAGAGTGAGCTCTACAAGCGGCTTTTAAGCACGGACAAGGACGAGGTGATGCCTCCTCCGGAGTCCCACAAGACGCTCAAACCCTCCGAAGTGGCTCTGCTGAAACGCTGGATTGATGGGGGGGCACCCTGGCAGAAGCACTGGTCATTTATTGCGCCGGAGAAGGCGCCGCTGCCCCAGGTGAAGAACACTGGGTGGGCGAAAAATCCACTAGACCAAATAGTTCTGGCGAAACTGGAGGCTTTGGGGCTCGAACCCGCCCCTGAGGCGGATGCTCGCACGTTGTTTCGGCGGCTGCATTTGGACCTGACGGGGTTGCCGCCCCAACCCGAGGCGGTGGAGGCTTTCGTGGCTGACTATACGGCGGAAAAGGAGCAGGCGATTTCAGATTGCATCGACCGGCTCATGCACACCGCTGCTTGGGGGGAACACCGCGCGCGCTACTGGCTGGATGCGGCGCGTTACGGGGACACCCACGGACTGCACATAGATAACTACCGCGAAATGTGGCTGTACCGGGATTGGGTGATACGCGCGTTCAATTCCAACAAGCTGTTTTCAGATTTCACGATGGAGCAGATCGCGGGGGATCTGCTGCCCGCGCCGCGCGAAGACCAGCTTATCGCGACCGGTTTTCAGCGCTGCAATATCACCACCAGCGAAGGGGGGACTATCGCTGAGGAAAATCTCGCGATGTACGCTTCCGACCGGGTGCAGACGATGGGTTGGGTGTATCTCGGGCTCACAATGAACTGCAGCCAGTGTCACGACCACAAGTTCGATCCGATCACGCAGCGTGACTATTACTCGATGGCTGCGTTTTTCCGGAATACGACCCAAGGGGCGATGGATGGCAATGCGAAGGATGGCAGGGGACCGGTGTTAGTTGTGCCTTCTGAGGGGGACAGCGCCCGGTGGAAGGCACTTCCTGGTTTGGTTACCGGAGCGGGCGAGTCCTTAAAAAAACGCAAGGTGACGGCAATGCCTGAGTTTCGGAAGTGGCTTTCGGCGGCGACTCCGGAAGTTGTGGAAGCGGAGTTGCCGCACGAGGGGTTGGTGGTGCGCGCGCCTTTGAACGAGGGGACTGGCAGGGCGGAAAAGGTTTTTGGAGGCGCGGAAGTTGCCCCTGTTCTTGAGACTGCGGGGCAGTTGGAATGGAAGGCTGGTGGTAAATTGGGGTCGGCGCCCGTGTTTAAAGCGGGGGTTTCTGTGTCGCTGGGGGATGTTGGGGATTTTGAACTCAAACAGGGCTTCAGTTATGGGGCGTGGGTGAAGGTGGGCAAGTTAGGGGTGAACGGTTCTATCCTTGCTCGTATGGACGCAAAGCAGGCCTTTCGAGGCTATGATTTGTACCAGGCCGACCGGGGATTTGCCGTCCACATCATTGATTCTTTTCCTGATAACGCTTTGAAGCTCACCACTGGGAATGTGGCCAAGCCAGGGACGTGGCAGCATGTGTTCGTCACCTACGACGGCTCGGGCAAGGAGGCAGGGGTCAAAGTGTTTGTGGATGGTAAAGAGGAGAAGCTCAAGGCAGCCACCAATTCGCTCAAGCCGACGGCGGTCATTAGAGCGAAGACGCCGCTTCTGGTGGGGCAGCGCAGTTCTGGGGCGGCATTTGAGGAGGGTTCCGTGCAGGACGTGCGCGTCTATGCACGCGCGCTCCCTGCCGCGGACGTGAAGGCACTGGTGGCTTTTCCGACAGTTTTAACCGCACTGGCCGGGGAGTCTGAGAAACGCTCAGCCGCTCAAAAGGAGGCGCTTTTGGAGCACTTCTTCTCCCAAAAAGACGAACCTTACCGTGTCCAGATGCTCGAGTTGGCCCGACTCGAAGCCGAGTTAAATGCGATCAAGGACCGCAGCGTGATTACGCACATCCAGAAGGAGGTGTCGGACAAGATGCCAGTGGCGAACATCATGATCCGCGGGCAGTATAACAAGTTGGGGGACGAGGTGGAGGCGGTGCCGCCGGCGGCATTGCATCCGCTTCCCGAGGGAGCGCCCAAAAACCGGCTCGGACTTGCCCAGTGGCTTGTAGACAAGAAGAACCCACTCACGCCGCGCGTCACGGTGAACCGGTTTTGGCAGGAGGTTTTCGGCCAGGGGTTGGTGCGAACCTCGGAGGATTTTGGCTTGATGGGAATGAACCCCTCTCATGTGGAGCTCTTAGATTGGCTGGCGGCCGATTTCCGGGACAATGGCGGCGATGTGCGCGGGCTTTTCAAGCTGATGCTCAGCAGCGCTACTTACAGGCAGTCCGCACTCGTAACGGCGGCCAAAATCGAGAAGGACCGCGATAACGCGTTTCTTTCGCGTGGTCCGCGCTTCCGGATGGATGCGGAGATGGTGCGGGATTACGCTTTGTCTGCGAGCGGGTTGTTGTCCTCAAAAATATACGGTCCCTCTGTACGGCCCTACCAGCCCGAAGGGGTCTGGGAGGTGGTCGGCCTGCCTGGCGGTGACACCCGCAACTACAAACAGGACAAGGGAGAGGCCCTCTATCGTCGCGCCCTCTATACGTTTTGGAAGCGCATGGCCCCGCCTGCCACCATGGACGTCTTTAACGCCCCCAGCCGCGAAGTGAGCTGCGTGCGCCGTGAACGCACAAACACCCCGCTGCAGGCGCTTGCGACTTTGAATGATACGCAGTTTGTGGAGGCGGCGAGGCATCTGGCCGAACACGCGTTGCTCGCTGGCGGGAGCGACGGGGCCAAGGCCATGGAGTACATTGTGCAGCGGGCTCTGGGGAGGGCGGCGACGGCGAAGGAACGGGAGATTTTGCTCCAGAGCAGCAAAGACTTTTTATCCCACTACACCGCTCACCCGGAGGATGCCGCGGCGCTCCTGGCCGTGGGCGAGAGCCGGTCCGGCGTTGCGGTTGCTCCGGCTTCGCTTGCGGCTTGGACGATGGTGTGCAACCAGGTTCTCAACCTGGACGAGGTGCTCAACAAGTAGTCAGCGTTTCCTTTAAAGTTCTACCTTCTTTTTTCTATGAACTGTAATTCGCACTTGTTCAGGAATCTTTTCCCCGAAGCGAAGCTGGCTCTCACTCGGCGCCTGTTTTTGGGCACCGGCGCCAACGTGCTCGGTACGGCCGCACTGGGAACGCTGCTGGGACAAAGCGGCGTTCTGGCTTCCACTCCCGAGAGCCGATCCGTGCCCCATTTCGCCCCGAAGGCCAAATACGTCATCTACCTTCACATGGTGGGCGGACCCTCCCAGTTGGACCTCTACGACTACAAGCCGGAGATGGCCGCGATGTACGACAAAGACCTGCCCGACAGTATCCGCAACGGGCAGCGTTTGACGGGCATGACTAGCGGGCAGGCGCGTTTTCCCGTGGCTCCCTCGAAGTTCAAGTTCGCCCAGCACGGAAAAAGTGGGATGTGGGTGAGCGAGTTGCTTCCGCAAACCGCGAAGTGTGTGGACGACATGGCGTTTATTCGCTCGATGTTCACAGAGGCCATCAACCACGAGCCCGCGATCACGGAAATGCAGACGGGCTCCCAGATTGGAGGCCGCCCCTGCATCGGTTCTTGGGTGAGCTATGGACTGGGTGCGGTGAATCAAAACCTGCCTACTTTTGTGGTCCTCGTTGCGAACCCCACCAACCGTGAGCAGGAGCAGGCCATCTCCTCCAAACTGTGGAGCAGCGGGTATCTGCCTGGGGAGCACGCGGGGGTTTCTTTCCGCAGCAAGGGGGATCCGATTTTGTTCATCAACAACCCGCCCGGCGTTCCTGAAACGCTGCGGCGCCGCAGCCTCGACAGTATTAACGCGCTCAACTCGATCAACCTCGACGTCCTGGGAGATCCTGAGACGCGCACACGCATTCAACAATACGAGATGGCTTTCCGCATGCAGAGCAGCGTGCCCGAGTTGACGGATCTTTCCCAGGAACCACCGAGCACCTTCGCCCTTTACGGGGAAGAGGCCCGCACCCCAGGCACCTTCGCCAACTGCGCTTTGATGTCGCGCCGCCTGGTGGAGCGGGGAGTGCGCTTCGTGCAGCTCTACCTCAACAATTGGGATCATCACAGTAACGTCGGTAAACGCATGCCCGCCCAGTGTCAGGACATTGACCAGGCAACTTTCGGCCTCATTAACGACCTCAAAAGCCGGGGCATGTTTGAGGATACGCTCATCATTTGGGGCGGTGAATTCGGCCGCACCGTTTATTCCCAGGGAGGGCTCACCCACGAGAATTACGGACGCGACCACCATCCCCGCTGCTTCACCATGTGGATGGCCGGGGGCGGAGCCAAGGGCGGAGCGATCTATGGTGAGACCGATGACTTCTCCTACAACATCGCCCGCGATCCTGTCCATGTCCGCGATCTGCACGCCACGGTGATGCATCTCCTGGGAATCAACCACGAGCGGTTCACCTTCCGCTCCCAGGGGTTGGACTTCCGTTTAACGGGGGTCGAGAAGGCCAACGTGATTGCCCCGTTGTTGGCCTGAGTCCGCCGCGGCCTTGCTGTCCTCGGGTTCCTGTGGGTGTGGTTTGGCAGGGCAATCGCCGTCGGAGAGGGGCCCCCGGCTCAGTTTTAGCTTCGCGTGGCCTTGCGCCGCTGCGTCGTTTGTTTCAATGTCACAACCTCTTTTTTGAGACCTTTTCCATTTATGACCAAAAGCATTATAGCCATGGCCGCATTCGCTGGCCTGCCCGTCTCTCTTTTTGCAGAGGCGATGAACGCCGCGCCCCAGAACGCACCTCATGCGCTGATGCCCGTCCCCGACAACGCCACAACAAGGCGCCCCCAAGCGGTAGCGCCTCCGCTCAAGGGGGAGCGGTTGGTTTTTGTCGGCAACGGCCTGGCGGAGCGGGACGTGTATTACGGTCGGTTGGAGACGGAGCTTCAGTTGCGGTTTCCGAAGGCGGAACTCTTTGTGCGTAATATGGGGCATGTCGGCGATACGCCGGGGTTCCGGCCGCATCCGTCGCGGGCCACGCAGTGGGCGTTTCCGGGGGCTGAGAAGTTTCACCCCGAGCTCAACGTTCACCATGGGAAGGGTTTCTTCCCGATGCCGGACGAGTGGCTGGCCTTTTTGCGGGCAGACACCGTGGTGGGTTTTTTCGGGTACAACGAGTCCTTTGCGGGGCCTGCAGGGCTTGCGAATTTCGAGGCGGAAGTTGAAGCCTGGGTGCAGCACACGTTGAGCAAGGCTTACAATACGAAGGCTGCGCCGCGCGTGGTGTTGGTGTCGCCGGTGGCGTTTGAGAACCAGTCCGCAAAAAGGGACCTTCCTAGCGGTGAGACGGAAAACGCCAATCTGGCCTTGTACGCGGGCGCTCTGGAGCGCGTCGCCAAGAAAAACGGGCTGACTTTTGTTGACCTGTTCAACCCGACCAAGGCGCTCTACGCAAAGGCCTCTCAGCCGCTGACCACCGGCGGCTTTATTCCCAACGAAGAAGGCTACAAGCGGGTGGCAGAAATCCTGGCGACCGGTCTGTATGGCAAGCAGCCGCGGGTTTCCAAAGCAGATCCCAAGCTGCTCCATGAAGCCGTGATGCAGAAGGAGTGGTTTTGGAACAACGACTATCATCTGGTGAACGGCGTCCACTCCCACGGCCAGCGTTACAACCCGTTTGGGCCGCAAAACTATCCGGACGAAGTCAAGAAGACCCGCGAGTTGGCGGCGATCAGGGACACCCTCATTCACAAGATTGCGGCTGGTAAAAAGAAGGATCTCGTGGTGGACGACAGCGGCACGCATCCGCTCCCTGAGGTGCCAACGAACTACCAGCCGAGCGTTAAAAACGGCAGCGACAAGTTCCTCGAGGAAGAGGACAGTTTAAAGTCGTTCACGCTTCCCGAAGGCTACAAGGCGGAGCTTTTTGCGAGTGAGAAGCAGTTCCCGAACCTCGCCAACCCGATGCAGATGTCCTTTGACGACAAGGGCCGTCTCTGGGTCGCCGTGATGCCGATTTATCCACACTACAGGCCTGGCGATGCTTTGCCCAACGACAAGATCCTCATTTACGAGGACACCGACGGCGACGGCAAAGCGGACAAGGAAACCGTTTTCGCCGACCACCTGCACTTGCCCATCGGCTTCGAGTTCGCGCCGGAGGGCGTTTATGTGTCCCAAGAGCCGAATCTCGTTTTGTTGCGCGATACGGACGGGGACGGCAAAGCGGACACCCGAGAAATCGTACTCGGGGGGTTTGACTCCCACGACACGCACCACGCCATCAGCGCCTACACGGCTGATCCTAGCGGCGCGTTTATCTTGTGCGAGGGGGTCTTCCTTCATTCCAATGTCGAGACGCCTTACGGGCCGGTCCGGTGCGTCGACGGCGGGTTTTTCCGCTACAGCCCGCAGCGCGGGCAACTGGAGCGCACGGCGCAGCTTTCTATTCCTAATCCTTGGGGAGCGGTGTTTGATGCCTGGGGTCAGGATTTCTTTCTGCACACCTCCGGCCCAGGATTGAATTGGATGCTACCGGTTTCGGTGAAACCCACGTTCGGTTCCAAAACTCCGTCGACTCCTGATCTGATTCCCGAAGGACAAAAGGTCCGTCCGACATCAGGGTTGGAAGTTGTTTCTTCCAGGCACTTTCCCGACGAAGTCCAAGGAGACCTTGTTCTTTGTAACAACATCGGGTTTCTGGGAATCAAACAGCACCACATCGAAGACGATGGGACCGGCTGGAAAACGAGTTTTCGCCAGGAACTGCTCAAAAGCAGCGACGGCAACTTCCGCCCCGTGGACCTGGAATTCGCCCCGGATGGATCATTGTACGTCATTGACTGGCAGAATCCGCTCATTGGTCACATGCAGCACAACGCACGCGACCCCTTCCGGGACCACTCCCACGGGCGCATCTATCGCATCACGTATCCTTCGCGGCCGCTGGTGAAGCCGGCGCAGATCGACGGTGCCAGCGTGGCGACCTTGCTCGAAAACCTGAAGGAGCCCGAACTGCGCACCCGTTATCGGACGCGGCGTCATCTGCGCGGCCTTCCTGCAGCCGAAGTCCTGCCTGCGTTGCGGAATTGGGTGGCGGCGCTGGATGCCAAGGACCCCAACTACGAACACTACGCGCTGGAAGCGCTCTGGACGACCTGGGGGATGAATCAAGTGGAGGAGCCCTTGCTGCGCCAGCTTCTGAACGCCAAGGATTTCCACGCGAGGGCTGCGGCCGTGCGCGTGTTGCGCTACAACACGCACCGCATTGGGGATCACGCCGCGCTTTTGGAAAAGGCGGCTACCGACGAACACGGGCGCGTTCGACTGGAGGCGATCGTCGCCGCTTCGTGGCTGCCGGACACGGCCGTCGCGCGGAAAATTGTTGCGATCGGCGGCACCCAGCCTCTGGACCAATGGAGCACGAACGCCTTTAAAACGGCATCCACCCGGCTTGAGGGCGGCGCTGAAAAGGAAACCTCAGACCACCTCGAACTTGGAGCACCAGCGCACTTGAGTGCCGAGGCCAAGAAGCAGTTCCTCGCGGGTCAAAAAGTTTATTTCCGGGACGGGCACTGTGCGACCTGCCATCAGCCCAACGGGAAGGGGCTTGATCCTGCTTTTCCCTCCTTGGAAAAGAGCCAATGGGTGAGCGGCGACACCGACCGTCTTATCAAACTGGCCTTGTACGGGCTGATGGGGCCGCTTGAAATCAACGGAAAAAAATACGACGGCCAGGTTCCCATGACGCCATTTGGTGGAATGTTGAACGATGGGGAGATGGCTTCGGTGCTTACTTTTGTGCGCAACAGTTTCGGAAACCAGGCCGCTCCCGTTTCTGCCGAGCAGGTGCAGAAGATTCGGGCGGCGTATCCTGGACGCGTGAACTTTTTCACGGTGGACGAGCTGTTGAAGGACCATCCCCTGGTTAAGGAGTAGGGGCCTCAGGAACCAAAGGCCTGGATCCTGTGTTTTCGGGAAGTGGATAGCATCCGCACAAAGGGGGATTTGCCCGTGGGGCGGCTCTCAAAAGAGGCGAGCGGTTCATGAGACTGGGATGCCCTTTGAAGAAACAAGGGGCAGCTCCTTTCATGTGCCGGCTTTTCTAAATTCCTGCACCTCGAAACGAAGCGGCATCACGCCACGATGGAGCGAACCACTTTCCCGTGGACGTCGGTAAGCCGGAACTGTCGCCCCTGAAAGCGGTAGGTGAGTTTTTCGTGGTCCACACCGAGGAGATGCAAAACCGTTGCCTGGAGATCGTGCACGTGGACGGGATCCTGAACCGCGTTGACGGCAAAATCGTCGCTTTCGCCATGGGAGACACCCGCTTTAACGCCGCCGCCAGCCATCCAGACGGTGAAGGCGTAGGGGTGGTGGTCTCTGCCCCAGACCTTGCGGTTTTGGATATCGCCCTGGATGAAGGGAGTTCTGCCGAACTCGCCGCCCCAGATGACGAGGGTGTCCTCCAGCAGCCCGCGTTCTTTGAGGTCCGAGACGAGGGCGGCGCTGGGCTGGTCGGTGTCCGCGCACTGGGTGTAGAGTTCTGTGGTGAGGCTGTTGTGCTGGTCCCATCCGGCGTGCATGAGTTGGACGAACTGCACACCGCGCTCGACCATGCGACGGGCCATCAGGCAGTTGTGGGCAAAGGTGCCTGGTTCGGTGACTTGGGGGCCGTACCGCTCGAGCACGCTTTTGGGTTCGTTGGAAAGGTCGGTGAGTTCGGGGACGCTGGCTTGCATCCGGTAGGCCATTTCGTATTGGGCAATGCGAGTGGCAATTTCCGGGTCGCCCGTGGCGGCGAGGTGGATTTGGTTGGCGGCTTGGATGTCGTCGAGCATTCCCCGGCGGGTGTTGCGACTCATCCCGTCGGGGTTTGAGAGATAGAGGACGGGTTCCTGGCTTCCGCGAAACTTCACGCCTTGATAACGGGTTGGTAGAAAACCGCTGCCCCAGTAGAAGTCGTAGAAGATTTGTCCGCAGCTGGTTCCTTTGCTTACAGAGGTCATGACGACGTACGAAGGGAGATCCTGGTTGGCGGAGCCCAAGCCGTAGCTCAGCCAGGAGCCCATCGTGGGTCGGCCAGGGAGCTGGTTGCCGCTGAGCAAAAACGAGATGGCTGGGGCGTGGTTGACAGCATCCGTTTGCATGCCTTTGACGAAGCAAAGGTCGTCCGCAATTTGGGCGGTGTAGGGCAACAGATCGCTTACCCAAGCCCCGCTTTTGCCGCGTTGCTGGAAGGGTTCGACGTTGCCAAGGACCAGCCTGCCGGCAGTGGAGGCCGTCATGCTGCTGAAGCGGCGGCCTTTGAGGAACTCCTCGGGCATGACCTGGCCATGGAGTTCGCGCAGTTTGGGTTTGTAGTCAAACAGCTCGACGTGACTAGGGCCGCCGTTTTGGAAGAGATAGATCACTCGCTTAGCTTTCGGCGCGAAGTGGGGCAGCTCGGGAAGCGGGAGCGCTCGGGCGGCGGCGGCGGGGGCGGGGGCGGGGGCGGGGGCGGGGGCGGGTGTGGGAAAGGGAGCGGA
>QQND01000003.1 GCA_003402745.1 Verrucomicrobiota bacterium
GCCGCTCCCCTCACCACCTTTGGTGACAAAGTTTTTAAGCACCCCATTGCTCAAACTCAGATTTCCCCCGGATACAAAATATCCTCCCCCTCCCGCTGTGCCGCCGCCATCACGGGTTCCCCCGTAGAAGTCAAGAGAAGCCTCGCTGGTGATTGCCGCCGGAGCCGCAGCATACGCGAAGGCTGGAAGAATCGCATGCACCCCGAGATAGGCTCCCAACGTGATGAAACTGGTGAAACGCTTGGCTGTCATTTTGGTGTCAAACATGGCCGGAAATTCTTTAAAAATGTCTTACTTTGATTAGTTAGCCGGCTCGAAGCGAATCGCCTTGCCATCCGTGGTCACTCCCACCCCCAGCAACCCGCCTGTCGGCCGGAAGTCGCCCTGCAGCAGCACTCCATTAAACTGCTTGTTCACCACAGCGGATGAATTCCCCGTCGAGACCACTCCCGACAGCAGACCCGTGTTGGAGTTGAAGCTCAATGAGAAGCGCCCGCCCAAAGCTGCAAGGGTCGAGGCCCCAGGCAGGAAGCGGTTCCCACTTGGCAAGAACGAGGCCACCTCTGTGCCCTCGAAAAGGACAACCGCCTGATCCCTCGTAGAAACAAAGGGCGCAATCAATTCTCCCACCGCCGCCTTGGAATACTTAGCTCCGACGAGATCAAACTTCGAGGTCTCGGTAGTCCCGGCAGTCACCACAACCGCATCCCCTGCGTGCGTGGTTGCAGCCAATTCCCAGGTGGCAAAAAGCCGCTTTGTGCTCCCTACTGGAATCACGAAATCAGACAAAGGTGAGGTAATGATTCCTCTCGCGTCTGCGTACATTTGGGAGGAAGCGCTGAAGCGTTCTCCGGTGGGAAGGGCTCCAGAAACCGTGACGTTTCCGGTGCTCAGGTTCACCTGAGTGGACAGGTAAGAAAGCAACGCCCCAGTTGTGTTAAGCTTGAAAGCCCCTGTGTAAACCGTGGCCAGCGACTTGTCCCTTGTGCCGATAGGCGACAAGGTGACCACCGGGCCTACAACACTGCTCCCTGCAGTGCGTACCACCTGGGCCGTGAGTTTCGGATTTGCAAGGTCGCTGCTCACAGAAAGCCGAAGCTTGTCGGATCCCGTAAGAGCCGTTTCCGTGGTCTGCACCCCGTTCACGAGCGCAAACCGCCCGCTGAAGCGGTATACCGACATCCCTGCGGTGTAGACGCCGGAAACTGTGCCTGCGCGACTGACGTTCAAGCGCACATACCCTTCAAGGCTTCCTGGCCCTCCTCCCAATGTCCCGTTTGCGACGATCCGCGAGGCAAACAACCCCGCATTCCCGCCGTAGAGCGCGTTGAAGAGGTTTTTGCGGTCATCCGCCGTGGTGTCCACCTTCAGCGAGAGAATGGCCGCTGAACTGACAACCGACGACACGGAATTGCTCACCACAACTGAATAAGACGCCGCGTCGACCGCTTGAACGTTCACAAAGCTCAGGAACGCTTCGTTTTTCCCAGGGATGTTTACTCCGTTCTTTCTCCACTGATACTGGGTCGCATTCTGCGCCACGACGCTGAAGCTGGCCGAACCGCCAGCGACCACCGTCTGACTCACAGGATTGGACACGGAAGGAGCACCGCTCACGCCCGTTGGGAGCGACAAGGAGGCACTGGTGCTCTGTGCCACACCGGCACCGTTGCTTGCTATCGCATAGTACTGGCCGGCTTTCAGCGATGAAAACCCAGAAATATTGAGGGTGTTAGAGGTTTGCCCTGGCAGTAGCTGCCCTTGCAGCAAGATCCCGTCCACCAGACGCGGACCATACCACTGGATCGTCGGCGTCGGATAACCAGCCGCCAGGACAGAAAGCGTTGCCGTTTTCCCATCCGCAACAAGCTGGGAAGCCGGTTGCCGAATGAACGTTGGCGCAGTCAGGACCCGGACGAGGGCTGGTTTGCTGGTCACCGAGGAAGCAGGATTCGAGGCGATGACGTCATACGTCCCACCCGCATTGGCGTCGATAGTGATCGTATAGGTCGGCGAAGTGCCGCCGCTCGTGATATTCTGGAAGTCCTTCCTCCATTGGTAGGTTGTCGCGTTAGCTGCGCTCACGCTCAGAGCAACCGTGCCCCCTACTGCAGGTGTGAAAGTGAGTTCGCTCGTCGAGCCGACTCTATTTCCTGAACTGTCAGCCAGAGTCACTCCCTGGTAAAAACTCACGACAGATGCCGTTGACAGCACCGAGATGGGCAGTCCATTTCGACTGTTGGATACCGTCACGCGGTAGGTTCCATTCGCGGCAATGTTGATGCTCCCAGAATTACCCAGAAAAGGGGCACCATCTTTAGTCCAAGCGTAGCTGACACCTGCCGGCGAAGCCGAAACGGACAAAGATTGTGGCGTGCCTGAGACAAAACTCAGCGAACTGGAAAGATCCTGAGTAATGCTCGGTGAGATCCAGTAGGAGGCGGCCAAAGCGAGAGACTCCTTGGGATCACCGTAGCTGTTAGAGACGAACACAGTATAGGCGCCTGCATCGCTGGACCTGGCGGCCGGAATCTCGTAGGTCGGCCCGGTCGCGCCAAAGATGTCCTCTCCTCCCTTGCGCCACTGGTACGTAAATGGACCCGTGCCAGAGGTATTCGCGGTGAAAACAATCCTGTCAGCGTCGGCAAAGTCAAAAGAATTGGCTTGGGAATTGGCTTGGGAACTACCAGACAGATCCCCCTGGGCAGTCACGGTTGCGTCCGGCGCGCCCCCCTGGATAGCAAGCGCAACACGCGTGTCCTCAATGGACTCCCCAAGCTGGCCGTAAGCGTTAGATCCCCAGCCAAGGAGACTCCCACCCGAGATCCCAAGCCCGCTGGCTCCGCCAATCGCCACTCGCGTCCAACTCGCCGAACCCACGCGAACGGGAATGCTCCGTTTGGTTGCCGTGCCATCACCGAGACGGGAACTCTCGTTGCTTCCCCACACGTACAAAGATCCCCCAGAGATCCCAGCTGCCGAAGTCGAACTCAGAGAGACAGCCGAGAAAGGTGACCCACCTCTGACCAAAACGGGCTTGCTAGAGGGCTGGTTGCCACCATTGCCAAGCTGTCCATTCTGATTGTTTCCCCAAACATAGAGAGAACCTCCGGTCAGAATCCCAGCGGAGTTAGCCCCGGATGCAGCGATCTGGGCCCACCCACCAGTTGCAATCTTCACAGGGGCGGCGCTCTCCGTGTTGTTGCCGGTGCCGAGCTGTCCATAGGCGTTCTGCCCCCAGACATAAAGATTGGTCCCCTGCAGCCCCAAAGAGTGCTGATCCCCGGCGGCGACCTTCGTCCAAGCCGTGGACGAACCGACGAGGAGCGGCGTCAATTGATTCGTGGAGCTTTTCGTGCGACCAAGCTGTCCGGAACCATTTGCGCCCCAAGAAAACAAATTCCCATTGGATTTGACTCCCAACGTATGATTCAAACCAACAGCCACATCCTGCCAAAGGCCGGGAATGAGCACTGGAGAAAGCGCTGTAGCCGTCGAGTTATTCCCCACCTGACCACAGAAGTTGTTGCCCCACACATAGAGGCTGGTGCCTTTAAGTGCCGCGCTGTGAGTCGGTCCAGCCACCACCTTAGTCCAACTTGGGTCGCCATTGATCAACACTGGGACCGAGGAAGGATCGATACCTCCAGTGCCAAGCTGACCGGAGGCGTTATCCCCCCCAAGCCCAAAGCGTCCCGTCCGCTTTAATAGCGAGCGTGTGGGTCAAGCCGACGGAGACTTCCTTCCATGACTCAGAAACCTTTGGAACGGGAGCAGCAAAGATCTGCACCACACCGGATCCGAGCTGGCCGTCCACATTCCTGCCGGAGCTGAGAATGTTGCCACCGCGCTCATCAGAATACAGGACTGAAGAAGCTTGGTCTCCCCCTGATACTAAAACTGCCCCAGTACCGAATTCCACTAGGGAGGGTGAATACAATGAATTCCGCCCACCCTGGATGAAGAGCTGGCCGCTTGAACCCTGCCCCCAAACGAAAAGCTCGCTCTCGGAGATCGCGAGACTGTGGCTCTTGCCTGCGGCGATGGCGGATACAGGGCCTGGAAAGTTGGAACGCACGGCAGAAACTCGGTCAATGTTAGTACCGTCACCCAGCTGGCCACTTTCATTGGCCCCACATGCAATAATAGATCCGTCACCGCGCCGAATCACGAGACTGTGCCTATCGCCCGCGGCGACCGCCACAGCCTCGATCTGACTCGCCTCATACCGAACTGGGACGATAGTGGACTGCGAAACCGTCGTACCGTCACCGAGTTGCCCTCTGTCGTTTGCCCCGCATGCCCAAACCCTGCGATCACCAGCAATAAGCAACGAGTGGTACCCACCGGCCGCTACGTCCGTCCACCCGGTTGAGCCGGCGGTAGACGAGGCGCGCACCGGCGTCACTGAAGAGGCCGTGATAGGAACGCCATTTGTATCCACACCCCTCCCCAACTGTCCAGAGTCATTCAAGCCCCATGCATACACATAACTGTTACCATCGTACTGAATACCGATGGAATGGGCATGTCCGGCAGAAATCCCGCGCCATTGATTACTAGTTCCGACCTGCACGGGCACGAGAGAGTCTGTGGTGCCACCGTTCCCTAGCTGGCCTGCTGAATTGTATCCCCAAGCCCACAAGGTCCCGTCTCTCTTGATTGCCAGCGAAAAATTGTATCCTGCGGCCACCGCCACCCAGGATTCCTCCCCGATCCTTACTGGGGCGTTCTTCGAGCTCGTACTCCCGTCACCGAGCTGTCCCTTGTCATTCCGTCCCCATGCCCAAAGGCTTCCGTCGACCTTGATCGCCAACGTATGCCCCCCACCGGAGGCCAGCATCACGAGAGTTCCTGCTGTGACCATACTGTTCCCCACACTGACGATACTTCCAGAATTCCCTCCACTGGCTCCAGCCCCAACATCGAAAGGCTCGTCAGCCGCGAAAGCCGGGAACGAGGCTCCAAGCACCAAACAGAGTGAGAGGAGCGCTTTTAACGCGGTCCCTGTGAGCTTCTGAAATAACGACTGATTCATGGGATCTTTCAATGTGCGGATGGATTCTAAAACGGAAAATTTTTCGACAGTCTCTCCGACGACCAGCCTTGACTGCCACTTTCTTCAACCTGCCCCTGAGGCGATTGACACGAAACACAGCTTCCAAAACCGACGGCGAAACTCCGGGCACGAACTCCTCTTGGCCGACTTAAACAGCTGCAATCGAGTGCATTCTGTTGTATTTCAGGGCGGCGAGTTCCCAACCGAAACGGAGCAAAGGCCTCCGAGGGTGGGGAAACCAGTGAGCTCACCCCGTTACGAATATTGGGCAAAATTGCGTATGTGTATTTTCTGCATTCCGTTTGGTTGATATAAATTACTGAACAAGAACACTTTGGAGGCACTAGGCAGCATGTAAGGTGTTCACTGACCCGTTATCTATTACTGATCGATTGATATTCAAACACCCCTCCACCGAACAGCGGCGCCCTGGTTTCCCCCCTACGGCACCTCAGGCGCGGTATCGGCTGCTCAGCTCGGCCCGGGAATTGATCCCAAGGGACCGGTAAAGCCGCTCAATATGTTTCCGGACGGTGCCTTCGTGGATCCCAAGATGTTCCGCAATCTCCTTGATGGCTCGTCCGGTGTTAATGAGCATGATCCCGATTTCCTTCAACCGAGGAGGAAGATCGCCGGGCAGCGGCTGCAGGGCTTCCCCTCCGGAGGGGGCGGTATCCCGCAGTCTCCTCGCCAGCGACTCAACGGCAGCCACCAACTCCTCAGGATGAATGGGTTTTGAAAGATAGAGGTCGGCTCCCGTCCCGTAGCCGATCACCCGGTCCTGCAAGGTGACCCGAGCCGTCACCATCACGATTCCCATCCTTGGGGCGCCAGCGCGCACGTGTTCGGCAAGGAAGATGCCGTCTTTGCCCGGAAGGTTGAGGTCAATGATCACCACGTCGAGTGTGCCTGGATCCACGAGTGACAGAAATTCTTCCGTCGATTCCACCCCCGTGGCCTGATGCCCGCCTTGCTGGAGGGTTTCCAACATGACGGAGCGCAAGGCTGCGTTGTCCTCAACGACCACAATTTTCAGGGCTTCTGCGTGGGGGTTTTTCAGTTTCATAAGAATGAATCAGGCAGCCAGAGTTTAAACACCGCTTGGTCCGCCGTGGGCCTGTAAGTGATGCTACCCCCAAGAAGCTGGGTGAGTCCATGAACCAAATACAGGCCAAGTCCAGCACCCGCCGAACGCTGTGCGCCCGGCGCGCGGTAAAACTTTTCGAAGACCCTCAGAGGATCCGGCAACCCCGCCACGCCCACAAGGCTGGCTACAACCAAGGAAACCCCTTGTTTTCCGTTCCTGCTTTCCTGCGCAACCGCCACGGTGATCGGCTCCGAGGGATGTCCGTATTTAAAGGCGTTGTCTATGAGGTTCCCGACAATAATCCGAAAGAGGCTCAGATCGGTTTGGAACCCTGGAAATTCTCGAATCTCGCCCACCACCAGCCGGGCCGGTTCCTCCACCCGCTCACGCAACGCAGCGCACTCGCGGGCGAGATCACACGGTTCAAGGAGGACGACCGGCGCCTCGCTTTCCAGCTCCACGGAGCGGACACAGCGCTCGATGATGCCACTAATGTCCTGGATGGCCTGATCTGCGAAAGCGCGCATCCGCGGAGAGGCGCCCCCCGCCCCGAGGGAAAGCCGCACCACGGAAAGCGGCGTCTTCAGTTCATGGGCGAGCATCGAGATAAACTGCTGCTGTTCCCTGTTTTTTTCCCGCTGCACCTTGAGCCGCCGGGAAAACTCGGCCGTTTTATAAACCTTCCGGGCACTCAGCACCTGCGTTTTGTGGGAGCGCCATTGGATGAGCCCGAGCATGACAACTCCCGTCATCAATCCCTCAGCACTAAAGCTGTAGCGGACATATCCCTGGCCTATTCCTGCCTTTAACAGCGGCAGCATCGTGGCCCCAACGACAAGGCAAATGAACCCGTAAAATAACACCACGGCAGAACGGGGCAGGCATTGGTGGGCTCTTTGAATG
Organism: Verrucomicrobiota bacterium; assembly: GCA_003402745.1. GTDB lineage: Bacteria > Verrucomicrobiota > Verrucomicrobiia > Chthoniobacterales > Chthoniobacteraceae > Chth-196. The sequence goes on from QQND01000003.1 coordinate 7,050, forward strand.
GCAATCCGCCTCGGAATCCAGAGGGACGCGAGCAAAACAAGCAGCGTCGCTAAAAGATTCATACACATTCTGGTGTGCAGGGCCGGCCTCGCGTTGTCGTAAAGGATCAGGCCCAGCTCCACAGGATAGGTCAACAGCAGGCCGCACAACACCCGCAGCACCCAGACATTTCCCTTGTGCAGACTCAGGAACAGGTAGTGAAACCAAATCGCCCACGCCCCAAGCGTGACGACCGCAAGATTCGTCGCCAGATTGAGCCCTCCCAAAGCCGCCCACTCCGGAAACCAAAAGCGGATGTAGCCAAAAAGCAGGCTGAAGTGGAGAAAATGAAGAAGCTGCTTGATCGCAAATACCCAGACCAGGGTGTCTTTTTGCACGAACGCAAGGGTGCCCGCCCAGATGACGCTGCAGAGTAAAAAGCCGAGGTAAAGACTGTTGAAAAAGTCCACTTTGCCGGAGGCGGCCTGGGTTTGCCCCACAGGATACGCGCTCAACTCCATTAAAACGCTGCTCGTGCTCCGGACCTTCAGCCAGTACTGGCGGCCCTCGGCATCCGACGGCTGCAGCGTGAAGTTGCTCAACAACGCGAGGGGTTCCGCTGGATTCGGCGGGTGACAATCCCCCCCGAACACCGGCGCCGCAGCGGGATTTTGCGGATCAAACAGTGCAATTTCATCGAGAAATTGCGGCCAAACCGAAAGCACGAGGGGCGTCGGCTTGGGCGGCGCCCCGAGCGTCACCCGCACCCACCAACTCGAGGCGCTGTAGCCGCACGAAAGAAGACCCTGGTAAACGGTCGGCTCTGACTCGAGAACCTGAGCGAACGTCATCTCCCCGGAAGGATCCTCCAGGAAAGCAACCTCGCGAATTTGATTCTCCACGGCCCAAAGAGGCAACTCACCCGCGAAAGCCAACACAGCCCCCAACGCCCAAGAAACCACACGCCGCCTGAAAACACCGCTCACTGTTACGGAGACGTGCAGACCCCCGCCCGGAAAAACTCGAAGCGTGCGTTTCCACGAGTTCCAACAAACCGCCGAGATTTTTCCAAGGTTCCAGGCACCCGTCCGAAAAAGTGATCTCAGAAACGGCACGTTAGAACCTTTTTGAAATCACCCAGGTGAGCGCACGCGCCTGTGGTCGGCCTTTTGCCTCTACCACCTGGATGTAACGCACCGTCCCCGCCATTCTTTTTACAGGCCACGTGACAACAAGCTCGGGGCCCAAGGAAAACTCCGAATCCATAGCTCCCGAAGCCAACGGACCCGCATCCTTCGTCACCTGCTTCTGGTAGCACCCCACAAAACCCACATCCGCACGGGCTGCCACCTTTTTGCTTAAGCCCCACTCCATTGAAATCTGGTCCCCTGGAGTAATGTGAGAATGGCGCTCCTCTTGGTTGGTTTCGTAACGGTTGACGAGCGATGCAGCCCAGCTCTTTCGCTCGTCCAAATAAACCGTGGCTCCCGCCGAAACCATGTGTCCCCAAAATCCCTTGCCTGGTCGGACGCCGCCCGGTTCGGATTCCCCCGTAGGCACCCAGAGGGTATAACCAAAAACCGCGTCCCAACGTTCCCCATGCCAACCGACACCAACCGGTTGTATGTACGAATCTGCCAGCCCGGACCCACTGCGCGTGACACCGTTCAGCGTGATCGTGGTGGTTTGCGCCACAATCGACGCGTCTATCGCATAATTTCCGCCCAAAAACTTCCCTTCACTCACCCACAGTCCTCGGAGCAGATTGGCGTACCCCGATAATTTAAAATCCACGGGCGCCCGTTCCCCGTTGGAAAGGTTCAACCGGTCCGCAGTATAAAAAACACTGCAGTCGCGCAGGTAAAAACCCGGCGGCGGCAGCGTGCCCCCCAGACTTCCCCGGCCCACAGGAACCGCATGCCCAGTGAACGAGACAGCCTCCCCAGCAGTGGTCATCGAAAGCAGAAAGAAGCCTGCAATTCCGGGGCGTAAGTTCATTGAACGGGGCAAGGTCAAGTCAGCAGCTTGCGCAGGGTGAGGGTGGCATCAATAACCAAGGGCTCCATCGGCCCAATGGTGATCGTCCCCCCAGAATGGACTTCGACGTTCCCCTGGTCACCCACCTTCAGACGTGCAAGCTGGAGCAGCGCAGCATCAAAAATGATGCCCTGCGAGTTGCCGATTTTGGAGATGGTTTTAATCACGCGTAAAACTATGGATTACGAGCCGGTTTATCAAACTCCCGCCGGACAAAAACGGCTCCTCTGGAGCCGCTCAGGCAGCGGGTCAGCCCTTCTCGGACTTCAAACGTCGGTCGCCACACAAGAGAGGGCCTCCTAAACAGGAGGCCCTTTCCAATGCCTGCCCCATTTTTGGGGCCTTCCAAACCCGGCCTACCGGCAGATGCTCAGCACCTTTTCTACCACGTCCGTGGGCCGGGGCAGCTGGCGCCGCTCGAGCTCGGGGCTGTAAATCGCAGGCGCATCGATCGCGCTAAGACGCAGAATCGGGGCGTCGAGGTCATCGAAGCACTTCTCCGCAATGATGCTCGCAATCTGGGCGTCCACGCCGCAAAAGGGCTTGTTTTCCTCAACCAAAACCACGCGGTGCGTCTTGCGCACCGTGCGAAGGATCGCCTCCTCATCAAGGGGGCGGATGGACCGGAGATCCAGCACCTCCGCGCTGATGTCGTGCTCGGCCTGGAGTAGTTCCGCCGCCTTCAACGCCGTGAGCACAGCGCGCCCGTGCGCGATGATGGACACGTCGGTGCCTTCCCGCTTCACGTCGGCAACCCCGAGCGGAATGATGTATTCCTCCTCCGGCACCTCGCCCTTTTCACCGTAAAGAAGCGTGTTCTCCATGAACATCACCGGGTCATTGTCCCGTATCGCTGCCTTCAAAAGCCCCTTCGCATCGTACGGTGTCGCAGGACACACGACCTTGATGCCGGGCACGTTGGCGAGCCAGTTCTCAGGCGTGTGCGAATGTGTGGCCCCCACGTTGGTGCCGCCGTTGGCCGGACCGCGGATGACGATGGGGCAGTTGATCAACCCACCGCTCATGTACCGCACAAACCCCGCATTATTCACGATCTGGTCCCACGCCACAGAGGAAAAGCTCCAGAACATCAGTTCCATTACGGGCCGCAAACCGAGCATCGAAGCTCCCACCCCCATGCCAATGAAGGCCGCCTCGCTGATGGGCGTGTCCGCAACGCGCTTGTCTCCAAAGCGTTTCCAGAGCCCTTCGGTGACCTTGTAGGCGCCGTCGTACTCGGCGACTTCCTCCCCCAGAAGCACGACGTTTTCGTCGCGCTCGATTTCCTCGGCCATGGCGTGGCGAAGCGCCTCGCGATAAGTAATTTCAGCCATAAAAGTTTTTCTAGCCCACCCCGCTGGAGGAGGGACCTAAATTTAGTCGTTAAAGAAATGACGCCCTGTCCGACCGGCGGCCGTCTGGCGGTCCACTTCGAAATACACGTCCTCGGTGATGGACTCCACAGAGGGAATCGGGCTTTCTTCTGCAAAAATCACGCTGTCGGAGGCCTCCTTCTTGGCCGCATCGTCAATCGCCTCATACTGTTCTTCGTTCAGCACGCGCTCCTCGAGCAACCTTGCCTTCCAAAGATTGATGGGGTCGTGCTGCGCCTTGTACGTTTCAATCTCTTCTTCGCTCCGGTACACCTTGTGCTTGGCGTCCGCCACGGAGTGCCCGTAGTACCGGTACGTCGCGATCTCAAGAACCGTCGGACGCGACTCCTGATGAGCCCGGTCCACCGCCACTTGGATTTTCGCGCGCACTTCGTACACGTCCTCCCCGTTGAGCGTGTCCCATTCAATCCCAAAACCTTCCGCACGCTCCGCCAGGCAGCTTTTAAACACGCTGGAACGGGCAAGGCTCGTTCCCATCGAATAGCCGTTGTTTTCAATGATGTAGATCACCGGCAGATTCCAGAGCGAAGCCATGTTCATCGACTCGTAAAAACACCCCTGGTTGACTGCTCCATCCCCCATGAAACACATGGCGGACCCAGTCAACCCCTTATACTTCAGCCCGTAGGCCAGACCCAGGCCGAGGGGGGTCTGCCCTCCCACAATGCCGTGCCCGCCCCAGTAGTTTTTATCAGGTGCAAAAAAGTGCATCGAGCCGCCCTTGCCCTTGGAACAGCCCGTGGCTTTCCCAAAAAGCTCTGCCATACACTCGTTCATGTTCATCCCCACAGCCAGGGCGTGGCCATGGTCCCTGTAGGCGGTGATCACATGGTCGTTGGGGCCCATCAGCGAACAGGCGCCCGCCGCCACGCTTTCCTGCCCGATGTAAAGATGGAGAAACCCCCCCATCTTGCCGCCCTGATACGCTCGGAGCGCCGCCTGCTCAAACCGGCGGATGCGGAGCATCTCCTTGAGCAGCCGAATTTTGTCAGCGGGTGTGAGGGCCTCGTTGATGGGGGCCGAGGCGAATTCGCAGGTTTTTAAGGTTTCCATGGCAAATGGGCGTGTTGAGCAGACTTGGGTAAGGTACGCGCGCAGGGCAATTCAGGCAACCCCTGAATGGAGGTGGCGAGGCTGATCCTCAAGGGCCGAAACCCAGAGTCCAAACCGAAAGAAATGAGCCTGTAAAAAATCCTTCCTCGGCCGCCTCCCAGAGAGTCCCCTCCCCCTACTCCACCGTCACACTTTTGGCCAAGTTGCGCGGCTTGTCCACGTCGCATCCCAGCGCCACCGCTGCGTGGTAGGCCAGTAACTGCAGCGGAATCGCATTCAGGATGGGCGAAAGATAGTCCGGACAGCGCGGAATCAAAATGGTGTCGTCGCAAACCTGCTCCAAGCGCCGGCTCCCCTCCGAACCAATCCCGATCACAGGCCCCTTGCGCGCCCGGACCTCCTCGATATTACTCAAGTTTTTCTCAAAAACACTGTCCTCCGGCGCGATAAACACCGAAGGCAGCTCGGGTGTGATCAGGGCGATGATCCCGTGCTTGAGCTCAGCGCTCGGGTGCCCGCTCGCATGGATGTACGATATCTCCTTCATCTTGAGCGCTCCCTCCAGCGCCACCGGATAGTTAAACTGCCGCCCCAAAAACATCATGGACTGCGCATGTGCGTACTTCCTGGCGATCTCGCGAATCTGGTCCGAGAGTTTCAAAATTTCCCGCACCTTGTCCGGAATGGCCTCCAGTTCGTCGATCATCCGCAGCCCTTGCGAGCTGGACAAATGCCGGATGCGCCCGTTTAGAAAAGCCAGCAGGGTCAGCACCACGCACTGGCTGGTGAAACTCTTGGTCGCCGCCACCCCGATCTCCGTGCCGGCGTGCATGTACACCCCGCCGTCGCTTTCCCGGGCGATTGTGGAGGCCACGTTGTTGCAGATGCCCAGCGTCCGGTGGCCCTTGCGCTGGCTTTCTCGGACGGCCGCAAGCGTGTCGGCTGTTTCCCCGCTCTGGCTCAGGGCGAACACCAAAACATCTTTGGGCAGGGGCATGTTCCGGTAGCGGAACTCCGAGGCGAACTCCACCTCCGCTGGGATGTGCGCGAGGTGTTCAATCAAGTGCTCCCCTACCATGGCGGCGTGAAACGCGGTGCCGCAACCGGTGAGCACCACGCGCTCCACGGCGCGCAGTTCGGCGTTTGTCATGTTCAGGCCCCCCAACTTGGCCGTGGCCTCCTCCCGGGAAAGCCGGCCGCGCATGGCGTCCCGGATGGTTTCGGGCTGCTCAAAAATCTCCTTCAGCATGAAATGGGGGTAGTCCCCTTTGTCCACGTCCTTTTCCTGAAACTCCACCGCCTTGACTTCATAGCCGCTCACCCCCCCAAGCAGCGTGGAAAGCTCAAACCCCTCAGCCGTCACGGCGGCAATGTCAAAATCCTTGAGATAAACCACCTCCCGCGTGTGGCTGGCGATCGCGCTCACGTCGCTCGCCAGAAAATGCTCCCCTTTTCCAATCCCCAGCACCAGAGGACTCCCCCGACGCGCCCCCACCAGCACGCCGGGAAGATCCCGGTGGACCACCGCGATCCCATACGTCCCCACCACCTGCCGCAGCGCACTGCGCACCGCCTCCACCAGCCGCGCCGCCGACGCGCCCGGGCCGCCCTCGGCAAAATGCTTGCCCACCAGGTGAGAAAGCACCTCGGTGTCGGTCTGCGAGACAAAGACATGCCCCTCCCGCAGCAGTCCCTCCCGCAGCGTCCCGTGGTTTTCAATCACCCCGTTGTGCACCAGCGCGAGCGCCCCGGTCTGGTCCACGTGAGGGTGCGCATTGGCGTCGGTCACCGCGCCGTGGGTGGCCCAACGGGTGTGCGAAATCCCGGTTTTCCCCTCCACCGGAGATTCCTGGAGCAGTTCCGCCAGATTCGCGATACGGCCCATCCGCTTCCGCAGCGCGATTCCATCCGCATTCAATACGGCGAGTCCCGCGCTGTCGTATCCCCGGTACTCAAGGCGGCGCAAGCCCGCCAAAAGAAAGGGAACGGCCTCCTGATTTCCAATGTATCCAACAATTCCGCACATAAGCTTTCAAATGTAGGGTCGGTTGGCGCCCCCGTAAAATAACTTCCTACAAAACCCGCTCGGCAGGGGCCCGCGTGATACGCCATGCTCCCGACGTCATCCCCAACCCGAACCCCCGCACTTCATCTCATGAGCATGCAGAACTGGACCTCCATCACCGACAAAACCCTCGCAATCATCATGGGCGGCGGCGCCGGCTCCCGGCTCTTCCCCCTAACCAAGGAACGCTCCAAGCCCGCGGTCCCGCTCGCAGGCAAATACCGCATCGTCGACATTGCCGTCAGCAATTGCATCAACAGCGGCCTCCGGGGTATTTTTGTGCTCACCCAGTTCAATAGCGTCTCTTTGCACCGCCACATCCACGCGGCCTACAAGTTCGACGATTTCTCAAAAGCCTTTGTCGAAATCCTCGCCGCCCAACAGACCCCCAGCGGCGAACGCTGGTATCAGGGCACCGCAGACGCCGTGCGCCAGAACCTCCGCGACTTCCTCAACTCCCAGTACGACCACTTCATCATCCTCTCCGGCGACCAACTCTACAGAATGGACTTCCGCGACGTGCTCGCGCGCCATATCGAAACCGGCGCCGACATCACCATCGCCACCACCCCGGTCTCGCGCCAGGACGCCTCCAGCTTTGGGATCATGCGCACCGACTCCAACCGGCGCATCTCCGAGTTCGTAGAGAAACCCACAGACCCCGCCGTTTTGGACGCCCTGCGCATCAGCCCGAAACTGCTCGAAAAACTTGGAAAAGCCGCCGACGCAGAGCTCTACCAGGCCTCCATGGGCATCTACGTCTTCAACCGCCAGGCCCTCATCCAGGCGCTCGACAACCAGCACGTCGACTTCGGCAAAAACGTCATCCCCGAACAAATCCACAAGGCCAAAGTCTCCGCCTATATTTTTCAAGGCTACTGGGAGGACATCGGTACGATACGCTCCTTCTTCGACGCAAACCTCGCACTCGCGCGCACCCTGCCCCCGTTCAACTTCTTTGATTCCGCAGCCCCCATTTTCACCCACGCCCGCTTCCTGCCCGCGAGCAAGATCAACTCCGCAACCGTCCGCGAGGCAGTCGTCTCCGATGGCTGCGTCATCACCGAGGCCACCATCGAGCGCGCCGTCATCGGCATCCGCAGCGTCATCGAGGTCGGTAGCGTCCTGCGCAACTGCGTAATGATGGGTGCCGACTATTTCGACTCCGAACTCGCCCGTCCAGCCGGCGCACCAGCCGTCGGGGTCGGCCGCAACTGCCGTATCGAAAACGCGATCATCGACAAAAACGCTCGCATCGGCGACGGCGTGGTGATCAACCCCGCAGGAAAACCCGACACCTTCGACGGCCACAATTTCTTCATCCGCGATGGCATCGTCGTGATTCCCAAGGACGCCATCATCCCCTCGGGCACCGTCATTTAAAACGCGAGCCAAGGCCGCTAGGGGCGCTAGGGGCGCCTAAAACAGGCAGCCCCGCCCGCCATTTCCTGCGCCAGCGGGGCTCGGGCCACTTTCCCCTCGCCTACTTTATTTCCCCGGACTTCAAATACGCGACAATGTCGGCGATCGACTGCGCCGTGAGTCCCAACGTCTCCGGACTCGCCATCAGGGAGCGATCAAACCGAGTCACCGATTTGATTTTATCCTCGGCAATCGACTGGACCAACCCGCCCACGCAACGGATGACCGTAGGGTCGCCCTTGGCCAAAATAATCCCGTCCACACGGACGCCATCGGTGGTTTCAATGCGGCTGCCCTCATAGTTGAAGGCAATGTCAGCCGAAGGATTTAAAATCGCTTTTGCGATCACCTCTCTCGGCTGCGTCGCCCCATAGGCTGTCAGGTCCGGACCAAACGCCGCGCCTTGAGCGCCGATTTTGTGACACGAATAACAGACCGCAGCGGCGGCTTGCCCGCGGGCGGCATCACCAACAAGGACGGTGACATCCGCCAACGTGGGGAAGCCTGCTTCACGCACCGGTGGCTCTGGAGAAAGTACTTCCTGCAGCTCTTTTTCCTCCAGCAAACCGCGCTCCCGCATAAGCTGGGTGAGGCCAACCGATTTCCAAAGACTCCCACGGCGGTTGTTGAGCCACCAGAGGAGCTCCTTGGCCACAGGCAAGTTTTTGTCCGCAGCCAGCCCGATCATCGCCTCGGCTGCCTCCCGACCCGGAGTGAACGCAATGGTGTCCAGCGCCAGTCTGCGTTGCGCGTCCGAAAGGCCGGAATCCAGCACCCTAGCGCTCAAGAGCGGAAGCGCCGCCGGCACGTGCAGCCGCCAGGCAAGCCTCGCAAAAGCCTCGCTCCACTGGGCCGAAGGCGCCCCCAAAGCCGCTTGCACCGCAGCAAAAACCTCCGTCTCCTTCCCCTGCGCTCCCGTCCCGAACGCCTCGAGGTAGGCCCGGTCAAGACCGTCATAGCCGCGCGCGATCTGCAGCAGCAGAGGCACACTGTGGGGCGCAGCCACATCCCGCAAAGCAATGGCCACGTCACGCCGAACCGCCGCCGAAACATCCGAGGCAAGCCTCTCCGCCATCCCCACAATGTCGCCCCCAGAACGACGCAACGCGCGGAACGCCACAATCCGCTTGGCCTCCTCCTTCGACTCCAACCACTCCGCCGCCTTCGCTTTCCCGGGCGCGCCCATCTGCGCCAACAGCCACACTGCGCGCGATGCGATGTACGGATTTTCATCCGAAAGCAACTCCGCCACCGCCGGAACCGCGGCCTCTCCCTGCGCCCTCAGCCGGATGAATCCGCCGTAGCGCACGTTCACCGCAGGACTTTTGAGCGCCAAGATCTGGCCCTCAGTCCGCGAGAGCTCCAACTTCGGAACCTTGGAGACAAACCCCTTCGGTGCGATCCGATAAATCGTGCCCAGCCAGCCCTTGTCGAGCGTGCCATGCCCACCCACCTGAGGATCAAACCAGTCCGCCACGTAAAGAGCCCCATCCGGCCCCACGCACGCATCAGAAGGCCGAAACAGCGTGGGTAACTCATGGGAAGCGCTTTTTCCACCCCCCGTGAAATCCGAACCCGCAAAGTTTTTCTCCTTGTTGGAGGTCAAAAAATCAAAGCGCTCCAGCTTCCAGTCCGCGCCTTCCAGTTTGGGTTTGTACCCGAACACCACATTGCGGCCCGCTTCACACGCAAATAGCGTACCCCTCCACTCCTCCCCCAACGCCCCGTTTTCATAAAACGCAACACCCGTCGGAGAGCCCCCCCCGTAGACGTCGCCAGCCGGCATCGAGCCGGGATCTTCCTGGCGCCACTCCGCCACCGGCGTGGCTTGCCCCGGCCGCGCATCCGCACCCCAGGAACGCTTGCCATCGCTCGAGGCGAATCCCGCGTTGCCGTATTCCATGACGGCGCTCACGCGGCACGCCGGTGGATCGTCGTTGTCGCTTTGAAAAATGTCGCCAAAGGACGTCACCGCCTGCTCGAAACTGTTCCGGTAATTGTGCCCGATCATCTCCACCCGGGACCCATCAGGCTGCATCCGCGCCGTAAACCCTCCGACCCATACCCGCCCGTCATCGCTCTTTTGGCCAGCAACTTCCGTCGGGTTTATCAACTGCGGTTTGAGCGGGTTTTTCCGGCCGTTCGTCGGGTCGTACGGACTCCCAATACGAAAGGTTTTTCCTGACTTGTCCGTAAACACCGCGCCCGTATTGCCATGGTTGATATACCACAGGCCGTCCGGACCGGCCGTCACTGCGTGAAGACTGTGGTCGTGGTTGCGCCCGTTAAACCCGGTGAGAAGCACCTCCCTTTTGTCGGTTGCAGGGTCGAATTTCCGGTCCCCGTTGACATCGGTAAAAATCAACAAATCCGGCGGCTGGGACACCACAATCTTGTTGTCCAAAACAGCGATTCCCAAAGGCGCAACCAGCTCCGGATCCTGCAGGAAAACCCGGCTCAAATCCGCCTTCCCGTCCTGGTCGGTATCCTCGAGGACCACGATTCTGTCCCCCTCAGGCCGCACCGGAGACTTCCGGTAATTCACCCCTTCGGCGACCCAAAGGCGCCCCTCCGCGTCGAAATCAATGTTCGTCGGATTGTAGAGCAGCGGTGTGGTCGCCCAAACCGTGACCTCCAAACCAGCGGGAAGTGCAAACAACTCGGGGGGGACCATTTTTGGAGCCTCCTCCAAAGCCGGAGCCGCCAGAGTGAACAGAGCCAAGGGAAAGACAGAAAACGCGATTCGTTTCATGAAAGAGTAGAAGGGGCGATGCTCGACAGATTCAATTTTTTGGAGACGACAGTCTTGCAGACTCACGTCTAAGTTCCCAGTTTGCAACGCAGGACAGACCGCACCCTCTTTTTTGCCAGCACTAGGAGTCTGTCGGGCTTAAGGATGGCTCGGTTTGCCTACCGCCCCATACACCTGTCCGCCCAATGACTCTTCGGTCTCCTTGACAGCTTTTTCACTATAAAATCCGCTGTCCACTATCCAGCGGTTCGGTGTCCCAATATCTTTGTTTACCACCTGTGCTGTAGGCATTAACTACTTCATTTCGTTTGCAGATGCACATACCCTTGCGCTTAAAATAAGCATGGATCCATCTGCGTCTACGGCCGCCTGCGCATTATAGCATTGCTCGAAATGCTTTCCATTTCCCACCTTCATAAGGCGACTTTCAGGATCCGTGAAATTATACGGCTCACGGCCGCTGGTCGTATCACTGGGTGGCTTGGGCTCACGGCCACTTACACGCTTTCCCTGCTCTTTTTAGCGGCACGTTCAATCTCTCTGGAGCTGAAGCGCCCGGTGGCATCCCCGTAAATGAGCAAGCCGAGTAGCATCCTTGGAGGATACTGTGCGCTACCGTTGCCTCTGTGATTGATGGAGGCTTGACTGAAATCAAAGCCGTTTGAAGCATCAATGACGAAATGCACTAAATGACCGCCTGGCACCCAGTCTCCTAAGTCTGGGGGCAGACGCAGTGCGTGTTTCTGTCTACATTTACTAGTCGTTCAGCCATAGATGAATATCGGACAAAATTGGCTTTTTCTTTAGCCCGGAAAAGCCAATTCCGACAGCCTCCCAGTCACATCGCAGCGCAGCGAGCAAGACCGCTCCTGCTGTGCCAGTGAGCCAGAATAAGCTAGACGCATCAGAATCCTTCTTGCCTCCGGAACCCAGGAAAACTCACTTTCCTCATAAAACTTCGTAACGCTGGCACGGCTCGGGGTGTAGTTACATGTGAATTCTCACTCCCCAGATTATCAGTGGTTCATCGAACAGGTCCGTCTGGAGCAGGCGGGCCTCCGGGTGTTTGTGCGCACCTTAGGGTTGCGCGCGGAGGCTGCGGATGATGTCGCGCAGGAGGCGTTCGTCGTGGCCTTCGAGAAACTCCAGATATTTGAGCGGGGCACCAATTTCGGGGCGTGGGTGCGAACCATTGCCCGTTTTCTAGTCGGCAAGGAACTGCGTCGCGAAGATCGGCGTCAGCGACTGCTGGCGGAACATGTGGCCGAGATTCTATCCGCCGAAAATATCCCCGCCCCAGACGATACAACGGCGAAGGCCGAGGCGCTGAAGCTCTGCCTCAGAGAACTGCCAGAGCGCTGGCGAACTCTGGTCCAGCAGCGCTACTTTGAAAACCTCGCTCCCAGCGTGATCGCAAGCCACGAGGGCCGCTCGGCCAATGAGATTCGACAGGCGCTCTTCCGCTTGCGCTCGGCGCTTCACGACTGCATCACCCGCCGAATCACCCGGCAAACAATCTGACATCTATGGACCCGCACCCTATCCCCGAAGACTTGAACGTGTCCCTGACACGCGTGATCGAAGGAGAGACCGAGCCAAACGACGATGTACTCGTGGCGGAGCTTTTGCGGACCCGGGAAGACCAGCGCAACCAACTCCGGCAACAGCTTGAAATGGACGCGCTCCTGCGTCTGGAAGCTGAGCCGGCAGCGGAGGCCTTTGTGGAAGCCGTTTTCGACCGCACAAAGGGCTCGGCGGATGACGAGGCGTTTCTGCAGCGTGTAAAAAGGGCACTCCCTGGCTCGAGTGAAGTATCCGACGCTGCTCGCGCTTGGTCGGGTTGGCTGCAATGGCGTCCGCTTGCGGCTGCGGTTACGGGACTGGTGCTCGGAACGCTTTGCACTTCAGTGGTGTTTGCCTATGCCGCGCCTTCACTGGGGAAAGTGATTACGCTTTTGCAGGAGGGCTTTGAATCCGGGCCTGCGCCGTTGGTGACGGGTGTGCCGCTTGAAGCGGGAAAGTGGAGCGGGGACTACACGGAGGTCGTGCGCGAGCAGCTGGGAGTGAAGCCGGCGAGCGGAAAGAAGATGCTGCGCTTTTTGCGGGCGGACTTTGAGGGCAAGGTGAAGCCGGAGGGGAGTTACATCTCAGATGTCTATCAACTCATCGACCTGCGGCCTTATCGGCGGGAGTTCGCGGATGGCGGGGCGGTGGTGCAGCTGTCGGCGGCGTTCAATGCGTTCGCGTTTCCGGCGGAGGAAGCCTTTGGGTGCTCGGTGTCGATTCATGCCCTGAACGCAGAGACCGCGATGAATGGTTCCACGCGGATCGGAGAAATATTACTCACCGATTGCCTTGCGATGGCCCGCAACAGCCGTTTGAAAATGGATCGCGACCCCGCGACATGGCAGGGCTTGAACGCGGAGTTGAGGCTGCCGTTTGATACGGAGTTCCTGCTCATCCGAATCGGTCTGGAGCACTCGAACAAAGCCAAACGCCGCGTGACCTTTGACGGCCATTACCTGGACGGTGTCCGCCTGACTCTGGCTCGGCGCGCGCAACTGCCTTGAGGTCAAGAACTCAGCTCAAACGCATTTTGGATATGCACATGAAACAGAAAGTCCTTACCAAGCAAATTATCCCTCTTTTGATTTTCAAATGAACCTTGCAAAAATCATTCATCGTCGCCAATTCCTGCGCGCCGCGGGCGCATTCATCGCGCTGCCGATGCTCGAGTCATTTCAATCACGAGCCGTTGCCTCTGCGGCGGGCAGCGTGCCGAAGGCCAGCCGGCTTGTCTGTATTGGTGCCGAACTCGGCATGCACACGCCGGCCCTGTATCCAAAGAACGTGGGCGCTGATTACGAGATGACTCGCACGTTGCAGCCCCTGGAGGCTATGCGCGAGGATTTCACGCTCTTTTCCGGCCTCGATCATCGCGCTAGCGGTGCCCATGGCGGCTGGCGCAACTACCTGCTCGGGCCGAAGCTGGTCGGCTCAGTATCACTGGACCAGCAGGTAGCCGCGAAGATCGGGGATGCCACGCGTTTCTCCTCCTTTGTGCTCTCCGCAGGTGGCGGTCCTCAGATGTGCTTCACCCAGAACGGCGTGGCTTTGCCTGCGATCGACCGGCCCAGTTTGTTTTACAAAAAAATGTTCGCCTCGGACTCGGACCGCAAGCGCACCGAGCATCTGCTAACGAGCGGACGCAGTGCCTTGGATTACGTGCTGGAGGATGCCAGGTCGCTCCAGCGACAGGTCTCGGGTGCCGACAAGGACAAGCTGGAGGAATATTTCACGTCCCTGCGCGAAGTCGAACACCGGATCGGCAAGCACCTCAGCCACGCCAATGATCCCGTGCCGAAGGTGGACTACAAACTGCCCGACGCCGATCCGCTCGCCTCAAATCTGCTCATCGAGTGTGAGTCAGTGATGTATGACCTCATCGCCCTGGCGTTGCAGACAGACTCATCCCGCGTGCTCTCGATGAGTCTGCGCGGCGGCGGCGAGGTCTTCACCATTGGCGGGGAGATGCTGCGCTTCGGCTACCACGCGCTGTCGCATCATGGCAATGACCCCGAAAAGATCGCGGAACTCACCAAGATCGATGCCGAGCACATGAAGTCCTTCGCGAAGTTCATCGCGCAGCTCAAGACGAAGACCGATGCCGAGGGCCGTCCGCTGCTGGATAGCACCATCGTCATGTGGGGCACCGGGATGGGCGATGCGAGCCGGCACTCAAACCAGGATCTCCCCATCGTCATCGCAGGCGGCGGCTTCAAGCATGGGCGTCACCTCAACTTTCAGCGCACCGACTCGGCGGAAAAGGATCTGCTGCTAGGGGATTTGTTCATCAGTCTGCAGCGGCAACTTGGCATCGAATGCCAGAGCTTTGCGCAGGCCAAACGAGGATTGGATGAGGTCCTCTATGTTTAACCGATTGACCTCCCTCGCGCTGCCCTTATTGGGACTGGCGTCCGTGCAGCTCACTGCTGCCGAGCCGCTTCCAGAGGCCGCGCTCACGTTCTTCAGCAACTACTGCCTCGACTGCCACGATAGCTCATCCGCCAAGGGCGAGATCAATCTGGACATCGCCACCGCAGCCTGGACCAAGCCGGACTTCGCGCGCCTCATGGAACGGGTCCATCAGGCGATCAGCAAAGGGGAAATGCCGCCGAAGAAAAAACAGCGCCCACCTCAGGCCGACAGCCACGCGCTGCTCGCGTGGTTGGATGACAGCCTGGTCCGGCAGGTGCCGCCCCACCGCACCACCTTTCGCCGCCTGAGCCGCGCCGAATATGCCAGCACAATTCGCAAAACGCTCGGCATCCAGTTCGTGCTGCCGCCCGGATTCCCCGAAGACACGTTATCGCACGGCTTCGACAATGTGGCCGAGGCCTTGGTGCTTTCGCCACCGTTGCTGGAAGCGTATGCGGAAAGCGCCGCGCTCGTCGCGGATCAGTTCTTTCCACCACCGAAGCCGCCCCTGCCACCGAGTCGTCTCGTGCGGGTCACTCCGCAAGGCATGTCCGGCGGAGATGCATACGGCCCAAAGAATTTGATCGTCGATGGCCGGATGCGGCTCGCTCTGGCTGGCTATCATGGCTCGACCACGGCGGCCCAATTCGAAGCCAAAGGGTCGGGCGTGTACCGCATCAAGCTCACGGGGTCCGCCTTCAAGCCCGAGGCGGGACAGCCGATGACGCTCGAGATTGTCTCTGGCACCTACCCAAACTTGCGCAAGCTCATGAGCTTTCCGATCACCTCGGAAAAGACTCAGGAGTTCACGGTGGAAGCGCCGATTTATGACGGTCACAGTGTCACCCTCATGTTTGCTGATTCCCCGAACAAGGGCATCAATGCGAACTTCCCCACCCCGAAATTGCCCGACGAACTGCGCACCAGACTCGCGCGGTATCCCCGTCTCTGCGCGGCCTTGCTCACCTTGCACGACGAGGTCGCCGGGGCCGATGGAAAGGCGGAGTTGTCGCTGCGCTTTCCTCCTGGCGTCTCGTTCGAGACAAAAAAAGTCATCGTCATCAGGGGAATGGAGCAAGCCATGGCCCGCAGCGATCTCGACACCAGCAAGGCCACCAACGAGAACATCGAACGGCTCGTGGAAGCGATCATGGCGTCGGACGGGAGTGGGAATTTCAAGCTGCACTCCTATGTGGAGTCGTGGATTCGCCAGTGCTACAGCGAAGGCCCGGCCATCGACATTCACGCGCTGGAAATCGAAGGCCCCTTCGCGCCCGTCGAAGATGATCGCGACCAACTCGCCCGTCGGCTGCAAATGAAACTCTTCGGCAAGCGGCCACCTAAGATGGAAGACGCAGCGTGGCTGGAAGCCTGCGTCACGCGGATGCTGCGCGCCGCCTACCGCCGTGACGCCGCGCCCGAGGAAACGCGGCGTTTGCTCTCCCAATTAGCCTCCACTCGCGCGGGCGGCGGCTCGCTCGACGACGCCTTCCATCTGGCATTACGGACCGTCTTGATTTCACCGCACTTCCTCTATCGCGAGACCGCCGACCGCAGCTTTGACAGCTACGAACTCGCCGCGCGTCTGTCTTACATGCTCACCCAAGGACCGCCGGATGAACCGCTGCGAGCCGCTGCTGGTGACGGCAGCCTCGCCAAGCCAGATACGCTTCGATCCCACGCCACGCGCCTGCTCACGAGCGCGGATGCTGCGGTCTTCATCGACAGCTTCACCAGCCAGTGGCTCGGCACCCGCGCGCTGCCGAGCATCATGCCCGATCCTTCGCTCTCCCGTTCCTTTTCCTCCAATCACTCCACCGGCATGGCGCAGGAAGCGAATCTCTTCGTGGCGGAGATGCTACGCGATAATCTGCCGCTCACCGACTTCATCAAGCCGGACTTTACCCATGTGAACCCGCCCCTCGGCCACCAGCTCTACAAACTCCCGGACATTCCCAAGCCCGACAGGCGGAACTCGAGCACGATGATGCGCGTGAGCCTGCCTCGCGACGGGCGTCCCGGCGGCCTTCTGGGCATGGCCGGAGTGATGATGGCCACCGCGAATGGCGTGGACACCCAACCCGTCGTGCGTGGGAAATGGGTGCTGGAAAACATCCTCGGCGATGCGCCGCCACCCCCACCGGCATCGGTGCCCGCCATCACGCCTGACACGCGCGGTGCAAAAACAATCCGCGACCTCATGAAGGCGCACACCAGCGAGGAGAAGTGCGCCGGCTGCCACAAAAAACTCGATCCCATCGGCTTCGTGCTGGAGAACTACGACGCCATCGGCCAATGGCGCGATGTTTACCCCATCCACACGGCTGGCCCCAAAGGTAGCACCGTCATCAAGCCCGGCCCACCCGTAGACGCCACCTCGACGATGCCTGACGGCACCCCGCTCAAGGATGTGCTCGACCTCAAAAACTATGTCGTCGCGCACATCGACCAGTTTTCCGGCTGTCTCGCTGAGAAGCTCTTCCTCTACGGCACCGGTCGAGTTCCCGACTACGCCGAGCGCAAGTCGCTCCATCTCGCCGCCAACAAAGTGCTGCAGGAAAAAGGCGGCTTCCGCGGTCTACTGCTCGCCGTGATTGAGAGCGAAGCCTTCAGGACAAGGTAAACAAAACACATTCCAAAGAACATTGTATGAAACACACCCTCGCCCTCCTCACCACCCTCCTTCTCGCACCGCTGGCCGCGCTGCAGGCCGCCGACATTGAACTCACCGAGACGGTCCAGCTTCCGGAATGTCATAGTGTCAACTGGGTGCGTGACTGGGTGAAAGATCATCCCGAGTTAGTCGGTGCAGGCTGGGAGCAATTGCACGATGCCTCCAGGCCGGCGGCGGAGAAGCCAGCTCCTCGGAGTTGGGTCTGGAATATCTCCGAGGCTCAATGGACCGAGGCCGTAAAACAAAAGGGCGAAGGCAAACGCGAGGAGGTGAAACTCCAGCTCTGGCTGCCCTCTGGCGTGGAGGTGATCAGGGGCGTCGTCGCGGTCTCCGGCCACGGTAGCGGCGAGGCACTTTACCGACATCCCGCACTGCGGAAGCTCGCGGGCGAACTCCACCTCGCCATCTTCAAGTTCAACGGCAACCCGATGCAACGCGGCTTTTGGCCGACGAGCTTGCTTTACCAGCAGCTCAAAGATTTTGGCGTGAAGACGAATCATCCGGAGTTGGAACACGCGCCGTTGTTCCTCTACGGCCATTCCAGCGCCGTCGGTTTCTCCGCGCTGTTCGCCGCCGAGCAGAGTGATCGTATCTGGGGCTGGGTGGCCATGCGCGCGGGCTACACCTTTCAAATCTATCAGCCTGGCGCGGCGAAGGCGCCTGGGCTGGTTATGTTCGGCGAGGAAGACAAATTCTTCGCCAATGATCATCGGGCCGAAACGCTCGCCCTCGTGCCGATGATGCGAAAGCATCACAACGCAGCATGGAATCTCGTGGTTGAGCCGAAGACCGGTCACGGTCCCAGCGAGAAAACCTGGCCGCTGGTGTTTTCGTTTCTGCGGCATACGTTCGAAGCAAGAATCCCGGCGGCTGCCGATGCGCGCAAGGGGCCGGTCAAGCTCAACACGCTCGCCATGGAGAACGGCCATCTCGGCCAAAACTGGGATGCGGCCAAAGGCGGCTATCAGAATCTGTCCACCAAGCCATTTGCCACATTCGTCGGCGACAAGGCGACCGCCTCATGGCTCATCAACGCCGCCTACGCCGCCGACTGGCTGGCGTTTCAGCGCGATGGCGAAGTCAGGAACTCGAAATAAAATAATCACATGAAACACGCTCTCACCGTTGCCTGTATCTTTTTGAAATCAGCTTGGCAGGCTGTTTGCCGCCCTTTTTCGGAACAGTTTCGTCGTCTATCTACGCTGCGCTCCGGTTCCCTTCGGTCGGCCCTCACCGCCCTGCTGCTGGCGCCGCTGGCCTCGACCCAAGGGGCGCCGCCTGATGGCGCAATCTTCCTGGGAGCCGAGCAGGCGAATATGCTCAAGCCTGGGGCCGAAAGTGCTCCAGTGAAAGCCAAGCCCGTGCCAGTGCTCGATGGCGATGGGTTTCCGGTGCATCAAGTGGTGCAGTCCTTCGCGCCGGAGGCGGGAGCGTTGTCTTGGGAGGTGGAGGTTCCCAAGGCCGGCCGCTATCTTGCGACGCTGGAGTTCAGTCACACGAGACATGGCAATGCCTTCGAGTTGCGGTGCGGGACGCAGAAGCTTGCGGGCTTCGTGCCGGACACGAGAGGCGGTCTGGCTTTGTTTGAAATGGGAACATTGGACCTCGCCGCAGGTTTGCAAACGGTGGCGCTGCTGAACACCACGACCGTGGACAAGACATGGATGGCCGTCGGTTCCGTCTATCTGCGCCCCATCGACCAGCAGGCGATGACGAAGCCGCAGATTCGCGCGGCCATTGCGAAGCTGAAGCCGCGCAAGCTGCCGACAGAACTGCTCATGCCAATCGTGTTCAGCGATCACATGGTGCTCCAGCGCGACATGCCAGTGCCAGTGTGGGGCCGCACGGTGCCCGGTGCAGACATCTCCGTGAAGTTTGCCGGACAAACAAAGCAGGTCAGGACCGATGCCGAAGGCCGCTGGACAGTGAAGCTCGACCCGCTGAAGGCGGGCGGTCCGTTTGAACTCGAAGTGGGTGATGGCACCAAAACCTTGCATTTCACCGATGTGCTCGTCGGCGAGGTGTGGTTCGGCTCGGGCCAGTCGAACATGGAAGTGGCGGTCAAGTTCCTGCCGCAATTTACCAAATCCGGCGCCCCCTTCGAATGCGACGAGGACACGAAGCAAGTGCTCGAGAATGGCGTGCATCCACAGATCCGCATCTCGGCCATCACCCGCGACCGCAACAAGACTCCGGCGTGGTTCGCGCTCACCCGCGAGAACTGTCTCGATGTGCCCGCCTTGATGTCCTGCGCCGCCGTCTTGCTGCGGCAGAAGCTCAACGTGCCTATCGGTATCGTCGTGCGGTGCGAGAGTTCATCCTCCTCGGGCATCTGGCTCAGCCGCGACACCGTGGAGGGCGATGCGGAGATTCAGCGCCAGATTCGCGAGTATACGGAGAACCTGTATCCACAGCTCGCAGCTGATTATCCTGATAAGGTGAAGGCGTGGGAAGCGGCTGTGATTCAGGCGCAAGCTCAAGGCAAAGGTCTGCCCGCTAAACCCTGGGCACCGGCGCTTCCTGGCGGTCTTCCCGCGTCGTTCTTCAGCGAAGGACACTTCGAAAATTATGGTGCGAATTATCCTTTGCGCATCGCCAACCTGGCTCCGTTCGCCGTGCGCGGCATCGTGTGGGATCAGGGCGAAAGTGGCACGGGCATCGCAGGCGCGGATCAAACCGCCGTGATGCCCGCTCTCGTGAGATCATGGAGAACTGCGTGGGGAATGAGCGCTTTGCCTTTCATCTATGTGAACAAAAAGAATTTCACCACCGCGCACCGTGATGCGTTGGCAATGCTCCCGCACACAGCACGCGCCGAACACGAGGGCTTGAGCACAATCAACCACCCACCCGACAAAGCCGCGTATGCGCGGCGCATCGTCGAGCAGATGGAACAACTCGTTTATCAGCCCGCGACGCGGTGAGACTCACATTATTTTACCTTGGACTCATCATGAACAAACGCACCCAACCAACGACACTGGCCCTCCTTGGCACGGCCATGCTTGCCGGCACCCTCCATGCCGAGCCGCCGATGGCTCCGCCTGCCAAACTGCCCACCACACCGGCGGAAGTCGCGGTTCTCATCAAGACCACTGACGAAGCCAGGCTATGGCATGATCAACTGATCCAGCGTCGCAGTCAGGCGTCGAATGATCGTAACCTCGCGGTGAATGCATTGCGCAATGGCGCTTTCAAGAAAGCGGGCGGCTTGGACGATCCGACTTATAAAGCGTTGCTGGCAAAGGTGACCGACCTCGATACGCAGATGAAGGCCAAGAGCGATGCCGCCGCCGTAGCCGATAAGGCAGGTGACAAGGATGAGAAGATGGCTCTAGAAATCGAGGCGCAGAGATTGCGGGTCACCAAGGATATGACGCAGGC
This sequence comes from Verrucomicrobiota bacterium, assembly GCA_003402745.1. Taxonomy (GTDB): domain Bacteria; phylum Verrucomicrobiota; class Verrucomicrobiia; order Chthoniobacterales; family Chthoniobacteraceae; genus Chth-196. Next base: position 27,788 of record QQND01000003.1, read on the forward strand.
GGAGGCGGAGGCATTCGTGATCCAGCGTTGTCTTGCGCTGCCGGACGGAAAAGAGGCTGCGGAGCAGGCGCGCTTGCTTATGCAGCAAGCGAAAGAGGCCGATGAGGCGGTGCTGCCCTATTGGGAGAACGTCCGGTCCAAGTGGAACAGCCTCGCAGCCGTATATCAGCAGAAGGCGCAAGGCATGGACTACAAAAAGACGCGTAGCATCACCCTCCCCCCGCCAGCGGATGCGGCCCGGCGCAGGACGGAGTTTACGAATCGCAATGATCCGGCCGAACTCGAGCAACTCGCGCACCGGCTATTCAACGCGCTCGATGAGAAAGCGCCAGGGGTGGACAAGGCGTTCGCACTCTATCGGGAAAGGAAGTTCGCGGAGGCTCTGGATGCTTTTCGCGATCACTTCCTGCATAAGCTCACACACTTTGAGCAGTTCGGCATCCCCGCCGAGGCAATCATCACCGATGGATTTGCTCCGCTCTCTCCAGTCCTGTTCCCCGATGCATGGCTCGACGACGCGATGCGCGGCATCGGTACCACGGCGAATCCCTCCGTAGGCCGCGAGGAGCTGCTGAAGATCGACTTCGGACCGCCGGGAACGGTCAACTGGACGCATCTGCCACCGGAGCCCCTGAACGCACAGAAGCAGCCGGAGTCACTGCACCTCATGCGCCCGCTGCATTTGCTCGAAAGCGAGAGTCTGACGAACGGACTGCTCGGCTGGCTGTTGCAGGGTTACCAGAGGACGGGCGAGGCGAAGTGCCTGCACCGCTGGTCCGAGTATGCGGATGATTGGGCGCTGAACGTGCAGCGTTCCTTGAATGCGCTTCCGGCGAGCGAACTCGAAGCCGCGTCTTATCAGCCAAATCTGCCGTTGATGTGGAATGAGCGCTGGTATCACACGCTGAGCCCGCGCGTGCTCGCCACCTTCGTTACGCGGGTGCGCGCGACCGCGTTGACGCATCCCGGTTTCGCCAAAGAAATGCCCGCGCCGACCCTTGCGCGAGTCCTGCTCACGGGGCTGGAGGAATACGCCACGCCGAACATCCTGGTGGCGCGTGCCACGCGCTTCAATTGGAACCACATGGGCCTGAGCTTCAACATGCGCAACGCACTGATGCTCGGTGAATTCAAGACAGGACAGTGGCTCGGGCGCGAGACGGCGCGGACGCTGCAGAATCATGCGCTGTTCTCGATCATGCCCGACGGCGGCTACGTCGAATACTCCGACGAGGGGCATCAGGGCGTATGGCTGCAGTTCGGACTCGCCGGCTATGAACTATTGCAAGCGAGCCACCCGGCCTGGTTCGACGCCGCGCTCGACGCCGATCTGCGCTGGAGCCTCGAGCAGAACGGCATGTTTTTCTTACGACACCTGAAACCCGACGGCCTTCGGCATCGCGACAGCTATCGCGATGCGCGCAGCGCCTATGTCGGCAAGACCCAGAGCGTCTTCGCCAAGTACTCGCTCGACCTCCAATTGCCTGGACTTACATCGCAAGAAGAGCCCGCCCGGATGCTCGACACGGTGTTTGGCAAGGGGACCTTGGGAGCGCCACGGCATCGCTCGGATGTCATGCCGTATCTCGGCGAGTTCATGCTACGTGGCGGCTGGGGCAAGACGGATGCGTTTTTCTACATGCACTCCGGCCGCATCCCGAACAGCAATCCCGACGAGGACTGCAACGCATTCAAGCTGCACAACCACGGCCAGCACCTGCTCACTGCCCAACCCGTGTACGTGGACGGCCGCACGCAAAACATGCACTTCAAACACGTCGACAACGTGGGAGCAAAGACGGCCTTCCTCACGCACAGTGATGGCATTCCCACCCAGGGCCGCTGGCACACCAGCGACCGATTCGACCTCGCCGAAGGAGTCTACGAAGGCGCCTATGAGGACCGCAGCGGACGCACGTATTGGTCGCCGTTTCACACCGGCGGGTACGACTTGAAGCATCAGCAACGCAGCCTCGGCCTGCCCGCCGTGACCGACGTGCAGCGCCACACACGGCAGGTATTCTTCGTGCGCGAGCCCGAGTGCTGGGTCGTCGTGGATCGCATCCGCTGCGACGCGCGCCATGATTACGAAATTCCGTACGAAGTCTATACCCCAGTGCAACGCCTTGACTGGCTGCGCCGGACAAAGACACCGGTCCCGAATGCGGACAAGCGGGCGGTGATCGAGGAAAACCGCGTGCGCACGGACAATCCTGGTTATCCGAAAATCACCATTCGGCACTTTGGCAACGACGCGCTGAAGATCGAGTTCGACCCGAAGTCGCACGACCTCGCGCACAAGGATCGCAACGAGGTCCAAGACGCCGACGGCGAATGGAAAACCAGCACGGTCCAGTTGCGGAACTGGATGGCCTTCGTCCGCCGCGTGCTGGTGAAATGGAACGGCGCGGGGGACCAGGTGCTCGTCACTTTCATCACGACCGCGCCCGAGAATGGCGAGCCGAGCTGGGCCGTGAAGGCCAGCGGCACGACCTTCACGGCCACTGCTCCAGACGGAGGCAGCGTGCATTTCGCCGCGAGTGCCAAACCAGCCGCGCTGAACCTCAGCGGCGTCACCACCGATGCCGATACGCTTTTGATCGCAAAGCCCAAGTCGGGCAACGCTCAAGGCATCGTGCTCGGCGCGCGCTCCCTCAAGGTTGGCGCTCAATCGCTTTCCCTGAATACCGATAGCGCCGAGTTCACCCTCGGCAAGCAGCCCGCCATTACACGCGAAATCCACGCCCCCATCCAGCCGGTCGCCTTCAAGCCCGACGTGAATGTCTTCACCGACCACGCCGACGTGACGATGACCAGCGCCACGCCGGACGTGAGCATCCGCTACACCCTCGACGGCACCGAGCCGACCCTCGCATCTCCGCTCTACACGAAACCCATGCGCATCGATCAGAGCGCCCAGGTGCGGGCGATCGCCGTTCGCGCTGGAGCGAAGGAACTGCATTGGCCGCTTGATCCCGGCTTCGCCACGCTGCCCACACGCGCCGTCTTCACCAAGCAGACCGCCTCACCGGCCCTGAAAATCAAGGCGACAGCGCCCGGACTCGCATGGGAATACATCGAAGGGCAGTCGTTTGCGCTCGTCGCCGCCAGTGGCTTCGTCCCGGCCCGGAAGGTCGGCACCACCACGAGGCTCCTCGATGCTTCCATGCATCAAAGCGGCAGCGCTTTCACCGCGCGCTACAGCAGCTATCTCGACGTGCCCGCCGACGGCGTCTATACCTTCCATGCCCCGCGCGAGTTCATCATACCCGATATCGACCCAGGCTACGACCTGCGCGTCATCCTCGATGGTGAAGAATGGTGGCCCGCCATGCGGCAGCATGCCCTCGGCACTTGGTCGCGCGCGCTCGCCAAAGGCCTGCACAAACTTCAGGTCGTCTACACCGACACTCGGACCAAGCCCTTCAAACACGAGACGTGGATGAACTGGCCCAACCCCGCCGTGCTCTGGAAAGGCGAAGCGCCCGTGCTCGAAATCAGTGGGCCTGGCTTGTCGAAACAACCGATACCGGATGCATGGCTGCGGAAGGAGAAGTGAATCCAGAACCGAAATTTGGAATGAAACACACCTTGAAATTCCTCATCATCGGCGCGCTCCTCCTCGGCAGACATCTGCAAGCCGCCGAACCCCACCGCTATGACCTCACCAAACGGGCCAGCGAGATCGATCCTCAAGCTAGGGAGCACCCGGAGATCAAGTTCACCTTCACAGATGACAAAGGGAAACCCGCCGACCTCCAACATGCGGTGGTAGACACCCGCGTGCCCTCGCAGGGGAAGCTCGTGATCTGGCTCATGGGCCACAATCAAGGGCTTTTTGAGCGCATCTCCAGCTATGGCTATCACGGCATCCAGCCTCATTACTCGAACGGCTGGTTCGCAGGCCATCGTTGTGCCCGGCGGCAAGGATGCGCTAGGCCAGTGGGTTTACGACGAGGTCTTACGCTATCTCTTCACGCATCCCGTGGACCAAAGCGGCCCCGCTGTGCCGATGGACGCCGACTGTGATATGGGGCAGCGTGCGAAGTGCTGGAGCAAAAACCTGCCATTCTCATCATCCTCGCAGACGACATGGGTTATCCTAGAAACGGCAATGGCTGATACCCTCTCTTTTAGGTTTATGGATGATTCAAAGAGTTCAGCACCTGGGACCGCGGTGCCCCAGCTCCGCTTTGACGCTCCAAAAACTCAGGAAGTCATTGCGGAATAGAGTAGCCTGTTCTCCGTTTCGTTATGGCCTGCTGGTTCAGCCGATGTCCCGCTTGCGGCTTCGGCCTCACGGCTTCATTCCGGACATCGCTTTCGGTCGTGAACCGTCTAATTCGACCGGTGGGACTTTCACCCACGTGGACTTCAGCTTTCCCAACGCACGCTGGGGTTTCGCGGAGGCTACATTTTTTGGGCCCTCTTGCTTTTGATGTGCCTGCTCAACGGCGTGCTATTTTTGGGAAGTTCCACCTGGCTGCCGGCGGCTACGCTGCCTGACCGCTAGGCGCTGCTTTGGTGCGCTGTTTGTGTCGCGATTGTCAGCTGGGCCCTTTCCATCAGGTTCCGGACCCATGATGGACGCTGGCACTGGATCAACTACCTTGGTTCCATTGTCTGGAAGGCCTCCCGCCGCGGACCCGACTCCCAGGCTTCCCCGGCAAGCCGAGCCGCAGAGCCCCTCACTGACCCCCAAAAACCACACACCCCCTTTTCGCCTTAGCGCACCAACCCTCTCTTCTCCACCGACCTTCCCACAAAAGCAGAATACGCTGCATTCGCCCCCGCGGAGTCGGCGCAAACCCGCGATTCCGCTTTCCATCGGCCACGGCCTTCCCTTCCCTGTGAGGGATGAGCGCCTCTTTTGAAGAATTGGATTACCGTCAGACGCCCCTTGGAGAGCTGACTCTCCGCCGCAGGCGCGTGCGGGAACTCGAAGACCTTGAAGTTTTTGAGGTGAAACTCGGCGACGCCTTCCTCATGTCCAGCCTATTTCACAAAGTCGAAGTCGCCCTCGCAGACCTCGGCCTCGCTCTGCTCGACGCCCCGCATCTCGACGTCGTCGTCGGTGGCCTCGGACTTGGATACACCGCTCGCGCCGCCCTCAAACATCCCGCCCTCGGCTCTCTTCTCGTGGTCGACTTCATGGCTGCCGTCATCGAGTGGCACGAAAAGGGCCTGGTGCCTCTCGGCCCCGAACTCACCGCCGACCCCCGCTGCCGATTCGTCCTCGGCGATTTCTTCGCGCTCGCCGCCGCTCCCGAACTAGGATTCGACCCGAACGCCCCTGGCCGCCTCTTCCACGCGGTTCTTCTGGATATCGACCACTCCCCGAAGAACCTGCTCCACCTCCGTCACGGAGCCTTTTACAGCGAAGCCGGACTCCGAAAACTCGCTCTTCAGTTGCATCCAAGGGGCATTTTTGCACTTTGGTCAGACGATCCCCCAGACGCCGATTTTCTCGCAACGCTGGGCCTGGTCTTCGAAGAGTGTGAGGCCAAGGTCGTCAGCTTTTTCAACCCTCTCCTCGAGCGCAATTCCTCAAGCACCGTCTACCTGGCGCGCAATTCGTAGCCGGCCCTCTGCAAAAGAAGACGCCAGGCAGACCGTTGCCATGGCCCGCCAGATGTTCGACGCTGCCTAAGAACCTGCAGCTTCGCTCAAAAGAAATCCGGCCCATCCGTGTCTGAGGGAAAACTGCTCCCGAGTTGCTCGCGAATCCGTTCGTAGTCGCTCACGAGCAAATCCCACTCCTCGCGATCTTCCTCGGGAAGACCGTCGACGGCCGCTTCAATCCACGCCTGCATCTCCGCCATCCGCGAGGTGATCGAGTCAAACAGCGCGCGGAGCATGTCCGCTCGGTCCGCCACATTGTGGATGACATCCTCCATGCGCTCCTCATAAACGCGCTGGAGTTCCTGTGCTTCAAGAATGCCGTTTTCGATCCTCGCTAATAAAAAAGGGCCGTCGGGATCCGCTCCCGCTTCGCCCTCCTCTGCACCAGAAAGACGGGCACGCTTCGCCTCGAGGATGCCTATCACTGAGACAACTTCGAGGTAGCCTGCAAACGGATCAAGGGGTGGTAGCTCCATGCGGAAACCTACACGGACTCGTCGGCACCGCTAGTGGGATTGCAATTTTTCTTTGCAATAAACACAGAAGCAGCAAACGACACAGCGAAACAGCGCCCCACGCCCCCCAGCCACGCGTCTGCTACTTGCCGCGCAAATTCATCCGCGTCACACCTTCCGGCGCCACAGGCTGCCCGACTTCGTCCACAGACGAGGTGAACAAGTAACGCCAGACATCGTCCTGAATGTATTTTCCGGAGGCGTCCCGCGGCGAGCTCTTGGCGTTGGGCGTCACAAATCCGTGAGCCTTGGCGGCGTCGCCTTTAACGTCCGACGACGTAATCAACCGCCGGGAAAACCCATAGGGCGCCTTCGCCTCATCGGCATTCACAATCGGCCCAAACTTGTTCAACCCAAGCATAATCCATGAACGGGGGTAGTGATCTCCAGACCAACCGCTGTCCAAAACGTGGCTGTACCCAAAGAAACGATTCGCCGGGGTCGCCGAGGGAAGACCCTGCCAAGATTCATACTGATCCCTGGGCCCGCAAAACATCACGCACCGGGCGACCTTCTGCTGGATCGCAAAACGGGCGGAGGAAGTCGCCCCATGGGACGAACCTGAAATAATCACTTTTTCCCAATCCAACCCCTTGCCATCGGCCGCAAAGAAAAACTCCCACCTGCCCTCGGGATGGGTTTTCGCAAGCCACTTCACGAACTGATAGGCACGCTCCATCATGCAATCAGGCTGCGGAATCGCCACGGCCTCGCTTGCATTCATTCCTGTTGTGGCTTCGAGCCGGATATTCCCCAGATGCTGCTCGTCCGCGGGCGCCGGTTCCTTGTTGAGTTTGGCAAACCAACCGTTGGCGTAACTCACTTGGATCGCATGCAGGCCGTAGCTATTCACTCGCTCAAAAAGCGCCGGATTGTAACCCATCAACCAAATCACAAGCCTGCCCTGCGCCGGCACCCTTGTGTCCACGGAGGCCCGCTCGGTGTCCGCCGGCTTACCGTTTTTTTCAAACACAAAGTCAAGCTCCGGATGCGACTGCGCTCTTGGATCGATCTCACTTGCGCGCGCCGTAAAATCATACGCCTTAGGAGCTTGATCGCTATACTTTAGCAACGGTGCACCGGTGGCGAACGCGGCTCCAGGGCCGCAAACGAAAATAAGAGCTCCGGCAAAAACAAGGCCCAACGGGGAATACAGGGATGGCTTCATAGGGGGTACTACATTCAACCTAGCGCCAAAAAGCAGAAATTGAAAGTAATCCGCCCTCCTTCGGCAACCTAGGCGCAACCGAAAAATCTTTGGCCCCTGCGAGCCTCCCAGTTCCACACGCGCCCCATAGCCCGCGAAAGCGGAGTCCGAACCCGGCTCCACGCACGCAGCGAGAGCCGCCTCGGGGCGTTGAAAGGGGCGCTTAAACGCTCCCTGCCGGTTTCTATTTAGACCACGACTTCGAAAATCGCCTCCACCTCCACCGCGGCCCCGGTAGGCAACTGCGCGAACCCAAGAGCGCTGCGGGCGTGAAAGCCGTTGCCTTCTTTCCCAAAAATTTGGTGCAGCAAATCCGAACAGCCATTGATCACCAGGTGCTGGTCAGTGTAGTCCAGCGTGGAATTGACGCACCCCAAGACCTTGAGCACCCGCAAACCGTCCAATGTCCCGTGCGTGTTCCAGACGGAATTGAGTACTTTTTCGGCGCAATTCCGGGCGGCTGCGTAGCCGGCCTCCGTGGAGACGTCGGCCCCCAGCTTGCCCTTCAAATCGCTCACATGTCCCGAAGTCAGCAGCTGGTTTCCAGAACGAATGCAAAGATTTAAATAGCCGGGGGTCTGTGGGGCGAAAACGATTCCAAGGCTTTCAGCAATGTTTTGAGGTGTCATCCACGGTTTGATGCCCCCAAAGCGCCGCGCAGGTCAACCTTCCTCTTCAAACGCACAGAATCCCCTCCCCTCCACTCAGCGTTCCCGAAACCAGCCAGTGATGCTCATCCGTGTCTTGTGCGCCGGAAGAACCTCGTGCCAGAAATCTTCTGAAAGAAAACAAACGAGCGTCCCCAGCCTCGGTTCGATGAGGACAAACTCCCCCGTCTTATCTCCAACGGTCGTCCACAGTTTCAATTCCCCGCCGTCGCCGGGCTGCCAGTTCGGGTTGAGGTAGAGAATCACCGTCACAACCCGTTCCCGCGTTCCGGAGTGCCTGTCCAAATGCGCCTTATAAAATGCCCCCTCCGGATAAATGGCAAAGTGGCCTTCAAATTCAAACAGACCAAGAAAGAAGCGCTGGTTGAGAGCCAGTCGCAGCCTCTCCAGCTTGTCCAAATAGCGCTGCTGTTCCTGCGTGGCTTCCCCCGGCACCATCCACAAAACGTGGTCCCGCCGAATATCCTCGTGTACCACCAAACCCACGCCGCGGCCCACGCCGGCCCTTCGGAATGCTCCCTTTTGGCAGGCCTCCTCGCATTCACGGCCCAACAAAAGACCTTCGTCCTCATCCAGACACCCGGCCATGGTTGCCCACCCAAATTGATCCATCGCGTTGATGAGGCCAGTCATCCATTTAAAAGCGCCTGCTGCGCCCCAATAGCCAGCGAAATTCCAGCCTTTCCCAAATTAACGCCCGCTGCAAAGTGCCCACCTCCCGCGAGGCAGCCCGCGGTTCCCGCAGAAGAAAAATCTGTCGCTGCTCCTCAAAAAAAAGATGAACCGATGAAAAACATCACGAAACGCGGGACGATAAAGTTCTGGTGCCACAAAAGATCCCCAGCTTGCACATCCGCAGGTGTTGCGTTTTCGATCTCGTATGCTCCCGATCTTTGCCGGAGTCTTTCCGGCGCTCCAAACGCCGTAAAAACAACACCCCCATGGCCTCTCCTCAAGAAAATAACTCTCCCTTCCGGCCGGCATCGCATGCATCGCTTGCCCTCAGCCTTTGCCTGCTGTCCGCCTCCGTCCTGACCGCGCCCGCGGCCGTAGTCAAGATGGAGATCTCCGAACGCCTGGACCTCGATAAAACAGGTTATGAACAGATAAACGGCCGGTTGCATTTCCAAATCGATCCGACGCACAAGGGGAATACCGTCATCGCCGATGTCGACCTGGCGCCGCTGGACGCGGACCGCAAAGTGAGTTTCACTGCGGACTTTCGACTGCTCAAACCGAAGGACTTTTCCAAAAGTAACGGAGCCGCGTGGATCGAAATCCCCAACCGCGGAGGCAAAGCCAAACCGCCCTCCGCTTTGATCGCGCAGGGCTTCACCCTACTGAGTGTCGGCTGGGAGTTCGACGTACCTGCCGGACCCGATAAACTACGCTTGGAAGTGCCGGCCGCGCGAAACAAAGATGGAAGCCCAATTCGTGGCGTAGTCAAAGCGACTTTCACCCCAGACAAGCTTCTAGAAGAACACACCATCAACGAGTTAGGCGCCTATCCCGCCGTGGATATCGAAGGAGCCGATAGTAAGCTGATCGTCAGAACACGGGCGGAGTTTCCATCGGGAATCGAATTACCGAGGGAGCGCTGGAGCTTAAAGGGGAATAGGATTCGACTTGAAGGTGGATTAACTCCCGGGTGCACGTATGAGATCTCCTACTTGGCTGAGGGACCGCCTGTCGCTGGTTTGGGCTACGCTGCCATTCGTGATGCAGCGGCTTGGCTAAAGCACAACGGAGATTCGCCGGCGCCGGTGAAAAATGCTTATGCCTTCGGATCTTCGCAATGCGGGCGTTTCCTGCGAGATTTTCTCTACCTTGGATTCAATGCGGACGAACAAGAACGCCTGACGCTGGACGGCATCATCGCACATGTTGCCGGAGCAGGACGCCTTGTTTTAAATCAGCGCTGGTCTACACCGCTCAGCGAAGCCGGCTACTACACTGCTTCCTATCCTTTCGCGGATACTGCTCAGATGGATCCACGGAGCGGCCATACGGAAGGAGTTTTAGAAAATTCAAGGGCTCAAAATGCCCCGAAAATTTTCTATACGAACACCGCCTCTGAATACTGGGGAGCGGGTCGCGTTGCCGCACTCACCCACACCGACCCGGCCGGAACACGCGATATTTCTTTGCCAGAGAATGTGCGTTCTTATTTCTTTGCGGCCACTTCACACGGCGCGGCGCCCTTTCCTCCCACTTCGCAAGCAAAGGGCTCTCCATTAGCAAATCCCGTAAATACAGGAGCTTCCATGGAGGCCCTGCGAGAGGCCATGCACCGTTGGGTGACTCAAAGCATCGCACCTCCACCAAGTGTATTTCCGAAGCTGAGCGAGGGAACGCTGACAGGGCCCGCGGAGGTGCGCTTTCCAAAAATTCCGGGCCTCGCCTCACCCAACGCGGTGCAGGCAGGCATTCGGGTGCGCAATCCCCAGTGGGCTGATGGAGCAGGAGAGGGCGCTGAACTGCCTCTGCTGGTGCCCCAGGTGGATGCAGACGGCAACGACCTCGGGGGCATTCGAATGCCAGATATCGCAGTGCCTTTGGGCACGGCTACGGGCTGGGTATTTCGGCCGCCTGCGTTCGGAGCCGCGCACAATTTTTATCTGCTGCGCGGAGCGTGGGTCCCTTTCGCTAAAACCAGGGATCAACGAGAAGCAAACAACGACCCCCGGCCCTCGATACAAGAACGCTACTCTTGCAAAACCGAGTACCTCGCAAAAGTAAAGGAGGCGCTCCAAAAACTCATGGACGAAAAATTCTTGCTTTCAAGGGACTTAGAACCACAACTCAAGCAGGCCGGTGAACGCTGGGATTGGGTCGTGGAACCCACAACGCCATAAGCCGGCCGGCGTTTCTCAGCGGGTCAACCGTTCCAGCCACTGTTCGAGCATTTCGCGCTGCCCCTCTCGGCCCACCTCGGGAAGATGCTCCAATAAACATCCCACGTCAGAACGAGCCCCCGGCCGGTCCCCAGCACGCTCCCTCAACATCGCTCGGCTCACCCGCTCCCGAGAGGCTTCCGGGTCAAGCTCCAGCACAAGGTCCAAATAGGGGAGTGCTTCCCTCGTCGGACTGCGGCTCTCAAGCAGCGGCCCCAATAAATTGCGGATCATCCGCAAAATTATGTCTCGGTCCGCGGCGGGCATCCGTGCCTTTTTGGAAATCACCCCATCTTCGCTGACCAGCGCCGCCGCCTGCTCCAGCGTGAGTTCCTTCCCTCCATCGTAAACATCCAGAAAAGAAAACTCTTCTTCCCCGCTTTCACGGAACCCCACCATGAAACGACCGGGCAAAGGGATCCCTTCAACCCCCTTGATTCCCAACTGCCTGGCCAGCTCGAGGTAAACCACGGAAAGGGTAATAGGCAGTCCCTCCCGGTCATCCAGCACCTCGTTCACATAACTGTTAGAGCGGCTCCCATAGTCACTTCGGCTGCCATGAAACCCGTTTTCCTCAAAAAGATACCGGCTCAACCGCCGCACAGCCACACCCGTCCCAGCCCCGAACTCGGGCTGTCCTCTCAGCTCCTGAACCATCTGCGCAAACCCCCGCTCATAACTCTCCACATCCAATTCCGGGTTGTCATGTTTGGACAAAAGCAAGGCACACTTCAGCAAGTCCGACTTCCCGCCCGCAAGCCCGAGTTCCGCCACGAGTTGCTCCCGCACCGCCCTCCGGTGCACCTCAACTCCCAATTCCTTGAGCCGCCCCGCATCCCTTTCCAAACTACGGCGCCGCTCCTCCAAAAGCCGCCGACTCGTTTCCGGGTTCCGTGATAACTCCGATATCACCCCTTCCTTTTCCCTCTCCGTCTGCGCCCCAAGTGCAATTTCTAAAAACTTTCCAAGCCGGTCAGTGTCTTCGTTTGAGGGGCTCTTTTCCGCAAGATCCAAGCCCACCTTGAATTTCTTGAACCCCGCCTCCGTCGTGCGGAATTTGCACAGACCAGCCCGGCCCCCACGCAACCCCCCATCTTCCAAATCAAAGATCAGCGTTTCATTCACAAAGCATTGCAGCCGTTCTCCCTGCACTCGCACCCGCAGCGTGTTCCAATCCCCTGGATGATACGCGCTTGAATCTTGTTCCTTCAAAATCTTCCACGAAAAAACGTCGGGACCATCAAACCGCGTGAGCCGCATTTTGCCTCCCGTGGGATAAAAACCATAGTGTCGGTCTTGACCGTCGGCACAAAAAGCGAGCCCCGCAGCCCCAGATTCCTCCTGCAGGCGGACTACCACCGAGGCCTCAAAAACATCCTGCGGAAGTTCTTCGTGCCACAAACACAAGGCGCGCCCGCCAAAACCAGACCCCGTCTGGGAGACATTCACCACCCCCGCACGCTGGCTCCACTGCGCGCCCATAAGCGTTTTCCAAAAACGCGAATTGAGCACGCCGATAGTCAGCCATCGCTCCATTGGAATCGGGTTCGGCCTCGCCTGTAGCAACCTCAAGGCATTCACCGGCATCGCAAAGCCAAGATTTTCTGAAAGCGCCGATTTCAGCGTCAGCAGTCCAAGCACCCGCCCGCGTCTGTCCAAAAGCGGCCCCCCGCTGTTGCCCTGCTCGATGGGAACAGCCACTTGCAACATCGGCTGGCCTTCGATTTCACGCTGCGGCTCGGAAATAACCCCCTCTACCACGCTGTAGGTCATGCCCATGGGATTACCCATCGCCACAATTGCCTGGCCTTGCGTGGCCTTGTCGGAATCTCCCAGCTCGAGCGGCTTAAGTCCTTTAGTCCCGACGCGTAAAATGGCAAGGTCCAAGCGTGAATCACTCGCAACCACCTCGCTCACCTCGTGCTTGCGGCCGTCGCTCGTTTCAACCCTGATCCGGCGCCCCTCCCCAATCACGTGCCGGTTGGTCGCAATCAATCCCTCAGCGCTGATCACAAACCCACTGCCGATCCCGTACGGGCCCTCACGCCCCTCCTGCGTGATCTTCACAAGCGAGGGGCGCACCAACTCCGCGATTTGAGAAACACTCCAATCTCCCGAACGGGCCTCAGCCCCCGCAAGCGCGGCCGGGGACGCAGAAGCTTCCTCACGATTGGCAAAGCCTCTCGAGGTAAAAACGTTGACCAAAACTGCCACCACTAAAAAGTACGGCACGGTTCGCATGCTTAGAGTCTGCCATTTTTTAGACTGGGGCCAAGCATTCGCCAACGAAGAACCAATTTCGGGCTGTAACCCCCTTTTGATTTCCTATTCTTTCCAAGGCAGGTTTGTGCGATCACTCTCATTCTATGACACCCGACTGGCTCACCTCTCCTTTCGCTCTTGGCGTTTATGCGGGTCTCGTTCCCGCCGCCCTTTTCCGCGCCCAGCTCTTTCTTTCCCGCCGCGACCTAGACAAAGCAAGCCACTCCCAGTTGGCTCAGCTTAAAACCTTGACTGAGGCCTTCCAAAAAATCCAAGACGAACTCAAGGACGCCAGCACCGAAAAAGAAAACCTCCGCGTTAAAATCCAAGGGCTCCTTCAATCTCCCGACCGGCAGAAGCTGCGCCTGCTCGAAGTCCTAAACCGCGCGGAACAACGTCTCACTGTCACCGCCCCCGGGTTTGCCCCAGCCTGGCAAACTGCCAAAAACGAGGCTCTCGCCGAACTCGAAGCCGAAGAACGCGGCCGAATCGCGCCCAAACAGGTGCTTCACCAAATCATGAGCTCCGGCTCCGCCCTCCTCGACCGACTCAAAAACGGAAATCCCCAGTCCGAGGCGAAGTCACCTCAAACTGGGGATTCCAGTCAAACCATCGGTTCCTAACAACTCGGCGCCAGCCTCGCTTCGTCCTCGCCGGCACCGATGTTTTGCAAGAGGGATCGACGCCTACTTCAAAGAGTGCACCGCATCAACAACTGCCTGCGCCGTGATACCCAGCTTTTCCATCACGTAGTTTCCCGGAGCGCTGAAACCAAACCGCTCCAGCCCAATCACAATGCCGTCCAAACCCACGTAACGGAACCAGGCGTCTTTCACGCCCGCTTCGATCGCAACGCGCCGGCGCACCGAGGTGGGAAGAACGCTTTCTTTGTAAGCCGCCGGCTGGCTGTTAAAAATTTCCATACAAGGCACAGATACAACACGCACGCCCTCTCCCAGGGTCTTTGAAGCCGCCAACACATGCTGCAACTCGCTGCCGCTGGCCATCAGAATTGTATGCAGCGTCCCGACCTCGTGTTGCGCGATGTACGCCCCGTGAAGGGTCCCTTCACGCCGCGTTTCCACGGAAATATCGTTCAGTAACGGCAACGCCTGTCGGGAAAGTGCCAGCAGCGTCGGACCATCTTTACGTGCAAATGCAGCGGCAAAAGCACCCGCAGTCTCTTCCGGATCCCCGGGTCGTATCACGTGCAAATTGGGAATCACGCGCAACCCGCTCACCGTTTCCACAGGTTGGTGCGTCGGCCCGTCTTCACCCACACCCACAGAATCGTGGGTGAAAATGTAAACTACAGGCAACTTTGAAAGCGCAGCAATGCGGATGGAGGGCCGGGCGTAATCTGCAAAAACAAGGAACGTCGCGCCGCTGGCATGAAAGATCCCATCGTACGCAATGCCGTTCATGATCGCCGCCATTCCGTGCTCGCGAATCCCGTACCGGATGTTGCGCCCGTTATAATCCGCCGGCGTCACATCCTTGGCCCCGTTGATGTAATTCAGCGTGGATCCGTACAGGTCGGCACTTCCTGAAACCGCGAGCGGAATCGCCTGCGCCACGGGTTGAAGCACGTCGGAACCTGCCTTGCGCGTCGCAATTTTCGAATCCACCGCGAACTTTGGAATCGCTGAAAGCAACTCGTGTTCCGTGGGCGTTTTCTTCGAGATACCGTCCTGGAGAACCTGCGCCAGAGCTGGATTAGAGGCCTCCCAAGCAGCAAAAGTCACTTTCCAAGCCGCGTGCGTCTTGGACAACTCCGCACGGTGCGCGGCGAAATAAGCATGGGTTTCTGCCGAGACAAAAAAGTGCTCGTTTTCGGGCAATCCAAGCGCCTTGCGCGCTCCGTCGATAAACTTGGCGCCGCCTTCGCCATGAGCCTTGGCGGTTCCGGCAACTTCCGGAATCCCTTTTCCAATCAAAGTTTTTGCGACAATGAGGTGCGGTTTGCCCTTGGTGACTCGGGCATTCCCCAGTGCGGTGGCAATCGCTGCAAAATCATGCCCGTCGACCGTCTGGACGTGCCAACCATAAGCCTCGTAACGCTTAGCCGTGTCCTCGCTCTGAGAGGCATTGGCCATGGCGTCAAGAGTAACGCCGTTGGAGTCGTAAATCAAAATCAGGTTGTCCAACTGATTGTGACCGGCATACGACGAGGCCTCCGCAGAAACCCCCTCCTGCAAGCAGCCATCCCCAGCAAGGCAGACAACATGGTTGTCAAAAATCGTGTGCGCCGAAGTGTTAAACCGCGCGGCCGCCATCTTCTGCGACAAAGCAATCCCAACCGCATTGGCAACGCCCTGCCCCAAGGGACCCGTCGTACACTCCACACCTTCCGTTTCAAAACTTTCAGGATGCCCCGGGGTGTGCGATCCCGCAGCACGGAACGCCTTCACTTGGTCAATCCCAACCTGCTGATATCCAGAAAGATGAAGCCATCCATACAGAAACATCGAACCATGCCCGGCAGACAGGACGAAACGGTCCCGGTTCAACCAGCGGGGTTCCGCGGGGTCATAGCTCAGAGTGTTCCCGAAAAGAACTGCGCCAATCTCGGCACAACCCAGAGGCAGGCCGAGGTGGCCGGAGGAACAAGCGTGGACGGCATCCATGGCAAGACCACGGGCTTCATTTGCGGCGCGCTGCAAGGCATCGGTCGGGAGATTCATAACGTTTAAAGTGCAGCAGGTTAGAAAGTGGCCAGCAACTGTCAAGGCATCCCCCCGAAAGTTGCACAACCTTTACTGAAGCCGAAACCCGCTTTATCATTCCCCCCTCAAGTCAGTGAACCAAACCCACGCCATCCTTCTGCGCCGCACCCGCCTCACAGAGACAAGCCTCATTGTCACCTGGCTTACCCCGGAATACGGCCGCATCAAAACCGTTGCTAAAGGAGCCTTGCGTCCAAAGAGCCAAATGGCCGGGATTCTCGACCTCTTTCATCTCTGCGATATTCAATTCCAACCCGCCCGCTCGGGCGACTTGCACGGCCTGCGGGAGGCTCTCCTGCTCAATCCCTACGCAGGTGTTCGCACCGAATACCCCAGAATTGCACTCGGTGCTTACGCCGTCGAACTCATCGAACGTTGCACCGAAACAAACGCCCCCCTGCCCGAAATCTTTGATCTTCTCGAACGAGCACTGCGTTTTTTGGACAGCCATGCTGCCTCTCAAAGAGCCCTCCTTCACTTTGAATCGGAGCTTGTTCGCCTCCTGGGAATCACCCAGCCCGGCGTGCTCCCGGAAATCTCCCTCGAGGGCCTGCTTCACAGGCTGCCACGTGCTCGCAACGAACTGCTCGGTCGCCTCGCGCCTCCTGCCAGTCAGGCGAGGACCTGACCCGAAATGCGTCCTCCCCCTGAAAATGACAGGCACCGCACCCCTCAGGCTTTGAGTTGGATTACAAATCCAGCGTGTTAAGGTAGCCGACTTCTTATGGAACTTGGATCGAAAGTTGAAGAGTCAGACGGCGGCGTGGCGCAATTATACCGCCGTATTTTCAGCTTCATTTACCCCTACCGTTTTCGTTTCGCGCTCGGACTTGCCACCGCCCTGCTCGCAGGCGCCAGCACAGGCACGCTCTATGTAGCGCTCAAAACCGTCACCGCTCTCGTCCTGCGCGGAACTGCCGACTTTTCCCTCACGGTCCCAGTGCTCGGCAAGTTGGACCTCTCCCAAATTCTGGGCTTCCAACAATGGCTCGCCCTTGGCGAAAACTGGCAGACCACTTCAAAAATCGCCGCGCTGTGCCTCATCGTCCCTTGTTTTGTGTTGCTCAGGGGGATCCTTGATTTTCTCACCAGCTACCAACTGGCCTGGATTGAACAACGCGTCACCCTGGACCTTCGACGCAAGGTATTCTCCAGAATCATGGACCGTTCCCTGGAATTTTTTAACAAGCGCCGCGCCTCAGACCTTATCCAAACCGTGTTCGGCATGACGGCAGCCTGCGCCAACGCCTCCATGACCTTGGCTCAGGACATGGTACGACGCCCAGCCGCCGTTCTCGCTGTGGTCACCGTTTTGTTCATCAGCGATCCCGTTTTCATGGGCTTCAGTTTCGTTGTTTTTCCAATCTGCATGCTGCCTGTGATCATTTTCAGCCGCCGCGTCCGCAAGAGCGGCAAAAACGAGCAGAAGTTTGCCGGCCAGATCATGGGGATCCTCCAGGAAGCCCTCGCGGGCATTCGGGTCGTCAAGTCCCACGCCCGCGAGCGGTTTGAAATGGACCGATTCACCCGCTCCGCACAGGACGTAAACAAGACGGCCCTGAAACTGACTATTTTAGTCGAAGTCGTCGGCCCACTCGTCGAGTCCACCGCTTCGCTCGGCATCGCCGGTGGCTTGTTTTATTGCTGGTGGCGGGGCGTTCCCTTCGACGAATTCATGGCGCGCTGTCTCGCCTTGGTGGCCATTTATCCCGACGTCAAAGCACTCAGCCGCACCCAAATGGTGATGTCCAGGTGCAGAGCTGCCTCGGACGGCATCTTTGAAATGCTCAATGAACCCATTGAAATCCAAGACGCACCAGGCGCTCTCGTCCTCACTCGCGTTTCCGGTGAAATCGAATTTGAAAACGTCACCTTCGGCTATCTCCCAGGCGCTGCGCCCGCCGTCCGTGGCCTCAATTTGAAGTTTGCTCCCGGCAAATTCTACGCGCTGGTCGGAGAAAGCGGCGCCGGTAAAAGCACAACACTCTCCCTGCTTCTTCGCTTTTACGACCCCCAGGATGGCCGACTCCTCATCGACGGGCACGACCTTAAGCAGGTAGCCCAAACCTCCCTCCGAGAACAGATCGGGATCGTCAACCAAGACCTGTTTTTGTTCCACGACACCATCGAAAATAACATCCGCTACGGCCGCCTCAACGCAACACACGAGGAAGTGCGGGAAGCCGCTAAAATAGCACGCGCCGACGATTTTATTCTCAAACAACCTCAAGGCTACGCAACCCTAGTCGGAGACAAAGGCTGCAATCTTTCTGGGGGTCAGCTCCAGCGCGTGACCATCGCCAGGGCCCTTCTGCGCGACTCTCCCATCCTGCTGCTGGACGAGGCCACCTCAAATCTCGATCCGGAAACCGAACAGGCCTTCAAGGACGCACTTCGAGTCCTGCGCCAGGGGCGCACCGTCGTCGCCATCGCCCACCGTTTCTCAACGATTCTCGAGGCCGATCAAATCGTCGTTATGGACCAGGGCGCCGTCTTGGATTCTGGAACTCATGACGAACTGCTCGGGCGCTGCCCGGTCTATGAACGGCTTTTCCGCTTGCAGTTTTCCTCCGCTGCCTAACCCAAGGGCTTGCCCTTCCGAGCGCCCTCTGAAAACTCTTCTCTCTATCCTATGCTAGATATCCGCCTCATCCGAGAACAGTCCGACCAAGTTATTGCCCGCCTCGCCGCGCGCGGAGGCGACGCTCATTTGCGCATCCACGATATTCTCGACTGCGACAAAGACCGGCGCGCTGCTGAAACAAAACTTCAGCACCTCCAGTCCGACCGGAAACGCATCAGCAAAGAAATCGGAATGCGCAAAGCAAAGGGCGAAGACACTTCGAGTGTCGAAGCCGAGGTCCGTGCCTTGGGTGACGAAGTGGCTCGTTTGAATGAACTGAGCGCGCTGCTGGACGAAAAACAAAGAGACCTGCTTCTGCAGTTGCCCAACCTTCCCCATGAGAGCTGTCCCGTTGGCGCGGATGCAGAAGCAAACCCAGAAGTGCGAGTTTGGGGGGAACGGCCGACTTTCCAGTTCACCCCAAAAAGCCACGTCGAACTGGGAGAAACGCTGGGCCTTTTTGATTTTGAAAGGGCCGCAAAAATCAGCGGAAGCGCATTTGTCTGCTTCACCGGAGCCGGCGCGCGACTGGAACGGGCACTGCTCAACTTTCTCTTGGACCTCCACACAAGCCGCCACGGCTACACCGAACTGAGCACTCCTTTTGTCGTCCGGCCTGAGGCGCTGTTTGGAACCTCCCAACTGCCCAAGTTTGAAGAACAGCTTTATCGCTGTGAGCGAGACGAACTTTACCTCGCTCCAACCGCTGAAGTCCCAGTGACCAACCTTCACCGGGAAGAAATCGTTTCGCTGGAACAGCTGCCGATCCGCTACGCAGCATATACCCCGTGCTTCCGCAGGGAAGCGGGCTCCGCTGGTCTGGGCACGCGCGGCCTCATTCGCATGCACCAGTTCGACAAGGTCGAGCTCGTCAAAATCACCACTCCTGATCAATCCGCACCCGAGCTGGAGGCCCTCACCGCCGATGCCGAGCGGGTGCTTCAAATCCTAGGCCTCCACTACCGGACGATCGAACTCTGTACAGGCGACATCGGCTTCGGTGCGACTCGCACTTACGATATCGAAGTCTGGGCGCCCGGCCAAAATGGATACCTGGAGGTCTCCAGTTGCTCCAGTTTCGGGGACTTCCAAGCGCGCCGTATGAATCTCCGGTTTAAGGATAAAGACGGTAAAAATCATTTCTGTCACACCCTCAACGGTTCCGGCACTGCCCTGCCTCGGCTAATGGTTGCCCTTCTGGAGACCTACCAGCAACCCGATGGCACTGTGCTTCTGCCCGAAATCCTCCGCCCCTATTTCGGCTCGGAGCGCATCGGCTAATCTGCTGCGATGGCCCCCGACTTCACCAAATGTATTGTCGGAGCCCTCGCCGCCGCAGGACTTTCCACCACAGATCCCCTGCTGGTGGGCTTCTCGGGCGGCCGCGACTCGGTAGCGCTCACGGCCGCCCTCCTCTTGGCCGGATTCTCCAACGTCACCCTCATCCATCTCGACCACGCGCTACGGCCTGAAAGCGCCGCTGAAGCAGAATGGGTAGCCTCATTCGCTCAGACGCGAAACTTGGATGTGGTGATCGATCGCGTCGCCGTCGCTGAACTGGCAGCGCAAATGGGCGCCGGCATCGAGGAAACGGCTCGACATGCTCGGCATGCTTTTTTCGCGACTGTCGCTCGAGAACGCGCATGCTCCAGCGTTCTCCTTGCCCACCATGCCAACGACCAAATTGAGACCCTCGTGTTCAGGCTTCTGCGGGGCGCAGGCCCGGGCGGTCTCTCGGCCATGGCGCCAAAAAGCGAGCGCCATGAAGAGCGCCGCTCCTATTCTCTTCTGCGCCCCATGCTGGGAATCTGGCGCGCCGAAATAGACGCCTTTGTAAAAAAACAAGGCCTTCCCTTTTTAGAGGATCCTTCCAACGCACTCCCCGATTTCACAAGAAACAGGATCAGGCATTCCTTGCTGGCCGAAATGGAACGCTGCATGCGCAGGCCGGTCCACGAAGCCCTTTGGAGAACGGCAGAAGTTCTTCGAGCGGAAGCTGATTTTGTCAAAACTGCAGAACTCTTACTAGGGCCCGTTCCGGAACAATTAGACGTCTTCGAGCTCAGGCAACTCCCGCTTGCCCTCCTACGGAGACGCGTAGCACGCTGGCTTTCAGAGCGAGGCGTATCCGACATTGGCTTTGACCTTGTCGAATCGGTCTCGCATCTCGCATTGCGCATCGCGCCAGCAAAGGTGAACCTTCCAAAGGGAGCACACGCACGCCGCAAAGCGGGCCGGATTTTTTTTGAAGGCCCTCCTCTCCTCCTCTGTCTCATCCTACTCAGCCTCCGACTTTTGTTTTAGACGTTACCCGTTATATCCCATGGACATCTCCCGTCTGTATACCCTGGAGCTCATTAGTGCGCTTGTCTCAGTACCCTCGTTACTGCTGATCACGCTCTCCTTGGGCCGCTGGTTCGTGCGCCATTTCCGCGCTCCCTTGGGAGTGCGTTATCGTATCGCCTGCTCTGCCTTCTGCTCCTGGCTGCCGCTTGCCATCTATCAATCTGTCGTGTCTGCGCAACTCGCAGCCCACTCCAAAGCCCCCACGGACGTGCGCGTTGACGGTGCTGCCGCTACACCCGAACCATTTTTATTTCCCGAAGAACTCCTCCAGGGGCTTCTTGCCCTCTCCATCCTTTTTAGCGCCTTCGTCGCCGTCCAGCTCGTACGCAAATATTTCTGGGACGGCTGGTTCGAACGCACTCAGGACGCTGAAGCCCCAAAGTTTCTCAGCGACATTGGAAGTGCCTGCATCATAGGCATCTCCATTGTCCTCATCCTGACCGGCGTCTACCACAAGGACCTCAGCGGCCTGCAACTCGGATCCACGGTGTCCGTTGCCGTCCTTGGATTTGCCAGTCAGGACCTTTTGGGAAACCTTCTCTCCGGCGTTGCCCTTCAAATCGGAAGCCCCTTTCGCAAGGGAGACTGGTTGCTCTTGGAGGGCAAACGTCTCCAAGTGCAGGAAGTCAACTGGCGCTCCACCCGGATGCGCTCCCCAGACAACGTGCTCGTGGACGTCCCCAACAAAACTATCGCCGGGGGGACCATCGTCAATCTGTCCGCACCCACCCCCGAACGTGCGTCCACCGTCCTCGTGGGGTTTGAGTACACGGCTCCTCCTGAGCAGGTGAAGGCCTGTCTCATTTTCGCCGCAAGCACCGCAAAACTGGTCATGGCCACCCCTCCTCCAAGCGCTTTGCTCAAAGATTTCGGCGATTCTGCCGTTCATTATGAAGTCGCTTTCTGGGTGGCAAAAGAGGAGGACTTGACGGAGGCCTGCGATGCAGTGCGCACTTCCATCTGGTATGAGGCCCAAAGAAAAAACCTTAAGATGCCATTCCCGATGAGAACATTGCGCATTGAGCGCACTGGGAAAAAACAAGCTGATGATGCGCAGGAAAATATTTTTCAGGACCCTCTCGCTAAATCTCGGGAAGGTTGACGGACCTATTTTTTCTATGGCCCGACAATACTGTCTCTTTCCCCTCGTCCAAGAGCGCCACAGCTTCGCGCAGCGCGCCTGCCTGCATAGATTTCCGAACTGCATTCTCTCAAACACCCCACCCCGGTTGAGCGCAAGGAGCACCCGATGAACGCGGCGATCTCGCAAGAGATTCCCCCTTGGGTTCCGCTCAGCGCGGGGGTCTGGCTTCTGACAAGCACTTGGCTGGGCTGGAGGCGCGGCGTGGTCCGGCAGGCAGCCTCTCTTGTGGGCCTCGCTCTCGCCATCGCCGCCGGATTCTGGCTCGGTCCGCTGATCGAACCTATCGTTCCAGCCCTCGGATTACCGAATTTTTTAAGACCCCTGCTGGGCGGTTGTCTTGTCGGTGTTCTCATCTGGGGCGGTGTGTCAACCCTCTCGCATATCATCTTTAGAAAAACCGAAGATCAGGGCTTCGGCCTTATCAGGCTCTTCTACGGTTTTTCAGGCGCTGTATTGGGACTCCTCTCCGGTCTCACCGTGCTTGCGCTTGCCGCGTGGGGGGTGCGCTTTTTTGGAAGTTTTGCCGAAGGGCTCCACCAGGGAACGAAATCGGTAATCCAGGCAAAAGGCAGGCCCCATTTGGCCGCGGAACCCGCACCGTTGGTTTTCCTTAAAAAGTCCATCGAAGATTCCGCTGCAGGAGCCCTCCTTTGGAAACTGGACCCCCTGTCTCCCGCTGTTTATCCAAGGATTCAAAAAATGGGACAGGTGCTCACCAACCCTGCCGCCCGGGATCGCTTGCTGGCAGATCCCAGCATGGACGCTCTCTCCAGAAACGCGAAGATTCTAGCACTCAAGTCAGATCCAGAACTTCAGGAGGCTTTGAGGGCGGGCAATGTTTGGGAGGTTCTTCGTCATCCCAAAGTGCAACTCGCCGCAGCCGACGCTCAGCTCCTTACGCAGTTTCGCACCATTGACTTAGACAAAATCTTGGATCGTGCCCTTGGCGTTGCCTTGCCGGGCACGCCCCCTCCCGGGACACCCGCCGAAAAAGCGACTCCTCCAACCCGGCAGGGTGGCGGCCGCTCGAAACCCTAGCCAAGAGCCACAACTTCTTTCACAATTCCCAAACACGTTCATGGCTACCCGCTACATTCCTACCATCGGCCTCGAAGTTCACGTGCAGCTCAAAACACGCAGCAAAATGTTCTGCGGCTGCCCAGTGGAATATGGGGCGGAACCCAATTCCCACACCTGTCCGGTTTGCCTCGGCTACCCGGGGGCGCTTCCGGTGATGAACGAAACCGCGCTGCGCATGACGGCCCTTACGGGACTGATGCTCAACTGCAAGGTTGCTGAAATCTGCAAGTTCGATCGGAAAAATTATTTTTATCCGGACATGCCCAAGAACTACCAGATATCGCAGTACGACCAGCCCATCTGCGACGGCGGGGGCGTTCCGCTACACGATCTGGCCTATCCCAAAGATGCTCAAAAAAACATTTTGGAGCCGGGAAAGGTGGTGAGACTCACCCGCATCCACCTGGAAGAAGACGTCGCGAAAAGCACCCATTTTGAAAACTCCACGGGCATCGACTTCAATCGCGCTGGCACACCCCTGATGGAGATCGTTTCCGAACCCGACATTAATTCACCGGAGGAAGCCTTTGCCTATCTCACTGCACTCCAACAGATCCTGATCTACGGGGGCGTCAGCGACGCAGACATGGAAAAAGGGCAGATGCGTTGTGATTGCAACGTTTCCGTGCGTCCGGAAGGCGCTACCGAACTGGGAATGAAGATCGAGATCAAAAATATGAACACGATCTCCGGGGTTCGGCGCGCACTGGCTTTTGAAATCGAAAGACAAATTGAGGCCGTTTCCAAAGGCATCTCACTCGCTCAAGAAACCCGCCGCTGGGACGACACTTTGGGCCAAACCAGTCTCATGCGCATCAAAGAGTCCGCCCATGACTACCGCTATTTCCCAGAACCCGACCTGCTCCCCGTCGACACCCGAGTCTTCATGGAGGACGTTCGTAAACAGCGCCCGGAACTCCCGGCGGAAAAGCGCGAGCGTTTTGTAAAAAATTATGGTGTAACGGACTACGATGCCGCGGTTCTCGCCTCCGACCGGGCTTTGGCGGACTACTTCGAAGCAGCAGCCCGCACCTCTGCAAAGCCAAAAACGCTGGCCAACTGGATCCTGAACGATCTGCTCAGCGCGCTGAGCGAGTCCGCTCAGACAATTTCAGAATGCAAAGTCTCAGCACTCGAACTTGGCGAACTCCTTGCGATCATCGACGCAGGAAGTATCAATACGCGCCAGGGTAAGGAAGTCTTCGCAGAAATGCTCGCCACAGGAAAAAGTGCAGCAGCCATTGTCGAAGAAAAAGGCCTCAAACAGGAAAGCGATTTGGGAGCGATCGAGGCCCTGTGCCAGAATGCGATCGATGCCCACCCAAAGGCGGTCGAAGAGTACCGGGCAGGTAAAATGGCCTCCATCAACTTTCTGAAAGGACAGGTGATGAAACTTTCCCAAGGCAAGGCGAACCCGGCTCTTGTGGGGGATATTCTTGTGCGCCTGCTAGGTTAAGCCGCTTTACAGAGGGCTTTTGGACGACTCTTTGGAGTCGCAGGAAGAACAATTGAGAACCCGCAGAAGCCGTCATTCTACACGGAGCACACGGAATGTCGTGACGTTGCTCTCGCCCTGAAGCCCCCACACCCCAGGCAGGATGGACTGCCACAACCGCTCGGCCAACGGTTTTTCCTTGGGCAAATGCCCAAGAATAGCGACCGAGTTCTCCACCGCTCGCGCACTGTCACTTGCGACAACCAGACGAACGCCGCGACGCTCAAGAATTTCACGCGCTTCAAGCGGTTCAGTGCAGAGAAAAAACCGGGCGGAATCAACGATTCCCGAAATACCTTCATGACCGCTGCCTGCCACGGCTGGCTGGCCAGACCAGTAGGCCAAAGCCGGGGATTGCCACCAGACCGCTATGAATGGCATCCGCTCCGGCGAACGCATTCTTTCCGCCGCAAGCCGCGCGTTCAGGCGTTCTGAACGCTCCATATAGCGCCGCTCAAAAGTCTGAGCATCTGGAAAAATACGGTGTTCCCACTCTGTCACGACCGGCCACAACGAAAGCGTAAAGACAACCCCGGCTCGCAAAGGCGTTGCTGCAATTGACAAAAGGAAAGGCAGACAAACCAAGAATACGAGGACGAAATAAGGGCTCCAGCGCACCTGCCAAAGCGTCAGCCCCGCCGTCAAAACAAGCATGGCCAGCCATCCCAAAACCACCCTCCCTTCGCGCCGCGCCAGCCAAAGTAATCCCATGGGGGCAACCCACACCAACAACCCCGTCCACTGGCTGATAGTCTCGGGGCTAGCTACTTTCTGCAATTCACCAATCGTACTCGCCCAGCGTTTCAGCGCCTCCGTCCAAACCGAGTCCGGGCGAACAATGCGGATGCCGTCCACGAACCAGCCGCTCGCGAGGGGGAGCGCCAATGCCGCTGCCCAGTGCGCGCGCTCTCGCAGCGTCCAACTGGGCCGCCACGGCCAGAGGCCCATCAAAAAAACTGCTCCCAGCAAAACCAGCGGCTCATACAGGGACACCCACAGAGCCCCGCCCCATGCTAACCCCCCGCCCCATGCCCATCTTAGCGAGGGAGCACTCTGCATCCGCTGCTCCGCCCCCAGTGCAACCGCCAAGAGCAACAACAGCAGCGATTGATGGTCGGGACGACCAAAAACGGTCGCGTGCACCAAGGGCGGGCTCAGCGCAGCAAGCAGCGCCACAGCCCACCAAGCGCTGGCTGAAATTCGTCCTCCACGCTGGATACCCGCGGACCACATTGCCAGAAAAACCGATAACAAAACTCCCAGCAAAGGAGAGATCAGCGCTCCCGCCAAATCCAAGGTGGAGTCCCGCAACACGCCAAGACGCCCGCCCTCCGGCCACAGCACCCTTAACACCCTCTCCAACGCAACGATCGCGTAATCCATTGGCGCGGTAGCATGGGAAACCACACCTTCCGGCCAATTTTCAATATCTTGATGCCGTATCACCGTTCCAAGCACTTCAGAAACTCGCAGAACACGGCTCATCCGGGAATAGCAGTCGGCATCTACGAAATAAAAACGTCCTCCCACAAGGACCTCGGTGAGATTATGAAACCTGATCCCCACCCCGAGAAGGAGAAGGCCAAAGAACGCCAACCAATAGCGGACACTGCGACGGCTGGGGCTGATTGGGCTGCCGAGTGAGGCTGCCTGGATCGGAGGGTTCACTGCCGCGCCTGGATATCCTGGCGCAGAAACTCCAGAACATCCTTAAATTTCGTGACGTTTTCTGGCGCAACGGCAACCACCGCTTCGTGTGCCTCGAGCATGGTCGTGGCCTCGGTAAGTTTGTCCGTTGCTGCCGCCGTTAACGCGTGAGTTTGCACCTGCGTTTCAACAGCAGACCCCTGGCTGTTCTCCACTTTGAGCAACTGATCCAGCCCCAGATTACACAACAATGAATGATTGCGCTCATTCAAGTTGATGACTTGGATTTCACCCGTGCCCTCGGTCCGGATCTTGAGCGCCAAACCAGCAAGCGTCCCCATAAACGTCGAATCCATCACTGGACAAGCGTTCAGATCGATCACGAAATGACGATGCCCGCGGGCCACCATCTCTTTCGAAAACTCCTTGAGTGAAGTGCTATTTTGAAAACTGCCCTTTCCTTCCACCTTGATCCAAACGGCGCCTTGCGCAACTCCCACCTGGATGGACGAAGGGTTAGTCACAAAAAAATGGGTTACCAAAGAAAGCTCTGCTGCAGCCCCACCACGCGGCCTGCCTCAATAAGAAGCACCCGCCAAGCTGTCACTGAACCGTCTTGATGGTACTCGTCGCCCTGCACCGCAAACTCCGTTCTCATAGAGCCACTCGCTTTGGAATAAACAACGTCCTTGGTTTGCACGTGCGAACCCAGTTTCTGCTGGCGGTACTCAAACCTTACGGTCATTTCACCCTTGGTCTCGTATCGCACGCGCCAGTGAATCGTATAAGCGTGTCCATCGCGCAGCCGCTGCTCGAAGGAGTTGATCGCTCCAAAATACCGACGTGCAGTCTCCATCTGCAACCACGTCGAATTCAAAGCACCCGTGACGGCCGGATCAATCAACACCGAAAAAACTTTTTCCACCTGAAAGTCGTCGTCCAAGGCCAGAGGAAGGGGTGCGGCCACGGGCACAGACTTCACCACAGCAGGAGTTGCCTTGGACGCCTCCACTGCGGAATGCGGCGCAAAACAAAAACTGACAGCAGTGAGTGCAAGCGGAATGAATCTCATCAAGAGCGCTTATTGTAGGCCCGATGTGCACAGGGTGTCAACGGCCAGCGGCTAGAATGGAATCGGTCTGATCCCCCGTAAAAAAAGGTCGCACCCCCCGTTTCCTTAACGTAACGCGCGTCCAAGCGCCCCCGCATATCCCGTGAGCTCCACGTATGCCGAACCCACCTCCCGGCCTTCCCGCAGCACCCGGCAAGCCCCCTCCCAATAGGGCACTCCGCTCACCGCCCCGTCCAACTCCTGCTGGTTCGAAAGCGGCTCCAAAATCCACTCCACCAAACTCCCGGTCACCGGATCCGGCGCCTTCAGCCGCACCGGCAACGGATACTTCGCTCCACTCTCAGAACTACGCCACACCCCGTTCGTCTCCCACTGAAACTCCGAAGCCCCGTAATAAGTCGCTTTACCTTCCCGATCCACCCACGACAAAGCGGACGCCGAGTCGGTCGCCCCATCCTTTCTTCTCAAACGATACACCATGATTTCACGGCCATCCTCGAACTGGATGCCAGCCCAATCCCAGCCGGCCTGCTCCTCTGTGAGCTGACTGCTGCTAATCTCATGGTCCATCCACACCAGGCCCTCCACCGGAATCAGACGCTCCTTCACCCGCACTTCCCCCCGCGCCTGCATTCTAGGAAACGTGAGATACCAACTCGCCGCCGTTGCCGACTCGCCCTTGCGTGAAACCCCGTCTTTTCCAAAAACCACCACCGGCTTCTGCGCCTCCAGCTTGAGCGAAAAGCCCGCCTCCGCGCGGATGGAGGCATCTAACGTAAAACGATCCTCCTGCCCGTCAACCGCACTCAAACGGGCCTCTCCCACCCGAACAGAAAGCCCGCTGGAGGACGCGTTCGCATCCCATCCAGAACGTGCCAGCCGTTCGGTGTGAATGAAGCGACCGCTCTCCACCTCCAAAAGAGCAGCATGAAACAGAAACACCTCATCTGATCGAAACGTTTTCGATCCCCCAGAGCCTTGCTCCCGCGGCGGCGTATTTGCCTTCCGAAAAAAAGTCGCCTGGAACCCGAACCTTTCCTTGTCCGGACCAAACAGGTGGCCCGTTAAATACCACCATTCCACCTTGAAATCGGGGTGTGAGCCATGATCCCTCGGAAACACAAACTGATACCCCGGCTGCGGCACGCGGAAACCATCCTCGGTTTCCTTCAACAGAGGCTGGGGTAAAAAATTAACGGGTGCAGCCGCCAGCGGGTATCCCCAGGCGGACGCGATGGCAAACAGAAGAGGAAGACTGATTTTCATTTCGTAACGTCCGAGGGAAGCTCCGCGCCATAGCGACCCACAACCCATGCCACAGCTGCCCCGGAGACAGGAACAACCACCCCCAGCAACAACAAGGCACGCAGGGGAATCGCCGGCTGCAGCGTCCAGCCAAAAGTCTGTTTGTTAATCACGAAAATCAAGAGCGCCCCGAGCCCGAGACTGCTTATCAATCCTCCCGCAGTCCCTCCCAAAGCCAGAATTGCACCCTCCCAAGCCGCGACTCCTGCAATACCCGTCCTCGACATTCCCAGCGCTCTGAGGGTGGTGAGTTCAGCTCGCCGCTCGGCTAAAATGCTCGCCAGCGTAATTCCCAGCCCCGCCAGAGCCACGGCCACACCAATGGCTTCCAGCGCGTACGTGATCGCAAAAGTCTGCCTGAAAATCCGCATCACTTCACCTCGCAAATGCACGTTCGTGAACACTGCAAGCCCCGGGTGACTGGCCCGCATTTGAGCCCTCACCGCCTCCGGATCTTCGCCGGCCTTCAAAACCAAGGAAAGCGAGCTCACCGCGCTGGTCCCAAACCACTCCTGAAGATGCCCCCGCTCCACCATCACAATTCCCTGGTCGTCTCCGTAATCCGTGTAGATGCCCTCGATTTCAAGCGCCCGCTCGCCCTTCGGAGTCGGCAGACGGATTCGTGCGCCGCGCCCGACCCGAAAGCGTTCCGCAAAAGACTCGCTTACCACACAACGGCCCTCATTTTGTTTACGGTCAAACACCTCCGCAGAAAGAGGCTCCTTGAGCCAGCTGAACTGACGGCGACGTTGGTAAAAATCAAGACTGGTCCCCGCGACCCGAATGCTCCCGCCTCCGAACTCAACCGGTACAAGTAACATTGCGTCCCAGTCCGAAACGGCGGGATCGCTTGTAATCTTCCGCCAGCTCGAGGATGAAATTCTGTTGTATGCCGTGGCGGCCTGATTCGAGTCGCTTGTCAGGTAGACGTCAGCCTGCAGAAGGTGGGCGATCCATTCGCTAACGCTGCGCTCAAAACTACCCACAAGCACGGACATCCCGCCTGTCATCGAAACAGCACACAGCAACCCAGCTGCCGCCCACCTGTGGCGACTCGTCGGCACCCGCAAGTGGCTTTGAGCAAGTTGGCGCGGTGCTGAATGCCGAGAAAATCGCGCAGCTAGCCAGGCCACCAAACGCAACGAATCTCCAGCGAGAATTCCAGCTCCAATCACCCCAAAAAACGCGCTCAAATAGCCTCCGAGCGCGAACCTGGATCCTCCCGAAAACGTCAGCGGCGAACAAAACGCCAAGCCCACAGCTCCAAATAACAACCCGCACCCCACCCACGTGCGTAACGCTGAGTCCGCTTCCGCCCCCCCTGGCCCCGCTCCCTGCGCCCAGAGCTGGGCGGGCGGCGTGGCCGCCGCACGCTTCGCTGGGAACCAGCCCGCCAAAACACTGCACCCCACCGCCAGTAAAAACGCCCCGGCGGCCTCCCCCGGGTGCAGGCCCGCCGCCTCCGTGTTATTTGCGTAATACAAAGAATTCACCGTTTGAGATACCGCCCGCACCGTTCCCTGAGCCAGCGCCCAGCCCCCCAGCACACCCACCGCACCTCCAGCCACGCCCAGCAAAGCCGCCTCCCACAACCAAGCCCGCCTCACCTCCGACCCCCGCACCCCAAGCGCTCGTAGCACCGCAATTTCACTCCGCCTCCGAACCACAGCAGCGTCCAGCGCCTGGAAAATCAGATACAGACCCACCAAAAGTGCAAGGAGCGATAGAATCGTCAGATTCAGCCGAAACCCCCTCGTCATTAATTCCGCAGCAGCCAAGCGCGATTCCCCAGTCCTAACCGACCCAGCCTCACCCACCGCCGCCCGCAGCCTCGTCAACAACGCGTCACGGCTCGCCCCCTGCCGAGCCCCCTTGGGAAAAAGACACTCAATCCGGTCAAGCAGCCCCACTTTTCCAGAAAGCTCCTGCAGCGCCGGAAGGTCCATCACCAGCAGACCCGCCGGAGACTCCGGTTGGTCCGAGCGGCCGGGAATAATCCCCGCAATCTCAAGGGATACAGGCTGATCGTTCACCACTAAGACCAGCAAAGAGCCCACCCTCAGCCCCTCCTTCGCCGCCAGTTTCCCCGAACAATACACCGCATTTCGCCGCCCCAAGAGCCTGCCAAGCGCCCCCCCTCCGTTCTGCTCATCAGCTTGTGAAGCTTCCTCAAACCAGCGCCTCTCCATCTTCTGGTCCGCCGCGAAATTCTGCAACGCGACCAGGTCGACGCCTATCAGCGTAAAGCTTCCTCTCGCTCCAATCCCTCCGTCCTCTCCGCTGCGCGGCGGAGCGCAAACAACTTCCACGATGGGAATGAGCTCCATACCCGCAGAAATATCGGTCCCCTTGACTGCCATGTTCTGACGTAACGTCTCCAAAACCGAATCTGGGAGCAGCCCGGCTGGCGCCCCGATCGTAGCGTCCGCCTGCGTGGAAAGAACGCTGGCGAAGTTCGTGAAGCTGGCCACTGCGGCTCTGTTGGCCAGGCGAATCGACAGAAAAACAGCCACCCCCAGAGAAAGCAAAAGCACCAAAAGAAGGGCCCGCAGCGGCTGCCCCCGCCAGTGGCGCAGAGTAAACTGGCGCAAAAGCACTCCACTCACACGCGCCGTTCCTCCCCGGTCTTCGACGGGCTTTAAATTCACCCGCGCACCTCCTCCAATACCCCGTCCCTCATTCGCACCTCGCGCTGGCAAATCCGCGCCGCCTCCTCGCTGTGTGTCACAAGAACCAACGCCGTCTCCATCTCCCCACTCAACTCCTGCAGCAGTTCCAGAATGTTGGCGCTGTTCACCGAATCTAAGTTGCCCGTGGGTTCGTCGGCCAGAATCACACGGGGCGAATGCACCAGCGCACGCGCAATCGCACACCGCTGCATCTCCCCGCCGGAAAGCCGAGACGGTAGCGCCTCCGCCCGATGCCCCATCTTCACTCGCTCCAAAAGAGACCCCGCACGTTCCCGGCGCTGTGCGGGCGCAACCCCCAGCAACAAAAGTGGAAACTCCACATTCTCACGCACGCTAAGCGTCGGCAGCAGATGGAAAAACTGAAAGACATTGCCGATCTTGCGGCGCCGTAACATCGCCAACTCCTCCCCGTCGATGCGCGTAAGGTCTTCGCCACCAATCAGCACGGAGCCGCTGTCCGGCCGATCAATCCCTCCTAAACAATTGAGAAGCGTCGTCTTACCACTCCCAGAAGGACCCGTGAGCGCAAGCCTCTCCCCTGAAAAAAGCCGCAGTGAGACATCCCGCAGCACAGGACTCAGATCGTATTTCCGGCTCACAGACCGACATTCTAAGACGGGAGCAGAATTGTACACGGTTTGATCCTAGCCGTTGCGTCCATCCCACGCCACTGCACGTTTTCGCAATCCAACGGCTTTGAGCCCTCCCGTCTTATGAAGCCACCCAACCCCATCCTCGAAATTTCGAACCCTCCTCAGGCAGGATCGGCCAGTATCTCCTTCCAGCCACAAGAAAGCCTGCCTCCGATGGGAAATGTTTTCATGCTTTGCCCGCCTTGCAGGCCCCCGCAGGTTTGATAGAGTCGCACCGTGTCATTCCGCCCTACAGTCACCGTCTGCCTCTGCGCGCTTGCCCTGCTGTCCTTGCAGAAAGGGCCTGCACAGACCGATGACGAGGACAGGAGGCGCAAATTTTTAAAGACCCGCGAGGAATCCGTCCAACCCTCTCGCTCCAAACCTTCTTCCAAGCCTAAACCCAAGCCCAAACCAAAACCCCATCCGGGCCTGCAAAAAACTCCCGCTCGCAAGCCCCCTTCACCAACCTTGCAGGAGTCCCCGACCGAGCCGTCCAAGCCCGTCCCCGCGGCGCCGACCCGAAAAGAATTGCCCCCCGAACCGGGTGCGAAAAGTGCCCCCCCTAAAGAAGAGGCCCCACTTTTAATCGAAAAATCCGGCTTCGATTCAAAAGCGGGCATGCAGCCTCCGGCATTCTTCGGTTGGTTTTCCCGCTGGAAATATTTGCCAAAGTCGCTTCGAGAACAAATCGACCGGGCACCCGTTCAAAAGTCGCGCTGGCGCTACCTGGTTGTGCACAACAGCGGAACGCGTCAGGGCAACGCCAAAGCCTTCGATTTTTACCATACCAACGTCCGAAAAATGCCGAACGGCCTAGCCTACCAGTTCGTGATCGGCAACGGAACATCTTCAGGAGATGGCGAGATAGAAGTCGGGAGCCGCTGGCGCAAACAGATCAACGGAGGCCACGTCCACAGCGATTATTTAAATAATATCGCTCTCGGCATCTGTCTGGTAGGCGATTTCAATCAGGGGAAACCCACCCAAAAGCAGCTCGAGTCTCTCGACGAACTTCTCCGCTATCTGCGCCAACGCGTGGGCAAAGTTGACAACAAATGGGCCGTCGTGAAAGCGCACCGCGAAATCAACCCTCCACGCTGGCCCACGGACTGTCCAGGAAACGACTTTCCTTATACTTGGCTTCATAACCGGTTTGATTAGCGCCACACACAGCGAAACCAACACCGGTGGAAACGCACACATTCTGGCTACCGCCAGAATTCACGCACCACTCGCTCCCACTCATCCGCCATCAACTGGTGCCCACGATAAGTAGGGTGCACGTTGTCCCAAATCCAATACGCGGCAGGCGCCCGTTTGCTTGCATCGTCGAAAACCGGCTGGAAACGAACCACGGCGGCACCGTGTTTTTGCGCAAGGCGGGAAACAATCTCCCGGCGCTTGAGGATGCCTTCACTTACTACGGCCGATGGCCTTACGAAAGGCTCGCAGAGCACCACTTTTAACTTCGGATTCGCCTCCCTTGAGGCCGTTAGCAACCTGTCGTAGACCTCCTCGTAAACATCCAAGGCAACGCCCTTCCCCTCGTCGTTCACCCCAATCATGACGCTAAGCAAGTCGGGTTTGAGTTCCAGCGCGTCTTTCTCCCAACGTTTCTCCAGGTCCAAGACCGTGTTCCCGCTCACACCCCGGTTCATAAACTCAACCGCATCACCCGGAAATGCGGCACCATGACGGGCCGCGATTACAAACACATAGCCGTGCCCTAGAATGTGGTTCGGGTCGGAACTCCGCCCGCGGTTCCCATCCGTGATGGAATCTCCCTGAAACAAAACTCGCGTTCCAGAAGCAAAAGCCGGAATCGGTTCGACCGCGTGAGACGCAGAGACGACCGCCATAAAAACGGCGCTCAAAATCGGGTTCCGTAAGTTCATCCAAAACAGAGAAACAAGAGCTTTACTTCAAGGCCGCCTGCACCGATTCCGCAACGCGTCCGCCCAAAAACTCGTATCCTTTGCCGCTGAAATGGACGTCGTTTGGATTCTGTAATTCAGCCAGATGCGGACTAATTGCGCCAAAAAGGTCATCACTAAGAACCCCAGCCATTTTCATGACCTCCTCTGCGGTCCTATTACGCTCCACTATCGAAGAAGCTCTTTGGTTTTTCGGCAGATCATCTGGAATCGGAGTAGTGCTGGCCCAAATGAGTTTCGCGCCCGTCTTGGACATTCTCTCCACCAGTTGTTCCAGCCGCTGCTTATAGTCGGCCAGTGGTGTATTCTTGTCGTGAATTCCAAAATTAAAATGGATGACATCCCACTTCCCCTCCCCCAGCCACACCTCAATTTTCTTCAGGCCGTTTGCCGGCGGTCCGCAATTCTCAGGGGCACGATGCACGTTCATTTTACCCGCCAAAGCCGCCCGCACCGCCTGCGTGTAACCGCGTGAAACAGAGTCCCCGATCAGCAAAACGCGGGGAAGGCCCGGAGCATCAACCACAAAATCCCATGCATTCGACTTTCCGGAAGCTTTCTCCTTTTTGTGAATCGGGAGGTAAAATCCCCCTAGATTCTCCCGGAGCACCTTTTCCCACGCCTGCGCCTCAGGAGACTGAGCGCTCAACCAGACATTGTACTTCTCCTCCACTACGGCCTCGCTCACTGCTTTCTGAGCCGCGGCCTCGGCAGCATTCGTTGGCTCCCCTTTCGGCGGCTGAACGGGTTGCTGCGCACAAAGTGTGAATGCGGCAGAAAGAAAACCAAGTGATGTGAGTAAACGTTTCATGGAAGGAGACAGGAAGATCGACTGCTAAATTGCTGAGCCTTGGTGAAAAACGGGAGATTTCTACCAACGCGTCGCCTTAAACTTCCAACCTGGAACCTTCTTTTGCATCTCCGGTTCATCGTCTCGCTCCTTGAGTCCACACCGCAGGTAATTCTGATGTGCACGTTCCAAAGCGACCCGATCCAACTCCACACCAAGCCCCGGCCCCTTGGGCAGAGTCACGCAACCGTCTTCAATTTTCATCCGCCCCCCTACGATGATCTCCTCCCACTGCCAAGGGTAGTGAGTGTCGAGAGCGTAACTTAGATTTGGCATGGCGGCCCCCAAGTGCGTCATCGCGGCCATGGAGATCCCCGCATGGTTGTTGGAGTGCATCGAAACACCCAAGCCGAAGGACCGACAGAAAGACGCCAGCTCCATCGAGGAATGCAGTCCCCCCCAGTAATGATGGTCCGTCAGAATGATATCTTCCGACCCGTGCCGAACGCTTCCCGGAAGATCCGCAAACGAAGTAGTGCACATGTTGGTCGCCAGAGGCAATTTAACACTGTGCCGTACTTCGGCCATTGCGACCTGTCCACGCACAGGATCTTCAAAATATTCAAGAACGTTTTCAAGTTCCCGCCCCCAGCGTACCGCCGTTTCAACCGACCACAGCGCATTCGGGTCGTACCGGATTGGAATTTCGGGACCAAACGCGGAACGGAGCGCCTTCAATGCAGCGACTTCCTGCTCTGGTTCGAAAACACCTCCCTTGAGCTTGATGGAACGAAACCCAAACTCATCCACCATTGCCTTCGCTTGGACCACAATTCCCTCCGGATCGAGGGCCGCCCGCTGCCGGGCAGCGTCCCAACCCGTCGCCCCAGGATCCACGTCAAAGGCAAGAGAGCCGCCAGCTCCCTCGTATTTGTAGAAAAGGTACGCCGAGTAGGGCACCATCTCTCGCACGACACCTCCGAGCAGATTAGCCACGGGGACTCCATAGGCTTTGCCAGCAATGTCCAGGCAGGCGACGTCAAGAGCACTGAAAACCTGCACGATTTTGCGTTGGTCCCAAGGGGCATCCCCCCGGGCAGCAGACGATTCAGGCTTGAAGTGCCTCTCCAGAGAACCCTTCAGCGAATGCCAGTTGCGAGGATCAGCTCCCACCACAACCGCGCGCGCTTCCTCCAACACAGCGTCCACGGCCGCGCTGCCGGGAACCTCCGCCAGTCCGGTGATTCCACACGCGGTGACAAGCTCCACAACCGTCCGCAGCGCAAAGGGTGCGTGCAAGCCGGCCGCGTTTAAAAGAGGCGGATCCCCCAAGGCGATCGGGGTGATGTGCATTTCAACGATACGCATAAGTCAGGTAATTCCTTCGGTTGTGTTTCTGTTACCCAGCCCGAAGCGCCGCAAGGGACTGGGCAAGCCCGGCTGTCACGGCTCCGCCGTCAGAGCCAAAAGCAATCACAGTATAACCCTCAGACCTTAAAACAGGGATCTGAGCTGCCGCAGTCGCCAGAATCCCGGCAGCCTTGCCCGCGCGTTTCGCAGCACCAGCCACCTCCCGCCGGGCAGCCACAAAAGTCGGGTGATCGAACTGCCCCTGGATTCCAAGGTTTGTCGTCAAATCCAGCGGGCCCACAAAAAGCACGTCCACACCGTCAACGCCAGCAATCGAATCAAGCCGCTCAAGAGACTCCGGCGTTTCGATCTGGGCCATCGTCACAAGACGCTCATGCGCATGCTGATAATAATCATCAAACGCCTGTCCAAACCCAGCAGCCCGGTTGAACTTTGAAACTCCCCGGATCCCGTACGGCGGATATCGGACGGCTGCAACGGCTGCCCGCGCCTCGCCTTCGCTGCCAATATAGGGCACCATCACACCGTCGGAGCCAAGGTCTAACGCTCGTTTAAAGCGGGGTGCCTCGTTGTCCGCGATCCGAACAATTGTAGCAACCCCCGAAGCGGACACCGCCTGCAACTGGTGAAGCAAAGTTTCCTCAGAACCAGGCCCATGCTCATAGTCGAGCATCAGCCAGTCGAAGCCGGCGCGCGCCGCAATCTCCGCGGTCAATGAAGACCCAAGGTTGATAAAGGACCCACACAACCATTCACCGGCAAGCACCCGGCTCCGAAAAGAACGGGATTGGCTCATAACGTGAGATACAACCGGTAAAGCGCCTGAGTCCCACAGTCTTCCCAACCCTGAGCGGCGACTTTATCATAAAGCCCCTTTGCCACGGCCAGCCCGGGCAGTTCGAGATGAAGCTCGGCCGCACTTTCCAGAGCGATACGCATGTCTTTAAGAATGTGCTTCACGTAGAAGCCCGGCGCATAATCCCCCGACAACGCACGGGGGGCCAAAGTTGTCAGAGCCCAACTTCCGGCCGCCCCTCCG
Organism: Verrucomicrobiota bacterium; assembly: GCA_003402745.1. Lineage (GTDB taxonomy): Bacteria > Verrucomicrobiota > Verrucomicrobiia > Chthoniobacterales > Chthoniobacteraceae > Chth-196. The sequence continues at coordinate 64,853 of QQND01000003.1, forward strand.
CTGATGCTCTGATGCACCGCCGCTGGATCCAGACCCGCCTTCTGCGCGTAAGCGAGAGCCTCGCACCAAGCCACCATTCCCACCGCAACGGAAATTTGGTTGGCCATTTTGCAATGCTGCCCTGCACCCGCACCCCCGAGTAACGCAATGTTTTTTCCCAACAACTCAAAAACCGGCTTCGCCCGCTCGAAGGCGCTGCTTTCTCCTCCCACCATGATGACAAGTCGCGCCTCCCGAGCTCCAATGTCACCACCAGAAACAGGGGCGTCCAAGGCAGAGAGCCCTCTGCTGGATGCTGCTTCTGATATCCTTTTTGCGAGCAGCGGACTCGATGTTGTCATGTCGATCAGCAACGCTCCCGGCCTGGCTTTTTCAATTATTCCCCCGCCCCAAAAATACGTGGCATCCACATCCGTCGGAAAGCCCAGCATCGTGATCACCACATCCGAGGCTGCTGCGACATCGCCAGCGGTTTCATGCCAATGAGCCCCTGCCTCCAAAAGAGACTGAGCCTTCTCGCGGGTCCGGTTGTAGACATGAACCGTGTGACCCGCCTTGAGCAAATGAGAGGCCATGCTGCGCCCCATCACGCCCGTTCCGATGAACCCGACTGAAAGAGAATTGGACATAAAGGGGACGAATTTGAGTGAACAAGGCTACGCGGTCGAGCCGTTTCCTCGTCGGGTTCGGTAACTGCCACACGCTATGGGTCGTTTCAAGGACCGGTTCCTCTCGGGTGGTGCTTAGCTCTGAGGGCAGAGCGGCAAGCCCGCAAACTTGCGCACCAGGCTTGGGCTCCCTGCCTCTCAAAGCTCTTTCAAAGGAGGGCCCGCACCATCCCCTCGATAACACTCCGGCCGCAAGGGAAGCCCGCACCCTGCACGGGCTTCCCTTGCGGCATTGCGCTCCCCGAATTAACCAAATAGAACCCTCTCATGAACCTTCCCATAAAACCACTAGCCAGAATGGCCTCTGCCATCCTTTTGTTCGCAGCAGTTTCCCCAGCGCCGCACCTGCAATCCGCCCCTCCCGAGACGCAGGTAGCATGGAAGCCGGAGGCCGGCTTCAAGTCTCTCTTCAACGGCCGGGACCTCTCTGGATGGAGCTACAATGCTGCCGAAGTTTTCGAAGGAAAGCCAGAAGCCTCAGACAAGCGCTACTCGGCATCATCCGGCGTTTTAACCGTCCACCCGCAAGCCGACGGACCGCGTCTTCGACAGCTTTGGACCGTTGAAACGTTTCCAAAAAACTTTCACCTCAAACTCGAATTCCGGGCTGCCGTGAACGCAGACAGCGGCATCTTTTTGCGCAAACCCCAATTGCAGTGCCGGGATTACTGGATGGCTGGGCCGTATTACACCCTCGGAAAATACAAACCCCAAGACTGGAATACGATCGAGGTCATCGTTAAAGACAACGTAGCGCACTGCACCTGCAATGGCGAAATTCTCGAAGCGGCACTCAAGCTGCCCGATGACGGCCCGATTGGTTTGGAGGCAGACCGGGGGACCATGGAATACCGACATATCCAGCTCAAGGTGATCGAGTAACTCGCACCGACCGCCCTCTTATGAGCCTCCCCACGCCAGAGCAACAGCGTCTTCTAAAGGGCACCAACCGCGAAGAAGACTGGCGTCGCTGGGGCCCCTATCTCTCAGAACGCCAGTGGGGTACCGTACGGGAGGATTATTCCGCTTCGGGTGACGCGTGGAATCATTTCCCCCACGAACACGCCCGGAGTCGCGCCTACCGCTGGGGGGAGGATGGCCTCCTTGGAATCAGCGACCGTCGTTGTCGGCTTTGCTTTGGTCTGATGCTTTGGAACGGCCAAGACCAGATCCTGAAGGAACGTCTCTTCGGCGTCACAAATCCAGAAGGCAATCACGGCGAGGATGCCAAGGAACAGTGGTATTATTTAGACTCGACGCCGACGCATTCTTACATGCGCGGGCTCTACAAGTATCCGCAGCGCGCGTTTCCCTACGAAGAATTACTCCGCCACAATGCAGCGCGCGGAAAACACGAGGACGAGTTCGAACTGCACGACACCGATGCCTTCAAAGACAACCGGTACTTCGACGTTTTCGTGGAGTATGCGAAGGCAGGTCCCGAAGACATTCTCATCAGAGTCACCGTTGAAAACAGAGCGGCAGAGGCAGCCTTCCTCACGGTCCTGCCCAAGCTTTGGTTTCGGAACACTTGGAGCTGGGGAGAGGTGCACGGCGCCACCGAGGCCAAACCTTCCCTGCGTGCGCAGGATGCACAAACCGTTCTTGCCGAGCATGAAACCTTAGGAGCTTTCCTCTTGCGGACGGAGCAGGAAGCACCCCTGCTCTTCACGGAAAACGAGACAAATACTGAGGCACTCTATGGCGTGCAAAACGCCAGCGGTTTCGCCAAGGACGGTTTCCATCGTGCCGTAATCCAGGGAGACGCAAGCGCGGTGCGCCTCACACATGGCACCAAAGCGGCGGCTAACTACCGTCTGAACATCCCCGGTGGAGGCCGTGCCGTTCTCCGCCTGCGTTTGTGCCATACAAAAGACGACAAGGGCGCAAAAGCCGCTTTTTCGGGTTTCGACAAAACCGTTGAAGCCCGTAGGCTTGAGGCGGACGCCTTTTATGCTGGGCAAATTCCGGCTTCGCTCTCTGAAGACGAACGACTGGTGGCCCGCCAGGCCTATGCGGGCCTGCTCTGGTCCAAGCAATTCTACCATTTTGTGGTTCCCTCGTGGATGTCAGGCGACCCCGGCCAGCCAGCACCGCCTGAAGGCCGCGGCTTGGTGCGGAATGGCGACTGGAGTCACTTTCACGCCAACGACGTGCTTTCGATGCCAGACAAGTGGGAGTACCCGTGGTTTGCCGCGTGGGACTTGGCTTTCCACATGCTCCCGATGGCAACGGTTGATCCCGACTTCGCAAAGGGCCAGCTCGAGCTGCTTCTCCGCGAATGGTTCATGCACCCGAGTGGGCAGATTCCCGCCTACGAATGGAACTTCAACGACGTCAATCCACCCGTACATGCTTGGGCGTGTTGGCGCGTCTATAAAATCTCCGGAACAAAACTCAGCCGGGATTTAGACTTTCTCGAACGCTGCTTTCAAAAGCTGCTAGTGAACTTTACTTGGTGGGTTAACCGCAAAGACATCAACGGCAAACATATATTCGCCGGGGGGTTCCTCGGCCTCGACAATATCGGCCTCTTCGATCGCTCCAAACCGCTCCCTTGCGGCCACTCTCTAGCCCAGGCAGACGGCACCGCCTGGATGGCCTTTTACTGCGGTTCGATGCTTTCCATGGCGCTCGAATTGGCCCAGGAAAAACCCGCGTACGAAAACATAGCGTCCAAGTTTTTCGAACACTTCATTCAAATCGTCGACGCCATGAATTCCCTCGGAGAGGACGGCCTCTGGGATGAGCAGGATGGTTTCTATTATGACCGTCTCCTGGTGGAGCGGCATGCCTCCATTCCCTTGCGCACCCGCTCCCTGGTGGGCGTCATCCCCCTGCTCGCCGTCGAGGTCCTCGACGAACGTGTCATCAACCGACTGCCAGGCTTTAAAGCCAGATTGGAATGGTTCCTGAAAACGCGGCCGGATCTCGCAAAACATGTGGGCTCGACGAACACGGGCAAGGGTTCCGAAAACCACCTTTTACGCCTCCTCTCGGTTCCTTCTAAAGAGAGACTCGAACGCCTTCTCAAACACGTCCTCGACGAAACCGAATTTCTTTCAGAACACGGCATCCGTTCCCTTTCCCAAGCCCATGGGAGGGTGCCCTATGGAATCGAACTCAACGGCACGTACTACTCCATAAACTACGAACCTGGCGAATCCCGCAGCGGTCTGTTCGGCGGCAACTCCAACTGGCGTGGTCCAATCTGGTTCCCGATCAATTATCTCCTCATCGAGGCTCTGGAGCGTTACCACCACTTTTACGGCGATAGCCTCAAGGTCGAGCTTCCCACAAACTCCGGTCGCTGGGTCAATTTAAACGAAGTCTCTCAGGAACTGGCCCGCCGCTTGTCCTCTCTTTTCACACTGGATAAAAACGGGAGCAGGCCCTGTTTTGGAAAACACCATCCCCATGCGCAAGACCCGCTCTGGCGCGATCATCTGTTGTTCCACGAATACTTTCACGGGGAGACCGGCTCCGGCTTGGGGGCTAGCCATCAAACTGGCTGGACCGCCCTCATCACCCGCTGCCTGGGCATCCTAGCCAGATCGTGATTCCTCGGAAAGGCCTCGCCTCGTTCCCAATCATTTTTCAGAGACGGCCGTCTCTTCCTCACCCCCGTCCAGCTCGTCCCAAGCGCGTCGATCTCGCTTGGTCGGCCGTCCCGCACCCCGCGGCCTGAATCCAGAAATTGAGCCAGGTCTCAACCGAGCCTTTTCAAGCTCCTCAGGCGGAGTGCGGTCCTCCACATACAGGGGGACGAGTTTAGCCCCAACCCTAGTCCGCGGCGTTTCCAGAACACACAGCGTCCTTGTCCAAATAGTCACGTCCGTATCAATTCGGAGCGCCACCTCCTCACCCGCCCTCACGATGCGCGAAGGTTTCGTGGGCAGCCCTCCAATCTCGACCCTCCCGTTTTTTATGGCGCTCACAGCAAGCGGCCGCGTCTTGTAAGCACGAACTGCCCACAGCCAAAGATCAAGGCGCATCGTTGTCGTTCGTTGAGTTCCCGTGGGGCCGTCTTCTCAGCACAGACCGCACCCCACCCTGGCGAAGGGTCCTCGGCTAGGGCGCCTTTGGTTTGGGCGGCTGCGGCGCCACAGGCTGCACCTTCACCGGCTTCGTATCTTGGACACTGGACTCCGCGGCCCCTGCCTGCCCCTGCTGCTGGATCTTCCACTTTTGAGTGATGGCGCGCGCGTCAACATCGGTCTTGGCCAGTTCGATCAACTCGGTCAACAGAGCCGCATATTTCGCCTCCGTTTCCGAGAGCGCCTTCATCTGCTCATCCCTTTTTTTGAGAGACTCATCCGCCTGGGTCTGGGCTGATTTCGTCGCCGTCAGACGTTGCGCTGAATAGTTCAACTGCGCCTCGAGCATTGGTTTTTCCAAAGCACCCACACGCAGTTGAGTCCCGAAAAAAAGCACCGCAACCAGCGCGATCCCAGCCAACGCCAGCGACTGACCTTTATCTTCCTGATTCGTGAATTCGCTCATATTAGTTGCCCCCCTTTTTCGCAGGCACTGCCGCGCCGCCATCTCCCGCAGGGGGCGTGGCCGCTCCCGCAGGGGGCGTGGCTGCTCCAGCCTCCCTGACACCGTACTTCGACAGAAGCTCCTTTAATTTCAAATTGTTATTTTTGTCAGCACTGCTCCGAATGTCTCCCAAAACCGCGGGCCCAATGCTTTGGCTGATGGCTGAACCCTTGTTGAGTTTTTCCTGCTGAGCCTGTAGTTGCTGCTTTTTGGCCTGCAGCTGCGGCTGCAAGGACTCCACGAGTTGCTGAAATTCAAACCCCTCCGTTCGCATCTTGGTATTCTCGACCGTTACAAAGTAGTAACGGCAAGCGAGCGCCACGGCGAATCCCGCAAGCCCGGCGCTAATGTAGCTAATTTTCATACCTCATCTTAACGCATTCTATAGATGTTGCAGCCGATTTTCATTGGCCGGCCTGATTTTGCGAGGCCTCAGACCCTCTGCGGAATCTTTTTACCTAAAAAATACCGAGGTAAACACCTGAACTCCAAAGATATTAAGGACAGAAAGTACTTCGCCTTAGGCACGCGCTGATCCAGCGGGCATGTTGTATTCCATGCTATCGCTTGCTCTCGGCATCGTTCTGCTCGGCCTCATCCGCCGACAGCCAATGGCAACAAGACCCACCAATGCGCCTAAAACAGGGTCACCTTTTTTGGGTGTACCTACCGCGAAGAGTTATCTCCTATAAGGTGTGACAGTGGCGCTGAGCGGCATTGGAAGCGGTCAACGAGCCGGCAGATTGAAGAGGGAGAGTCTGTCGGAGGGAAAGAAAGGCGGAAAATTCAAAGGACATGCAAACCCTCCGAAGCCGTCGGTCGGTCAATTGAGCACACTGCTCGATCCAGATAAAATTGACCACCGCGTTTTAAATCGAGGATATGCAGGGATTAAATTCTCCGTCGTTTTGGCCTGAGTAGAGGAGATGACGGATGGAGGCTTTCGCTGCGTGGCATCACCCCGAAAAGTGTTGTCCCTACGATCGCGAGCGGTGGACCGCGTTGCTCGTTTTATAAAGGCCAGAGCGGTCTGCGGTACAATGCGGGAGAACGACGCAAAGCCCACTTCAGAGACGATTGCGGCCACTTCAGCAACTTTCGCTAGGACACCAGGCGAGTCGCATTTAGGGACGGACCCAAGTTTTATGAAGCAATCAAAGACGCACCGCCCCGCTAGAAGTTTTTTCGCCTGGACGCCAGTCGACGTGCCGCTCGCACAGTCTCTCAGGCTTGCCGCTTTTGCGGGCCTTGGCGCGGGTGCAGCTTTTTTGGGGCAGCCCTGCGTTTATGCGGCACCCGCGTCCCTGCCGACCGGTGGGCAGATTGTTTCCGGAGCCGCCAGCATCTCCCAAAGCGGCTCTACGCTTACCGTGACGCAGACCACTTCGAACGTGGCGACCAACTGGCAGAGCTTTAACATTGGCGCCGGGAACACGGTAAACTTTGTGCAACCCTCTGCCAGCGCGGTCTCCCTAAACCGTGTCGTGGGAAACGACGTTTCCGTGATCCAAGGAGCGCTCAATGCAAATGGGAAGATCTTCTTGCTGAACCCGAACGGTGTTTTATTTACCCCGTCTGCGCAGGTGAATGTGGGCGGGATTGTCGCGTCCACGCTCAGCATGAAGACCGAAGATTTCATGGCGGGTCGCTACACGTTTGACGGCGCGGGAAGCGGGACCATTGTGAACCAAGGGAACATTACCGCGGCCAAGGGAGGCTATGTCGGACTCATTTCAGCGAAGGTGATCAACACAGGCAACATCGTGGCGCCGGAAGGCTCCGTTCTCGCCGGTGCAGGCAACCGCGTCACCTTGGATTTGGGCGGCCCGATCAAGATTAAAGTGGACGAGGGCGTGCTGGATGCGCTCATAGAACAAGGCGGCGCCATTCGGGCGGACGGCGGGTTGGTCTACCTCACCGCGAAGGCCTTGGGCGAGGTGACCCGTACGGTGATCAATCACACGGGGATCACGGAAGCCAAGACGCTCTCTGCCGGCAAGGACGGCAAGATTTACCTGATGGGCGGGATGGAGACGGACCGCATCGTGGTGGCTGGCAAACTGGATGCCAGCGCCCCGAACGGCGGCGACGGCGGGTTCATCGAAACGAGCGCGGCGAACGTGAAAATTGCAGACGATGTGCGCGTGACGACCCTGGCAGCGCAGGGCAAACCCGGGACGTGGTTGATTGACCCGTTGGATTTTGCGATCACGCCGGGCGCAGGCGGATCGGTGGTAGATAGCTTGGCGACAGGTAGCACCATCGGAGCCGAGACCTTGGGGCTTAGCCTTCGCTCTGGCAACGTGACCATCCAGACAAGCGATGCCGATGGAGGAAACGGAGACATCATTGTGTACGACAAAGTTACCAGAGCTTCGGATCCTGACTCTATTTTGCCCGCTACCACTTTGACGCTTGCTGCGGATAGGGACGTGGTGATTGGCGATCTTGAGAGCCTGGACGGAGGAATCTTTGGGGCCGCCACTGCGCCGCTGAATATCGTGATTGCAGCGAGGGCGAGGGGCGGAAACGTAGGATCCATCAAGTTGTTAAGGAGTCTGGTTAGTTATGGGGGGAATATCACGCTTGGAGGTGGAGACTTGGCAGCAAGTGATTTCGCTGTCGGACATGACAATATGGAGGGGGTCAGGCTAAGCGGAGAGGTGAACATTGATGCCACCGGAAGCGGTTCATCGATCCCAGGCCTCTTTTTCGCATCGCCAGAGCTGAGCTCGGTGATTCCGGTCGGCTCTTCAGGGGGAAATATTGTGATCAGGGGGAAAGGCTCTACCACGGCACAAACGGAGGGGAGTGGGATTTTTATTTCAGGAGGTTTTGGAGGCAACGCGATTGTAACGACTGGGAACGGCTCCGTCCATCTGGAGGGACATGGGGGGAATTCAACTGCAGACAACTCGAGTTATTGGGCCAGTTCGGCTGGTATTCATATTGGCCCACAGACTTACATCAAAGCTGGGGAGGGGAACATCACACTCAAGGGTTACCAAGGATTAGGTACCAGCCGCTTCGGCATCTCCACGTACGCAAACCTTGGAGAGGGCAGTATTCCGTCATTTGTGGGCACAAACGGTGCAATCAACATCGAGGGGGACAGCCTGGCTATTTTAGAGGGCAGACTTTCGCTTTACGCCGGTCAAGCAAGCGCAATCAAGGCACCGATCATCGGAGGAAACACTGGCGAGTCATTCAGCTTGGCCAAAACCGGACCGGGTATCTTGACCCTGTCACAAGATGCTAACGCATGGATCGCGGCCGACACTAATCCGACTGCCACCTACGGAGTCTTCCTGTCTGAAAACACAGTTTTGTTGAGGGGTGTAAACGCATTTCAGGCATTTTATGCTTTCGGGGAGACCAGCCCAGTATTCGCAGAGGTAGAAGCTGCGACCCCAGTTTATTTGCGCCTGAACACTGGCTTGAGCAGCATCTACGGGAACACCCCCGCGTTCACGTATTCTCTCTACGATGCAATTACGGAGGGCAACGTCATCCCGAGTGAGCTTGCCAATCCTTCCGGGACTATCGTGTGGACTGGAAGTCCGACGGCCAGTTCCAGCGCTGGCGGTTATAGCCTCACTTATGCCAGTGGCATCGTGTTAGGAAGTAGCTCCTACCTCTTAAATACCGGCGCTGCAGTTTCCTACACCATCAGCCCCCGCCCGGTCACGATCACGCCAGATGCAAAAACGAAGGTCTACGGCAATACGGACCCTTTGCTCACGTACTCGGTCACAACCGGCAATCTTATCGGGGCTGACACGCTCACGGGCACGTTGAGCCGGGTCGCTGGCGAAAATGTCGGTGGTCGTGTCATTAGCGCCTCAGGCTTCAATGCAGAGGGGATCAACACGAACTACACCGTGGCAACATCGACAGGGTTGCTGACGATCACTGCGCGCCCAGTCACGATCACAC
>QQND01000004.1 GCA_003402745.1 Verrucomicrobiota bacterium
CCAGAAATCCTCTTTCGAGAAATGCACCTGACCAAACGATGCGCCGCTTCGGCCAATCACGATTCCGGGACCTTTAGCCAGCGAGGTGTCATGAAAGCCGTTAGGCCCAGCAGAGCCTATTACAGGAATGCGACCAGTCCGGCGCTCGGGTTCTGTAAGATCATGTCCCCTTTGAAGCGCGACAAAGTCGCCAAGAGTAATATCTCGCCATTCGCTCGTCATACCCGCGTTTCCTTCTTCTGGCGATCACGGGCCTCACCCTGTCCCCTTGCGCAATGTCCCCCCAAATACAAATAGGCCAGAAATCCGGGGCCATCCCACCAAGCATCTCCGCGCAGCGCATCGATTTGTTTGCGCAGCACCTCCAAGTTGGCATTGGCGGGACGGGCAGCGAGCGAAGCACTGGATGAGATTGCGAGTGGGGAGGAACCAGAGCGGGCAGACGGAATCGAACTCGCCTGGGCAGGGTTTGATCGGGTCGGATGGAGCGAGTTTCCGCTGAACGGCTCTCTTTGCCGCCTGAGGCAGGCGAGGGCCTAGTTGCCGACGAGGCTGCGCTTCTGGGGTCTGGGAGTCTCTGGGCGGCCTGACGCGATCCAGGCTTCGTGTTCCCCCCAGCCTGCATTCAAGAGTTCCTGAGCCTCAGCAAAACGGTTGTTTGAGCCGAGGACAACGACTTCTAGCCGGCGGGGGGTGACGAAAAAGCTTTCGCCTTCTTTGCGGACTTCAGGCGAGCGGGCTGCGGAAATTGCGAGGCATTCGCCTGCGCGTTTGGTGGTACCGGTTTTGAGTCCGTCGATGGCGTTTTTGCCAAGCAATTGGTTGGTGTTTACAAGCTTGAATTCGCTTTTTGAGCCGTCTTCCCGCTGGACGCTGATGCGTCGTTCGCGTTGGGAGACGAGGAAAAGAAAGGCGGGGGTGCTCATGGTATAGGCACTCAGTTTGGCCATATCTTCTGCGGTGGAATAAGGAAGTTTGCGTTCCAGCGTGTCCAGGCCGTGAGGGTTGAGGAACCGCGTGTTTGGCATGTTGAGCTTTCGCGCCAGAGCGTTCATCTGCGCGACAAAGGAAATGATGTGCAGATCGGGGTCGTTTCCTCCGGAAATCGCGCGACCGACGTGGGAGGCGAGGGTTTGGGCGGCGACGTTGTCGGATTGGAGCACCGAGGCGTAGAGCAGGTCCTTGAGGGAGGCTCGGTCCCCGGCGCTCCAGCGGACGCCCTGAGTGTTCATGATTTCTGGGCGGAGGGAGGGGACGGTGGCGAACTGGTCGAGGCTTTCGGAGCTAGCGTTGGCCCAGTCGAGCACGACTGCGGCGGTGGCGATTTTGGTGAGGCTGGCGACTTGCAGCTTCTTGTTCGCATTGAATTCCCGGAGTACGTGGCCGGTATGATGGTCGATAACAATGTAGGCTTCAGCGGAAAGGCCTTCGGCGAGAGCGGCGGGAGAAGCCACGAAAGAGGTGCCTAAGGCGGTGAGGGTGAGGATAAATTTGCGGAGCGGCACTTTCATGATGCTAGTCATTTACCTTAATAACAGACTGCTTTAACGCAAGTGATCTCACAGGCGAATCTTAGTGAGTTTGGCCTGCGTGGGGAGACCTGCTGGGTGTGCGTATTGCCGGAAGCCAACGCCTCCCGAGGGCTGCCCCGTGTGGGGGGACTCGTGTGGGGGGACTCGTGTGTGTGGGTTAAAGTCCCGCCTGTCTCTGGATGGCCCGGCGAAACCGATTAGGGGCGTTAAAGAGACTGTCGAGGGAGTCGTGGGTGGCATCAGCCATGGGGCCCTGTTGCTGGCCGAGGCGGCATTGCAGGTAAACGGCTTCCCTGAGCACCATGCGCAGGTCGGCGGCGCGGGCTTTGTTCCAGGAAGGCTCGCTGATGTCGGTCTGGTTCCGGGCGTTTTCAAAGTCAATGAGGTGGGTTTCCAGAGGAGAGGGGCACACGATCAAGTTATGCAACTCCATGTCTCCGTGCACAAATCCGGCGTGGTGGAGGGTTGAAATGTGGGCGTGCGCCTGGGCCAGCAGGTGCCAGAGTCCGGCGGCGGCTGCGATTTCCAAGTCAAGGGCGACTTGGATGTTGGCCTCCTCCGGGTCGACCCCGAAGGGAGAGATACGGTTATAGGGTTTTCCGGGCAGAAAACAGCTGCGGAAACTCAGGGGCGACCATCCGATGGGGGGCGGCACGGGCAGCAATTCAGAGGCGCGCTGCTGGCGTTCGAATTCCACTTGGGGGTCTCCGTGGAGGCTTGCTGGAAAGTAGGTTTTGCGGAAATGCAGCGGATAAATTTCTGTCAGAGGATAGGCCTTGCGGGACTCGGTTCCGGCGATGACGAGTTCAGCGGCCATCAGGGGCAAACCGCCCGCTTTGCGGTGGGCGAGTGTGCGCACAACAAAATCGTTTCCAGGGGGATGCAGTACCAGGTGGTGGTACTCCTGTGCCAGTCGCACGGAGTGTCGCGGGGACACGGCGATTAATCCATCGGGGCTCATGTTTGCAGGCTAATGGCAAGAGCCTCCGGAGGCGAGCGGCTGGGTGGGGGAGGATGGATTTTTTGCCGGCGAGTGCACTGAAACGCAGGTGCAGTTTTCGGCTAAGGTTTTCTAGTTGGAGAAGTTCGGGGCTGGGCAGGGCAGGGTTTGCTAGTTATGATGCCGCGATGTCTTCTTCCCGACCGCTCCCGCTTCAAGTGATTGACTCGCTAAAAAACGCGTCCGCCCAGTTAAAGGAAACTAAAGTGCTGGTGGGATTTGACGGTTTTGTGGACAATATCCTGCACGTTGTAAAGGCGCGCGAGTCCGCTCTTAAGTACACGCGGATGGAACGCATGACGGAGTTTTCCGAAAAAATTGGGGAGGCGGCCGGTCTGAGTGCAAACATGGAGATGGTCGTGCAGATGCGCAAACTGGGGGGCAACGGTCCGATCATGGCCAACGCGCTGGGAGCTTTTGGGAACGCCGTGACCTACATTGGCAACCTGGGAGCACCGGCGCTCCACCCTGTTTTCACCGAATTTGCCGCCGCCGCGAAGGTGTTTTCGATCGCCGAACCAGGGGTGACCGACGCCATTGAATTTGACGACGGCAAGTTGATGTTTGGAAAACACGAGACGTTGCGGGAGGTAAACTGGGCCAACCTGATTAAACACGTTCCTGAGAAGGCGCTGGTGAAGATATTTTCCCAAAGCAGGTTCATCGCGCTGGTGAACTGGACGATGCTCACGCAGATGAAGGGAATCTTTCAGAAGATTGCTTCGGTGATCGCCCCGCAGCTCAAGGGACCCAAACGGATTCTTTTTTTTGACCTCGCAGACCCTGCCAAGCGTTCCAGCGGGGATATTGGCGAGGTGCTCAAGCAGATCGCCAAATTCGAAAAACACTTCCGGGTGGTGCTCGGGTTGAACCTGAGAGAGAGCCACCAGGTAGGGGAGGTTCTCGGCGTGCGTGCCCCGGAGGAAAACCACGCGGCTGTGACGGCCCATGCGTTGCGCTTGCAGGAGCTCCTGGACATCGACACGGTGGTGATTCATCCCACCCATTTTGCGGCGGCGGCCAACACTCACGGGGCGACTTTTGTGGAGGGCCCTTTCACTCCAAAGCCCAAAATCACCACGGGAGCGGGGGATCATTTCAACGCAGGCTTCTGTACGGGGCTGATTTTGGGGCTGGATTTGGAGCAGAGTCTCCAGGTTGGGGTAGCGACTTCGGGGTATTACGTGCGTAACGCGAAGAGCCCGAAGGTGGGGGATTTGGTGAAGTTTTTAAAGACGCTGTAGCGCCGGCGCATTTTGAGGGATGCACTATAGGTTGTAGGGAGCGGGGAGGGGGTCCCCTACAGGTTGGGCTTGCTTCCGTTCCTGCCTTGGGCGAAGTTACGGGCGCCATGTATCTCCGTTCCCTCGAATTATTCGGGTTCAAAAGCTTCGCTCCCAAGACCGTCCTTGAGTTTCACCGGGGGGTGACCTGCGTGGTCGGCCCCAACGGCTGCGGGAAGTCGAACGTGCTGGATGCGATCCGCTGGGTTCTGGGGGAGCAGTCGGCCAAGGCGCTGCGGGGAGGGGAAATGGCGGACGTTATTTTTTCGGGCACTGATTCCCGATCGGCGCTGGGGATGGCGGAGGTGTCCATGAATTTCTCGGAATGCGAGAAGGAGCTTGGAGTGGACTGGAGCGAGGTGACGATCACCCGGCGGGTGTTCCGGGACGGTTCCTCGGAGTATTTGCTCAACCGGACTCCGTGCCGGCTGAAGGATATCCATAATTTATTTATGGATACGGGCATTGGGCGTTCGGCCTATTCGATCATGGAGCAGGGTAAGATCGACCAGATTCTTTCGTCTCGCCCTGAGGATCGGCGTGCGATTTTCGAGGAGGCCGCCGGGATCACCCGTTTCAAGAGCCAGCGCAAGGAGGCGCTGCGGAAGCTGGAGGCGACGGAGGCGAATTTGATCCGCTTGGATGACATTGTGAAGGAGGTCAACCGGCAGATCGCCTCCATGCAAAGGCAGGCTGCTAAGGCGCGCCGCTACCAAGGCTTGCTGGCGGAGCTGCGCACCTTTGAAACTCACTCGGCGCGGCGGCAGTGGGAGGTCATTGAAGAGCGGCGGGAGGCGGATCGCAACGAGCTTGGGGGGTTGCGGGCGCGGCAGAGTGAGTTGGAAGAGGAGATTGAGTCGGGCGAAGGTGAATTGGCGGCGCGGCGGGCGAGTCTGGCCGCGATGGAGGAGCAGTTGGACGTGGCGCGGCGCAACGCGACGGATCTACGCAGCCGGATTTCCAACCACGAAAACCGGATTATTTTCAACAAGGAGAAGGAAACGGAGTACGAGGGGCTCATTTCCCGCTACCAGGGGGAGATGGCGGGTGCGCGGGAGCGCTTGCACGCGGCGGAGGCGGCTTTGCGCGAGGCGGATCAGGAGTTGCAGGAGATCAACGCGCTGTTGGCGAGCGAACAGGGACGCATGGAGGCGGTTCAGGGGGCTGCATATGCTGTGGCGAGCGAACGGGCTGAGGCCGAGCGGGGACTGCAGGGAGTGGTTCAGGAGATGCAGAGGGAGGAGCACCGGGTGTCGGGTCTCCGGGGGCAGCTCTCGAGCATGACCCAGCAGCGGGACGGGATGGAGGCGCGGCTTTCGGTTTTGGGGGCGGAAACCGAGCAACTGCGGGAGGCGGCTGGGGAGGTGGGCGAGCTTTTGGCCCAGGCGCGCACGGATTTGGAGGCTGCGCAGCAGGCGGCGGACAAGAGCGCGTCGGAGGTGAACGAGATGGAGGGGCAGCTGCGGATGGCGCAGATGACGTTGTCCACGGCCGATGGAGAGTTGAGACAGGTGCAGCGCGTGTTTTCTGAAAAGGAGGGACGGTTGGAGGTGCTGAAGGGGTTGTTGGAGAGCGGGGAGGGGTTTTCGGCGGGAACGCAGGCGGTGCTCAAGGGGTTGGATAATCCAGATTTTTTTCTGCCGGCGGTCCAGGGGGCGCTGGCCCAGTTTATCGATGTGGAGCCGGAGTATGTGGCTGCGGCGGAGGCTGTGTTGGGGGCGAACCTGCAGGCGGTCGTGATGAAAGACACGGAGGCGGCTGGGCACATAGTGAAGACGCTTCGGGCGCAGAAGGGGGGGCGGACGGTACTCGCCCTGGAGGAGTTGGATGCGGCTTTTGAGCATGTTCAAAACGAAGACCTAGCCCTTCCGGAGGGGGCTTTGTGCTGGCTCATCCACAAGATTAAGCCGTTGCCGGAAGCCCAACGTCTCATTGAACGGCTTGTGAATTTTGCGGTGGTCGTGCCGGATGTAGAAACTGCGCTCAAGCTTTTCCCGCTTCGGGGCTGGACCCTCGTCACGCTGCAGGGGGAGGTGCTCTTTGGGGACGGAATGTTGCATGGGGGCGCGGAGAGCGGCACTGGAGCGGCGTCGGTTTTGGAGCGGCGCAACCAGATTTTGAATTTGGAGGCGGAGTTAGAGGGACTTAGCGCGCAGGTGCAGGAGCGGCAGCGCCGGCGGGAGGAAGCGGCCTCGGAATTGGAGGGGTGCGGCGTGCGCCTGGCGCAGGCGCGGGAGGAGAAACACGCATCGGCTTTAGATTTGGCAGGGTTGAAGACGCAGTTGGCGCAGTTGGAACGGCAGCTTGGGGAGACCCAGCGCAAGCAGGTTTCGATGGAGGGCGAGCAGGCCGGGGCGCAGAGCCGTTTTTCAGACGCGGTACAGCGTCTGGAGGGGCTTGAGGAGGACGTAAATACTGCTCTCGGGCGCATCGGTGAACAGCAGGAGCGCCGGCAGGAATTTCAGGAAGGAATGGAAGCGCTGCGGGCGAGGGAGGCGGAAGCGCAGTCTGAGTTAGGCGAAATGAAGGTGCGGGTGGCCACGGAAAAACAGAGGCACGCCTCCTTGTTGTCCCAGCGCCAGCCCATGGAGGCTCGGCTCACGGAGCTGGGGGATCTCATTGAGCAGCGCCAGACGGATGTGGAGGGGTACCGGGGCAGGGTGGCTGCGTTGCTGGCGGAGTCCGCGGAAATTACGACGAGCTTGGAAGGGTTGCGCGGGCGTGTCGGGGAGTTTGAGGGCGCCTTGAACGCATTGCTTTCGGAGCGGGCTGCCGTGGCGGCCATTGTGGAGGAGGAGACGGTCCAAGTGCGGGCCCGGCGGTCGCAGTTGTCTGGGTTGGTGGAAAAACGCACCCGCTTGGAGGTGCATCTCAACCAGTGGGAAATGAAGGCGAACATCGTCGAGGAGCACATCCGGAAGCGCTACCAGATTGAGGTTTCGGAATTTAAGAAGGACTTATACGAGCTCAAGGTGGCGTACCGGGATGCGCTGAAGCGGCCACGCGGGGGGGCGTCAGCGGAGGCGGAGGCTTCGAGTGAGGCGCCCGTGGAGTCGGATAGCGAGGGAGGGGCTTCGGTGGAAGCGGAGGCGTATGAAATGGACTGGTCGCACATTGATGCGATGGTACGCGAGATTGACCAGCGTCTGGACGCGATGGGGCCGGTGAACATGGAGGCGATCCAAGAGTACGAGGAGTTGGAGCAGCGCCAGGGCTTTCTTCAACAGCAGCACAACGATTTGATCAACGCGAAGACTGAACTGCTGGAAGTGATCGCGAAAATCAACAACACCACCCGCCAACTTTTTGCGGAGACGTTTGCCAAGATAAAAGTCAATTTTCAGGAGATGTTCACGGAGCTTTTTGGCGGCGGGAAGGCGGATTTGATTTTGACTGATGAAAGCGACCCGTTGGAGAGCGGTATTGAAATCATCGCCAAACCCCCGGGCAAACAGCTCCAGAGCATTACCTTGCTTTCGGGCGGTGAGAAAACGATGACGGCCGTTTCCCTGCTGTTTTCCATCTACATGGTCAAGCCCAGCCCGTTCTGCGTGTTGGATGAAATGGATGCGCCTCTGGATGAAAGCAACATCAACCGATTCATCAAGATTCTCGACCGCTTCGTGGCACAGAGCCAGTTCGTGGTTATTTCCCACAATAAAAAGACGATTGCGCGGGCGGACGCTCTTTACGGCGTGACCATGGAAGAACACGGGGTATCTCGTCTGGTGGGCGTGAAATTCACCCGCCGTGATGAAAGCCGCGCGACGACGGACGTTGTGGGATCGGGCAATTCAGAGTCCGTTCCGAGTGTGGCGGAAGCCTTTGGGAAGAGCCCGCGGTTGCACAGTGAGGATAAGGCTGAAGAGCGCGCGTAGTGAAAGAACGGGGGTGGGAAGATCTCTTGGACTGGCGGATTCTGTGAGGGTGGAATCTGGGGGCGTTACGCGCAGAGTGCGCTGGTCTGGGAGGACGTTGAAGTGCGCGGGCCTGTGGGTGGAGCGCTTCCAACTAAGTTCAAAGGCGCTTTTGCCGCGCCAGCACGAGGGCAGCGAGGCCGCAGCCTGCGATCCAGAGGTCGCCAAAGCGGGTGTAGGTTGTCTGCACTGGATGCTCCGGCACCAGCACGGCCACGGTGTCCACGCCCTCAGTAAACGCCGCCAAGCGTTGTTCGACGCGGCCCAGAGCGTCGACGGAGCACGTTTCGCCAGTATTGGCGCACCGGATTAGCGGGAGGCGCGTTTCGATTGCGCGGAACTTTGCGTTAGCCAGATGCTGCGCGGCGGCCGCGCTGCCGCCGAACCACGAATCGTTAGTGAGGTTCACGAGCACTTGCGCACCCGCCAGAACAAGCGCGCGAGTCTCTCTGGCGAGGCTGTCTTCAAAACAGACGAGAGCTCCGATGCGTACCGCTGGTTTTTCTAGAAACAAGAGGTTTGCTTCCTTCCCAGCCTCGAGATCTCCAGGCACAAGCATCCGGACCCAGCGCGGCAGCCAGTCTCGGAACGGCAGGAATTCGCCAAAAGGAACGATGTGCCTCTTTCTATAACTCTGAAGGGGTTTTTCCGGGCTGTTGATCAGGACGGCTGAATTGTATTCGTACATTTCACCGGTGCCATCGGGTCCGGTTGGTACGGGCTCGAGGGTTCCAAGTAAAAGCGGGGCTTTGGCCAAGGCGGCCTGACGGAGCGTGAAATCGTGATTGGCTTCATCGGCGAACATCCCCCGGGGGGTGGCGGCCTCGGGCCACAGGAAAAGATCCGGCGCCGGTTGTATGGCTGCCGCCACCAGCATGAGAGCTTCGATCTTTTTAAGAACCGCGTTCTCCTCGGACTCGTCGAACTTCTCCTCTTGCGCGATATTGGGCTGGATTGCGATCGTTCTAAGGGGAACGGTGGGTCCTGTGTTTTTTTGGACCACGCAACGGACGCCGTAACTTACCGATAAGCCCACGAGAAGGAGCGCGGTCATTATCTCGGCCCGTAAATTTGGGAGCGTCCGGATAGAGGCGGTCTGAGCGATTCGCCGCACCACCAAAGCGAGGATCATATTTGTGAAGACGACGACAAACGTGACTCCGTGCACACCGAAGAGATCTGCGATTTGAACCAAGGCGAGATTGTTGTGGAGGGCGACGCCGGGGGAGTTCCAGCCAAAGCCCGTGAAAAGCCAACCCCTGAGCCAGTCGAGGGCCACCCAGGCACACGTTGCGCGGATTGCAAAATTGATATTGGCCAGGGAGGACGCTGCATTTGTTTTCCCCGGGTGAGGAGGGTAAGTCACCAACCAGGACCAGAGCGCAGGGTAGAGGGCGAGATAGGCAGCCAGCAGCAGCGGGAGTCCGAACAGGGCGGGGCTGTCAAAAAGGTCGGCGAGCTCGCTCAGCCAGGAGAAGGTTGCGGTGAAAAAGACGATCCCGGAGGTGAAGCCTAAGAGGGGTGCCTTCCATTTTTGGGCGTCTTTCGGGAGAGACCAGAGCGCTGCGAGGAGAGGCAACAGTGCCACCCAGATGAGAAAGGGGAGGTTCCAAGGGGCGAAACAAAGCGTAAGCAAGACGCCGGAACCCGCGGCGGCCAGCCACGGCCAGTTTTTGCTGAAAGCGGCGGAAGTAATCATGTGCAGCCTGCCCAGTACAATGCCCGGGGCTCGGATGCGAGCGATGATTGCTTAGAATACTTTGTTGGATTTGTCCGTCTGGATGTTTTGCGACTTTCACGTTAAGGATTGATTTATGCGTACCCCTAAGATTTTAGCAGCAGGCGTGGCCTTACTTCTGAGCGGTGTGGTCGTTCATGCCGCCGAGGAGGCTGAGTTCCTCAAGAACTCAAGGCAGTTGATCTTTGAGGGGATTCGAAGTGGTGAGGGTTACTTCCGATCAGACGGTAAGTTCTTGGTGTTTCAAAGCGAACGCGATGCTTCGAATCCGTTCTATCAGATTTATGCACTTGACCTTCTTTCGGGAGATACGCGGCGGGTTTCTCCAGGGATTGGGAAAACAACGTGTGCCTTTTTCCAGCCTGGATTTGAACGGGTGCTTTTTTCTTCCACCCATGAGGATCCTCAGGCACAGGCGAAGCAAAAGACGGAACTGGAATTTAGAGCTTCTGGAAAAACCCGCCGTTACGCGTGGGATTATGACCCCGAATATGAGATCTATTCCGCAAATGTGGATGGCTCTGAAGTTAAAAGGCTGACTCGTTCTGTTGGATACGACGCAGAAGCTTCCTTCTCGCCGGACGGCTCTTTGATTGTGTTTTCTTCAACGCGCGCAGCTTATCCTCTGGAAAAGCTCTCGGCCGAGGACCGGGCTCGTTTTGAGAAAGACCCCGCCTATTTTGCCGACATTTACGTCATGAAAGCCGACGGGTCTGATGTTCGCCGGCTTACGGAAAGCCCTGGGTACGATGGCGGTCCGTTTTTTTCGCCCGATGGAGCGCGCGTCCTCTGGAGGCGGTTTGATGCCGCGGGAATGAACGCCGACATTTACACCATGAAGATGGACGGCGGTGATGTACGCAGGTTGACGGACTTCAAATGCATGTCTTGGGCGCCGTATTTTCATCCTTCGCAAAAGTACATCATATTCACTGCTAACAAGCTGGGGTTTGACAACTTTGAACTTTTCGTCGTGGACGCCGAGGGAAGCCGTGACCCGGTGCGCGTGACCTACACTCCCGGGTTTGATGGGCTGCCTGTTTTTTCTCCTGATGGACGGCGTCTGAGTTGGACAACCAATCGAGGTGGGGATGGAAAAAGCCAGGTGCACATAGCGGACTGGAATGATGCGGCGGTGTTGCGTGCGCTTGATCAAAGTCCGCTTCGAACCAAGGCGGCGCCGGGGTTCACCGGTGAGATCCGCGCGGGAGATCTGCAGTCGCACGTGGAATGGCTCGCAGCGCCCGAGCGCGAGGGAAGGCGCACTGGGACTTCCGGAGCGAAAGCCTCTGCGGACTGGATTTCGGAGTACGCAAAAAGCAACGGGATGGAGCCCTTGGAAAAAGCATTTGCACAGGAGTTTGAATTTCCAGCGGGCGTGGCTTTGAAGCCTGAGCACAACGCGCTCGCGGTGCTGACCGCCGGCAAGGAGCAGGTTTTCAAACTGGAGAAGGATTTCCGTCCTCTGCCCTTCAGTGATTCAGGGACGGCTGAGGCGGAGGTTGTTTTTGCTGGGTACGGACTGTCTGTTCCAGAAGCGAAGGAGGCGTTGCGTTATAATTCCTACGACGGATTGGAGGTGAAGGACAAGGTGGTGCTGCTGCTGCGGTATGTTCCTGAAGGAGTCGATGCACCAAGACGCGCCCAGTTAAATCGTTACGCTGGATTGCGATACAAGGCCATGCTGGCGCGGGAACGGGGTGCGAAGGCGGTTCTGGTGGTTTCCGGACCCGCTTCTTCGCAGCCTGGGGAGTTGCTGGGGTTGTCTTCGGACAATACTTTGGCGGGTTCGGGAATTGTCGCGCATTCAGTGAGCTTAAATGTGGCGGAGGCGCTTCTTGCTGGCACCGGAAAATCGATCAAGGAGATCCAGGCGGAATTGGACCAAGAAAACCCGCACGCGCCCGGAGGCTTCGTGCTGCCTGGCGTGAAGGTGCGCCTTGAGGCGGGAGTGGAACACCGGCGCGGTACGGACCGAAACATTGTTGCAGTGATTCCGCCGGGGCCGGATTCGCTGGGCGAGTGGGTGTTGGCGGGGGCGCATTACGACCATCTCGGGAAGGGAGCGGAATCAAATTCACTGGCGCGCTCAGGCGAAGAAGGGGGAGTGCACCACGGTGCGGACGACAATGCTTCCGGAACCGCTCTGTTAATGGAGGTTGGCGCTGCGCTGGCGCTGGAAAGGAAGACACATCCCGAACGGTTCAAGCGCGGGGTAATCCTCGGCTTTTGGTCGGGGGAGGAAATTGGGCTGATCGGCTCAGCGGCGTTTGTGGAGAAGCCTCCGGTGGATTTGAGCAAGATTGTTGCTTACTTGAACTTCGATATGGTCGGTCGTCTGCGGGAGAACAAGTTGAGCCTGCAAGGAATTGCTTCCTCGAAGTCGTGGAAGAAGTTGATTGAGAAGCGCAATGTCGTGGCGGGTTTCAACCTGGCACTTCAGGACGATCCGTATTTGCCCACGGATACGACGAGTTTCTACCCCCGCCGCATTCCCGTTCTGAGCTTTTTCACGGGTTCACACGAGGACTACCACCGCCCGAGCGACACTCCGGAGAAGCTGGATTATGAGGGTTTGGAACGGATTACGCGGTTTGCAGCGGCGATGATTCAAGATCTCGCGGCGGCTCCGGAGCGGCCGGATTTCGCGCGCGTGGAGAAAACAGCGCAGCAGGAGTCCGGCTCAAGGGAAACGTTGAGGGCTTACATTGGCTCCATTCCGGACTATGCGACGGAGGTGAAGGGTGTGAAGTTGAGTGGGGTTCGGGCGGGGAGTCCGGCAGAAAAAGGCGGATTACAGGGTGGCGACGTGATTGTGGAGTTTGGCAAACAGAAGGTGGCCAACATTTACGACTACACCTACGCGCTGGATGCTGTCAAAATCGGGCAGGCGGTTGACGTGGTGGTGGAGCGCAAGGGTGTTGCCACGCGTTTGAGTGTGACCCCTGAGGCTCGAAAGTAGGCGAGGCGAGGTGGTTGTGGGAAAAAGGCGGAGGGAGTCCTTGGGTGAGAACTTGCTGCGGTTGGTCGGATTAGTGCAAACTCGGAGCATGCGAGCACTCTCAATCATAGGACTTGGAATGGCTTTTGTTTTCACGCCGATCAGCGTGATGGCTCAGGCTGCCCTCATTAAAGGTGAAACCTTTCTCAAACAGAACGCTAAGGTGAATGGGGTGAGGACGCTGCCCAGCGGTCTGCAGATTAGAACGATCAGCGATGGCAAGGGTAAGAATCCGAAATCCACAGACACTGTTGTGGTGCACTACCGGGGGCGGTTGATTGATGGGAAGGAATTCGACAGCTCTTACAAGCGGGGTCAACCCGCTGAATTCCCGCTTAATCGCGTGATCAAGGGGTGGACGGAAGGCCTGCAGTTGCTGAAGGAAGGTGGAAAGGCTGAGCTCTATATTCCCTCCAACCTCGGGTACGGCTCCAAGGGTGCCGACGGGTCCGTCGGGCCGGATGAGACGTTGATTTTTGAGGTGGAGTTGGTTGCGATCAAGTAACGCAACTGCGCACTCGTCTCCGGGTAGGTCGGTCTACCGGTCTACCGGTGTACCAGTCTAATGTCCCGGCATTGCCGGCATCGCCCTCAGGGCCTTTTTTTAAGCCCCTCGAGCCAGCGTGCCGGGATTTCGTTTTCCATCCCCAGAAGGGCTCCTACGACGGCGCCCCGGTGGCAATTGTCACCACCGCAATGTGTGTTGGCGATGATCCCGGAGGAGAAGTTGTCGGCGTATTTCCAGCTGAGATACAGGGCTGCAGGAAAAGCGTCCTTGATGTAACAGGCGGGGCTAAGGCGCTGTCCGATGACTGCTTCGTCCGGCTCCTTGGCCCATTGGGAAAACTTGCGTTCACCGGCCCAACCCGAGGCGTGCTCAAAGATTGCCTCCCGCAGACCAGTGCCTGTTTCGACGGCGAGTAAAATTCGGGCGAAAGCCATGGAAGCCTCTAGAACCTCAGGACAGTTGTGTGTGAGCGCTACATGCCTGCGTACCATTCCGATGAATTCAGCTCCGCCGCTATTCATGGCGGCGAACAAGGCGGGAACCGTGGCGAGGCCGCCGATGTGAACGTCTGCGACGCCGCAGTCTTCGAATTTTTTCCCGCGGGCTAAGTTGGTAAAAAAAGCTCGGTGATATTCTTCGACGTAGGTGTCGCGATGCCAGCCAGGAAGTCGCATGCAATCGACATAAAGGCGCAGCCAGGCGTTTGCATCGTAGCGGCCGGCCGTATGAACTTGGTGATAGAGGGCGCACGCCAGTTGGAAGTTGAGCGTGTTTTCACCTGCGCTCAGTTGCTGGTGGTAATGGATCCCTGGTTGGCCCCAAAATTTGGCTTGGTCGTGCAAAATGTCCGCAACCGGAAACTCGGGCTTGTAAATGGAGCGATGAAGAATGCTGTCGGGGTGGGGGTTGCGCGGAGCAAGATAATGGTCTACGAGGCCGTAATCGCGCTTTAGTGCGATTCGGTCGTAGTACCAGTGGACAGGCATTGCAAGGGCGTCAGCCACAAGGGCGCCCTCGAGAGCGTGTAGGCGGTTCGACATATTCGGGCGGAGGTGTTTGCGTTTGCCAACTCAGGCTTCGTAGCGGTGGGCGATGGGCATCCTGCGGCCCAGCCCAAAAGCACGTGTTGTGACTTTAAGTCCCGGAGCGGCTTGCGCGCGTTTGTATTCGTTCAAGCGCACGCGCCGGAGCACCCAGCGGACGGTTTCAGGATCAAAACCCTGGGCTATGATTTCTTCACAGGAGCGTTGTTCTTCGACATGGAGGCGCAGAATGGGGTCGAGAATTTCGTAGGGTGGGAGTGTATCTTGGTCGCGCTGGTCGGGCTTGAGTTCGGCGCTGGGAGGTTTGTCGATCGTGTTTTGAGGAATGATTTCCTCGTGTCGGTTGATCCAGCGGGCCAGTGCATAGATGTCCACTTTGGGAACGTCACTGATGACTGCGAGGCCCCCGCACATGTCGCCGTAAAGGGTACAGTAACCCACGGCGAGTTCGCTTTTGTTTCCGGTAGATAAAACCAAGTGGCCGAATTTATTGGATAGGGCCATTAGGGTCATGCCGCGGAGGCGTGGCTGCATGTTTTCCTCGGTTTCGTTGGGCTCGAGGCCGGCAAAAATGGTCGTGAACTGCTCCTGAAAGGTATCAAAGGCTTTGGCGATGGGAATGTTCAGAAACTCAAGGCCCAGGGCGTAAGCCAGCTTTTCGGAATCTTCGACGCTGCCGCAACTGGAGAAACGGGTCGGCATCGTCACTCCGAGAACATTCTGTGGTCCGATGGCTTCCGCGGCGATACAGGCGGTGACTGCGCTATCAATGCCACCGCTTAAGCCTAGAACGGCCGTCCGGAAGCCACACTTGCTGAGGTAGTCGCGCACGCCCAGGACAAGCGCGTGGTAGAGCGATTCGGAGGGTTCTGGAAAGGTGAGTGTTTGAGGAGGAGAGTCGAGATCACCGACAAGGTTGCTTTCAAGGAAAGCAGGGAGGGCGAGCCTGGGGTACCCGTCGGCGCCTATGAGTAGGGAGTTGCCGTCGAAAACGAGTTGGTCATTGGCACCGGTTGAATTGCAATAGGCGATGGGGACCTGGTGCTGGCGCGCCACGCTTGAGAGCAGACTGAGGCGTTGCTGGGGCTTTCCCTGGGTGAAGGGAGAGGCGCTCAAATTCAGGATCAGCGTGGCGCCTTGTGCCACGAGTTGCCCGACGGGCGAGAGCGGGTAGTAGTCTCTGGGCAGATGCGCCTCGTTCCAAATATCTTCACACAAGGTGATTCCCACTTTTTGGCAGAGCAGCATAACGGGCTCAACCTGGTTGGCGGGCTCGAAGTAACGGGCTTCATCGAACACGTCGTACGTTGGGAGGAGCGATTTAAAGACACGCGCGGTGATCTGGCCGGTTTGAAGCACGGCGGCGGCGTTGCGAAAGGCGTTGCCTGTGCCGATATGGAAATCGGCGTACCCAACGATGAGAGGAACGGATTCGATGGAAGCGGCGAGTTCATCCAAGGCTTTTAAATTGCGCGGGACGAAGTCTGATTCAAAAAGGAGATCCAGAGGAGGATACCCGGTGAGTGCAAGCTCCGGTGTCAGTACAATATCGGCGCCGTCTGCCACCAAGGCGCGGTAGGCTGCGAGGATTTTCTCGCGGTTGGAAGGGATGTCTCCAATGGTGGGATTGATCTGAGCAAAGCCAATTTTCATCGGGGATACGGTTTGGTTGTGCGCAGTCAGCTGGCGTAGAAACGTTTTGAAACGAGCCGGCTGGTCGGCCACAAGATTAGAAAAAGAAATGCAAAACCCGGTCCCAAGCTCTGGGATGCCCCGAACCAGCAGGCCGCCGCCTGAAATGGCAACAGAAGCCGGATATGGCCGCCGATGAGCGGAGGCAGGGGGCTGGGGCGCACCAGTAGTTGGCGGAGGAGGCTGAGCCCTCCGAGAAGCGTGATTCCAAACAACAGTGCGGCGGGACCTTTGTCCGGAGAATAAAGAGCATTTTGGACGCCAATTCCCAGCCCCGGCAGCAGGGCGAGCACCGGAAAAAAGCGCGGGGAAATTGCGAGGTTTGAGTGCGTTTCGAAGCGGGCCAAATTGGTAACTGCGGCGATGTAAAGTCCGGCGGTTACCGCCATGAGTGCCGCAATTGGAACCATGGTGGGGCTGGGACCTGCGAGAGCTCCTGTGAGCATGCTCAGAGTGCGACAGGCGCCCATATTGAGCGCACCAAGCACGGGGATTTTTTTTGTGATGCAGTTGTAAGACCAGACAGCGAGGACAGTTGCGGCACCCGCGAGGAAGGCCCGAGAGCAACCGGTCGCAGCAAGGAGTAGCAGCCCGATGACGTTGAGCGACCAAAGGACCGATTTGACCGCACCCGGGGAGGCATGGCCGGCGGGAAGGGGACGAAAGGGACGTTCGCGCCTATCCTCTGCGAGGTCGACGAGATCGTTCAGAAGAAGCCCTGCACCGTAAAAACAGAGGCTCGCCGCTGCCACTAGCACTAGGGAACTGTCAGTGAAGCCTGCATTCGAAATGAGATACCCGGCGATCGGGTCTCCGGGAACTGTGAAAAGATTTGGGGCTCTTAGAAGCTGCAGCCAAGTACGCAGACGACCGGGCGTTTGAAGAGGAGGTGGCGCGAGCATTGGCAGAAGCCTCGGAAAGGCTAAGCCTTATATTGCCGGAACCGTTCGCCGACCACATCCCAGTTGAGGATTTGAAGGACGGCTTTGAGGTAGTCTGCTCGGCGGTTTTGGTACTTGAGATAGTAGGCGTGTTCCCAGACGTCCACGCAAAGGAGAGGGTAGGCACCGGTGCTGAGCGGGCAGTCCTGGTTGGGGGTGGATTCGATGGAGAGTTTGCCCTGACGGATGAGCAGCCAGGCCCAGCCGCTTCCAAATTGTTTGAGGCCTGCGGCCTGGATCTGCTCTTCCATCGCCTGAACGGATCCAAAGGATGCGGTTAAGGCTTTCGCAAGCTCGCCTTCCGGGGCGGAGTTTTCCTTTTTTCGCAACAACTGCCAGAACAGAGTGTGGTTATAGTGGCCGCCTCCCTGGTTGCGGATGTCTGTGCGGACGGACTCCGGAATGGACTCCAAGTTTTTGAGCAGGTCCTCGATGGAGCGCGAGGTAAGGGAGGGTTCCTTTTCCAGAGCCTGGTTGAGCTTGGCGACGTAAGCGGCGTGATGCTTGTCGTGGTGGAGTTTCATTGTTTCAGCGTCGATGAACGGCTCCAAAGCATCGTAATCGTATCCTAGCGGAGGGAGCTTGTGCACTTCGCTGGCCGGTTGCTGTGCGCTTGAAATAGCTGGATTCAAGGCAAATGCGCCAGTGGAAAGGGCCAGGGTTTTGAGGGCGTCGCGGCGGCTTAGCATAAGAGGGTAGATAACAGCATCTAATTGCCATTCTCCAGCGCGGATTGCAACCGTGCGCAGTGCTCCTGCGAGGCGCTGCGCCACAGGAGCAGGCTTGGGAGCAGCAGGACGACGTCTTCAACCATGCGAGTGAGTGCGGAAGTGTAAAGGTCGGAGGTTCCAAAGCATCCGCAGCTCACGTCGAGGTTCCGTGCGACGGCAGATGCGAGAGCCGCTAGGAACAGGAGGTTCAGTGCGAGGCAGAGGGCGGTTGCGCCCAAGCGCGCCCTGGGGATCCAAAGTGCAAGTGCAGCAGTGATTTCCACACAGGGCAGGAAGGTTGCAGCGAGACCAGCGGCCTCCCAGGAAAGCAGCTTATATTGGTAAACGGCCACCAGAGTGGCGTCTGCGTCCCGAAGTTTGAGCACGCCTGCAACGAGGAAAAGAGCGGACACAAAAAGCCGGAGCGTGCCGATGGACCAGGCTTTTAATCTGGAGATTTTTAGTTCCGAGGCCATGCCGCCCAGCCTCCCTCTAAAAGATAAACATCCTTGGTTTTGAATTCTTTTTGAATCAGACGCGCGACGCGGAGCGCCCGGTCGCTGCCAGTGCCTTCGCCATAGACGACTATTTTTTTGCCGGGCGTCCAAACCAGACGGACGCTTTCCAGCGCCAAAGCTGCCTCGTTTTCATCAAAAGATATTGCTCCGGGGATATGATTTGAATCAAAGCGCTCTTTTTGACGAACATCGATCCAGACAAACTCGTATTGACGGTCGCGAGCCTCGAGCGATTTGAGATCGCGAAATTCCGCGGGTGGCTTCCACTTTAGATCAAAATGAAGCGTCGCTGCCGCGGGCACGAACGCGATACAGAGGAGCACCAGAGCCTGTTTCAGCGCAACTGCGATTGAGCTGGGGGCTGCGATTTTCAGAGGACGTCTACGATTGTTCCGGTGCGTGCGCTTTGGTAGCAGGCGACGATAATGGAGATGGCGCGGCGCGCCTCTTCCCCGGGGATCATAGGGGCGCGTTTATCGCGAATGGCGAGGGCGAGGTCTTCCACCAGACGGCGGTGCCCTTCCACGCTGATTGCCTTTGGGTCTGCGGTGCCGCCGCCGATTTTGCCACCGTCCTCGTTGGCCAGAATCGAGGCGTCCGAAGGCAGGGGGTCGGCGAAGTCCCATCGGACAATTTTGTCGTTCACTAGAGCCGCAGAACCCTTGTTTCCTGTGATTTCGATCCGCAGGTCAGAACCGGGGAAGCTGGAGGTGGCTGCCTCGATGACGCCCAGAGAACCGTCCGGGAACTGGAGTGTTGCCGAGAGGGTGTCTTCTGTTTCGATCATCGCGTGAGCGCGCGTCGCTGCGAAGGCTCCGACGCGTTGA
Organism: Verrucomicrobiota bacterium; assembly: GCA_003402745.1. GTDB lineage: Bacteria > Verrucomicrobiota > Verrucomicrobiia > Chthoniobacterales > Chthoniobacteraceae > Chth-196. The sequence goes on from QQND01000004.1 coordinate 18,711, forward strand.
GGAAGTCCGACCAACCATTGGAGGAGATCCACCGCGTGAATGCCCTGGTTCATGAGGGCCCCGCCGCCGTCGAGTTTCCACGTGCCTTTCCAGTTGGAGGAGGTGTAGTATTCGTCTGTGCGCCACCATTTAATGTAGGCGCTGCTGAGACTCAAGCGGCCGAATCTACCGGCCTCGACCGCCTGCTTTAGGAGTTGGGCGCCTCGGCCCAGCCGATTTTGAAAGACTCCGGCGAGTAGACCGCCTCCTTTTTGGGCTGCGGCAATGATCTTGTCCACCGACTCTAGGGTCACGTCCATGGGCTTCTCACAGAGAACTGCTTTGCCTGCGGAGAGCAAAGGGACGGCGGCTTCCGCGTGTGCGCCGCTAGGGGTGGTGATGCAGACCGCTTGGACGGCGGGGTCGTGGGCAAGCTCGTCGAGGTTTGAAGCCGCCTTCACGCCGAGGCTTGCGGCGAATTCGCGGCATTTTTCGGGTTGGCGCGAATAAACGGAAACGAGGCGCGCCTCGGGGACCATTGCGATGGCCCGGGCGTGGAATTCCGCGATCATTCCTGATCCGACAATGGCAAATCCGATGGGTTGACTCATAGATTGGTGAGTTTATGGGAGTCGGATACGTTGGCGCAATTGTGGCTTTTGAAAAGGATCTACAATTTGACTGCACGAGCGCTTCAAGCGGGGAGAGGTCTGGGCTGGATGGGTGATGCGTGGGGAGTTGCTTTTGCCGTTTTCTCCGTTCACGAAGGCTGCCGAGAGAGTTTGGTGGCTGCAGAATTGGAGGCGTCTCTTAGTTGCGGACGCCTGTTTATTCGCTGATGCGAGAGAAAAGCAGGCGAATGCGTCGAGAATTGCCTTCGTCTATCGGCGAAACTTGATAATTCAGTGGAATGCGATCCCCCAGAGGTTCATTTTCGTTGCTCGGTTTGTTGCTAAGCGTCCCCGCTTCGATGGCGTTGGCTCAGGAGCCTGCGGTTTCTACGGGCGCGGCGGCTGTCCCTGTCCCTGCGGCCCCGGCCCCTGCCGTGAATCCCGCCAAACCGGCCAGCGTAAAAAAGCCACGCATTGTGACGCTGAAAATGGCGGAGGGCCTCCGGTTTGATCCGCCCCGGTTGGAGGCGCAACCTGGGGAATTGCTGAAGTTTGAAATCGAGAATATCGATATCTCTCACCAGCCGCACAATTTTGTGCTGGTTAAACCGGGGCAGGTGCAGGAGTTGGTGAAGATTTCCACGGAGATGGGAGAGACCGGTCCCAACAAAGGGTTCATCCCGGAGCATCCCTCGGTTCTGGCTTCGAGCGGCAAGGTGGTTGATCCCGACGGGAAGGTGGAGCTTCTTTTCACGACTCCGAAGGAACCCGGGGTTTACGGGTACGTCTGCTCCGTGCCCGGCCATGGAATGGTGATGTACGGCGCTCTCTACGTGGGCACACCGATGCCGCCGCTTGCAAAGGATCCCAACATTCCCCAGCTGACTTTGGAGAAAGGGCTCGTCGGTGGAGGACGCCGCCCTTTTGTGCAGAGGATTTTCATGCCGAAGTCCGGCCCGGCATCGGTCGCCGTCGCGCTTCCCGGGACGTTAAATTATTGCTTTGATGCCGGAACATGCAGCGTACGTTACGTTTGGAGCGGGCCTTTTTTGGATGGCAGCAAGCACTGGAGGGGGAGCGGTAAAGACCTTGGCGAGCTGGGAGATCTGGCTTGGTGGAGTTCCGACGCCTCGCTTTTGCGTTTCGGAGGGGGGAAAGAAGACTCCTCTGTTGAAAGGAAATTTCTCGGGTACACGATCGCCGAGGGGTTGCCTGAGTTTCATTACCGAGTTGGAAAGCAGGAGGTCTTTCAAACGGTGCTTGTCTCGGGCAGTGGCATCGAGATGCGTTTCCGGCTGCCTCAGGTGAAGTCCAAGGTGACGATCGCCACCGATGGCGGCGGACTCTGGAAGTGCTCGGCTGGAGTGGACCGCAAGGGGATGTTTGAGATTCCTGCGGCCAAGGCAAAACAGTTCAGCGTGTTTCTTGAACAAAAAGATCCACCACCGAACAAGGATGCAGCAACTCCTGTTTCCAAGAATACACACTCCCACACCCCCTGATCATGACATCCCGAGTTTCTGTTCTTAGTTTTTTAACGGTAGTGGCTGGCTCGCCTGTCGCTTTCACTGCGGAAAATGCTTCAACTCCGAAGCCTGTCGTCGCCGCCGCTCATGCGGGATTGGGCGCGCATGGTGGGTCGGGGAGAGACATTCTGATGGCCAAGTTTTATAAGATCTCAGAGATCAAGGGGCCCCAGGGCGTGGATCCGCAAGTGGGGGCGTTGTGCCCGATGCCTGACGGGCGCATGGCGGTGGCTTTTCACCGCGGGGAAGTGGCTTTTTATGACCCTGCGAAAAGCGCTTGGTCGATCTTTGCGGAAGGATTGCACGAGCCCTTGGGGCTTCTGAACGAGTCTGATGGCAGCCTTTTGGTGATGCAACGTCCGGAACTCACGCGTTTGCGCGACTCGAAAGGGGCTGGTAAGGCTGACATTTTCGAGACTGTTTGGGATGGGTTTGGAATGACCGGAAACTACCACGAGTTTGCTTTCGGCCCGGTTCGGAACGCGCAGGGGAAGTTGTTTGTGGGGCTGAATTTAGCTTCCTCCGGGGACACGGTCAATCAGGAGGTGCGCGGGGAGTGGCTTTCCATAGGACTGGATCGAAAGGAGTTTTACGGCGACTGGAAGAAGAACAGCAAGCTTGCCGGGCGCATGTATTCGCGGGTCCCGTGGCGCGGTTGGATTATGGAAGTTGATCCCGTCAGCGGCAAAGCAAAGCCTTATGCGAGCGGGTTTCGTTCACCGGACGGTCTTGGACTTGATGGTGAAGGCAACCTTGTTGTGTCGGACAATCAGGGGGACTGGCGCGGTTCAAGCGAGCTGCACGTGGTGCAAAAGGGAGGATTTTACGGTCATCCCGCTTCTTTGCCCTGGAGGGAAGACTGGGGCAAACAGAAACCGTTGGGAGTGTCTGTGGAGAAATTAAACAAAATGCGCACCCCAGCGGCGGTTTGGTTCCCGCATATGTCCTATGCGAACTCTCCTACTCAGATGGTGAGTATTCCAAAGACACCGGCTTGGGGTCCCTATGGCGGGCAGATGCTTATCGGGGAGATGAATGTTCCAAAACTGCTGCGCGTCACAACCGAGAAGGTGAGGGGAGTATGGCAGGGAGCGTGTTATCCGTTCATTGAGACGGCTGCGTTGAAACCTGGGCTTCACCGTCTGGCATTTTTAGGCGACAATTTGTGGGTGGGGCGCACGCACCTGACGTGGGCTGGGGGGGAAAACATCGGAGTGGTTCAACCCGTTGGACCGGCTCCTTTGGACGCTCTGGAGATTAACCTCACCAAAACAGGGTTTAAAGTGCGTTTCACACACCCCTTGTCAGCCTCTTGTAACAACCGCGCTCTGTGGAATATCCGCCGGTATACATACGCCTACCACGTAGAGTACGGTTCTCCTGAATTAGAGGAAGAGTGGCTGACTCCGACGGATGTGATTCTGACCGAAGACGGTCGCTGTGCCGAACTGATCTTCGGTGAACTCCGCGAGGATTTTGTGTACGACTTTTTCTTCGACAAGCTCTACAGCGCATCGGGGCAGGTACCGCTCAACATTCGGGCAGCCTACACGCTTCGAAAGAAGTTTTGAGTTGGATTGCTGCCTGCGAAAGGCGTTTTTTTGCGGGCAGCTCAGCTTAAAATAGCTTTCACCACCTTGCCGTGGACGTCGGTCAGTCGGTACCGGCGTCCTTGGAATTTGTAGGTGAGGGCTTCGTGGTCCAGCCCAAGTTGGTTGAGCAGGGTTGCTTGAAGGTCGTGCACGTGGACGCCGTCTTGAACAACGTTGTAGCCGAGTTCATCCGTTTCGCCGTAGACCATACCGCCCTTGATGCCGCCGCCGGCCATCCACATTGTGAAGCAGCGTGGATGATGGTCGCGTCCGAAGTTATTGCTTAATTTTCCCTGGCAGTAGTTGGTGCGGCCGAATTCACCGCCCCAGACAACGAGTGTGTCGTCGAGCATTCCCCGCTGTTTGAGGTCTTGCAAGAGAGCGGCGCAGCCGCGGTCGGTTTCCTTGCACAGCTTTGGAATGGCCCCTGGGACCCCTCCGTGGTGGTCCCAGTCTTGGTGGTAGAGTTGGATGAAGCGGACTCCTTTTTCGGCGAGACGTCTTGCTTGGAGACAATTTGCGGCGAAAGAGCCCGGGGTTTTCGCCTCGGGTCCGTACAGATCGAAGGTAGCCTGACTTTCTGAGGAGATATCTGTGACTTCGGGGATGCTGCTCTGCATCCGGAAAGCCATTTCGTAGTTCGCGATCCGAGCCTGGATGCCGGGTTCAATTCCGGCGGTCTGGAGTTGATGCTGGTGAAGGGTCTCCATTTTGGTGAGCATCAACTTTCTGCTCTCGCTTGAGATGCCTTCGGGATTGTTGAGGTACAAGACGGGATCCTTGGCCGGGCGGAATTGCAGGCCTTGGTACTCCGCAGGCAGGAAGCCGCTCCCCCAAAGATGGGCGCCAAGGGGCTGGCCCCCTTTGCCTTTTGTGATGAGGACCACAAACCCCGGCAGGTTGCTGTTTTCACTTCCCAACCCGTAATTAAGCCACGCCCCCATGCTTGGGCGGCCCGGAATCTGTGAGCCTGTTTGAAAAAAGGTGACGCCTGGCCCGTGGTTGATGGACTCGGTGAACATGGAGCGGATGATGCACAACTCCGGAGCTACCTCCGCAGTGTTTGGGAGATGCTCGCCAAACCACGCTCCGGCGGGGCCGTGTTGCGAAAACTTGAAGGGCGAACCCACCATGGGAATGGACGACTGGTTGCCGGACATGCCCGTGAGTCGCTGACCGCCGCGCACCGAGTCGGGGAGTTGTTCGCCGTGGCGTTTGATCAACTCGGGTTTGTAATCAAAGAGGTCCAGTTGGGAGGGCCCTCCGGACATGAAAAGATAGATGACGCGTTTGGCCTTGGCCGCGAGGTGGGGGAGGCCGCGTGTCGTTTTCGGGGCATCCGCAGCCTTCGCCTGGCTACTGGCGAGCAAGTCTGAGAGCGCCAAGCTCCCCAACCCCAGACCGGACTGACGCAGAAAGTGGCGGCGCGGTAGAACCGTCTCTACGGCGGGGTTTGAAAATGTTTGCATGGTTATTGTTTAACGATGGAGCCGTCGTGGTTGAGGAGGCATTGGGCGAGAATCGCCGCTGCCGCGACTTCTGGAGCAGGAAGGGAGGGATCTGAGGGAGTTTGGCCGGTTTTCAAAAATGCTGCGGCGTCTTGAGGGTGCGCTTGAAAATGAGAGAGCTGTTCTTGGTAGAGCTCCGTTGTGATGCCTTTCTCCCGGGCGTCTGGAAAACGCGACAAGCAGGACAAAAATGCGTCTTCAATCAAGGCTTCGAGATCTCCTGAATGCGTTTTCTGGAGGCGTTCTCCAAGGACCCGAGCGGCCTCCACGTACTGCGGGCCATTGAGCAATACAAGGGCTTGGAGTGGGGTGTTTGTGCGCTCGCGCCTTGCGGAGCAAACGGCCCTGCGCGCAGAGTCGAAAGCCATCATGGCCGGTGGCGGCGAGGTCCGTCTCCAACGCGTGTACAAACTGCGTCTGAGGGTGCCATCCCCTTTGTCGGCGGCGATGGGACGGAAACTTTCGGAGCCCTCGTAGGGGTTCACCGGCGGGCCGCCGATTTTCGTGCTGAGCAAGCCGCTGGCGCTCAGGAAGGTGTCGCGTACGGCCTCAGCAGGAAGCCGGAACCTGGGGCCACGCGCCAGGAGGGTGTTTTCGGGATCGTCGGCCAGCAGAGCCGGTGGGGCGATGCTTTCCTGGCGATAAGTCCGGGAAAGAACCATTTCTTTGAGTAGCGCTTTCGTGTTCCAGCCGCTCTGGATGAAGCGCAGGGCGAGGCCGTCTAAGACGTCCTGATATTCCGGCGGCGCACCCTGGCTTCCAAAGTCGTCGGAGGTGCGTACGAGTCCGCGCCCGAAAAGAGCCTGCCAGAAGCGGTTGACGCTTACTCGTGCCAGGAGGGGATGGCCCGGGTCGGTGAGCCAGCGCGCAAGACCGAGGCGGTTCCGGGGGGCATTGGAGGGGAAGGGCGGCAGGGAAGACGGGGTGCCGGCGAAGACTTCTTCTTTGCGCTGATCATACTGCCCGCGGGAGAGGACGTACGCTTTTTTTGGCGTCGGGAGCTCTTTCATTACGGAAATTTCGGGCTGCGATTCTAGGAACTGGAGTACCGCGCTTCGTTGGGTTCTGAGCGTTTCTAAAGCGGCGGTGTGAGTCTCGGGAGGCGCTATTGCCAAGAAGGTATCGAAGAGTTCATTCTCCTCCTCCTTCGAAAGTTTGTTCGGTTGCTTACTCCAGACTGCGCGCGCCTGTTTGGGGTCGAACACCGCTAGGATTTGTAAAGCGGACAGTTGGCCGTTGAAGACGCGGATGTCTTCGACAAGCCCGTCTTTAAAGCCCCGGTCGCGCATGCGGGCTCCGAGGGTGATGTTTTCTCTCGCAGGATTGATGTCTCGAGAGAGGTTGTCCTTGAGGGTTTCACACTCGGCCTTTTGCCCATTCACAAAAATTTGCAAGCCCCCAGCTTTGCCGGAACCGTCGGAGGTGATTGCAACGTGGTTCCAGGTTGCGGGTTGGAGTTGGGCCTTTGTTTTGATGGATGCCGCATCTCCCGGCCAAAAGCGCACAAGCGACCATTTGAGTTTGCCGTCTTCGATGAGCAATTCAAAACCGCGGCTTGCGGCGTCCGTCCAGGCTTTGGAGCGGTGTAAGACGACTGCGCGTTCCTTAAGCGTGGGCGTTTGCAGCCAGAGGGAAACGCTGAAAGGATCGCTTCGGTTAAAGCTGCCTGTTGGAAGCGTCAGTTCGTCGTCGCCGGAAAGCCGGACAGCGGTCGTGTTTTCGAGGCGGCCCTGGACCACGATGTTTTCTCCCGCCAGTGGTGCGGGTTTTGCGGGATCCGTGAGGTTGAGGAGTTTCTTTTCACCAATCTTGGGGGCTTGGAAGCGGCCAATTTCGGCTGGGATGAGCAATTCGGGGGGGCGCTGTCCCAGCCAGTCCGCGAACAAATCGCGCGCCGAGACGCGGCTTTGGCTGAGTTTTTTTTCGGCGGTTGCGGCTTCCGCCTCCAGCGCAGCGAGTTTGGTTTTGGCGGCGGAGGGCAGAAGGCGGGTGGCAGGTGTGGGAGCGTCGCTTGTGAAAAACGAGTAAAGGCCTGCCTCGTCGATGTCATCGAAGAAAGCAAACATTTGATAAAACTCCTTTTGGGAGATTGGATCAAATTTATGGTCGTGGCATTTCGCGCATTCGAAGGTCAAACCAAGAAACGCCGTGCCGAAGGTTTGCACGCGATCGGATATATATTCGACCCGATATTCCTCTTCAACGGATCCGCCTTCGGCTTCCTGTTGGTGGAGTCGGTTGAAGGCGGTGGCGAGGATTTGTTCCTCCGAGGGGTTTGGGAGAAGATCGCCGGCAAGCTGCCAGGTGACAAAATCGTTGAAGGGCAAGTTGCGGTTGAAAGCGTCGACCACCCAGTCCCTCCAAGGCCAAACGGAGCGGTCTCTGTCGACTTGGAAACCAAAACTGTCGGCGTACCGCGCAAGGTCCAGCCAGTCGGCCGTCCAGCGTTCGCCATAACTGGGGGACTGCAAGAGACGGTCTATGGCTCTTTCGTACGCGCCGGGGAGGGGGTCCGCGAGATAGGCGCGGACTTCTGCTGCGGAGGGGGGCAGGCCGGTGAGATCCAGGCTGGCTCGGCGAAGGAGCGCTTCCGGGCGGGCCTCTGGGCGCTGGGTGAGGCCGCGTTTTGAAAGGCTTGCTTGGATGAGATGGTCAATTCCGGAGGGGTTCACTCCCGTCGCCAGGGAGGCTGGTTTTGGCGGAATAAAAGACCAAAGCGCCTGGTATTCAGCTCCTTCCGAGATCCAGCGGCGGAGGGTTTCCGTTTCAGTTTTTGTGAGCCGTTCCATTTTAGCTTCGGGCGGCGGCATGACCTCGTCTTTGTCGGAACTGAGAACGCGGGCGAGGAGTTGGCTCGCCGCTGGATTGCCGGGAGTGAGGGGAACATCGCCACTTTTTGCCGGCTTAAGAGCAGCGTCCCGCAGGTCGAGACGGAGGCCAGCTTTTCGTTGGCCGCTGTCGGGGCCGTGGCAACCAAAACACTTGTCGGAGAGGATGGGGCGGATGTCGCGATTGAACTCCAAGGGGGCTCCTTGGACCGCGGTTCCAGAGAGAAGAAACCAGAGTAGAAGGGGGTGGGGTTTATGCATGGAGGACAAAAGCAGGTTGGATGTAACACTGAAGTAACCCTTCGCGGCGGGTCTCCTTAGAGAGGAGGGAACGAAGTTTTGCACTGCGGAGCGCGCGTGCAGCGAGGCCGTCTCAGTGTGGTTTGGGTTCAGGGCAAATTGCTCAGTGTGATTTTCAGGCGCCGCTATAAACCGCCTTTTTTGGTGGGAAAAATGCGGGCTTCAATGTGAGAAGGTCTTGGGAGGTTGAAGGACGAAACCTTTCGGCTGGGCCTCCCGATAAAAGTTCGGATTGCTCCGCCAAGCCGGCAGAAACGGGCGACTAGGACCCTAGCAGTCGGCCTATTTCTGCTAAACAAATCTGCGACCAAGTCTCCAGATGTTCATGATTTTCCTGGAGAGTTTCTTTGTCGAGGAACGCGAGATCTGTGATGACGGCCTCTCCGCAGTTGATGGCATCGGTTTCGCACTCAAAGATATGAACGACACCCATGTGCACTTTACCGACATCCGTGGAATCGTCGTTGAGCAGGGCGACGGCGCGTTGCGAGTAGGGTGAATTGATCTGCAACTCCTCGGCGATTTCGCGCTGCAGCGCCCTGTGGTAGGCGGCGAGGTCAAAGGCCTCGCCTGCGGCGTCACCATCGTTCATGTGGCCTCCAATGCCAATGGAGCGCTTTGCTGCGAGGCGCTTTTCTCCGCCCTTGCCGCCTCTCACATAGCTCAGGATCCGCCCCTCGTGGGTGAAAATCGCGTACGGGATGATCTGCTTAAATTTGGGGTCGGTTTCCGCAAGCGAGCGGGCCATAAACCGGGGGGAGGGGGGCGTGAGCAGTTCGCTCAAGTAGCGGTCCACCTCAAAATGTAGTCCTTGGAAAGCGCCGAGACGGTCGAACTCGGCGCGGGGAACCACTAGAATCATTTCTTCAGCCATGCGCGATTTTCGTTAGGGAAGGCTGTTGTGTCGAGCTTGCGTCCTTGGGTGTTATTTTTGGTGGAGGCGAGAGAGGTTCGCTTCAATTTCTGGCATGTATCGGTATAAAACTCATAATCAGACTCATCATGGAACTGTCGCCGGAACATAAAATGTCGGGTATTTTGGCTCCGCTGTTTGCCTTGCGGGGGAAAAATGACCTGGGAGTGGGGGATGTCGGCGCACTCAGGGAGCTTGTGGAGTGGGCGTCAGGCTGTGGAATGAGCGTGGTTCAACTGTTGCCGGTCAACGAAACGGGCAATGATCATTCCCCCTACAACGCAATCTCTTCGGTAGCCCTTGATCCGCTGACGATTGAGCTAACGGTGGAGGCTTTGGAGGACATTACGCCGGAGATTTTGGCCGAGGAACGGGAACGGTTCTATCTTCGGAGGATGTATGAGGGCCCGGTTTTTTATAAGATCGTTAAACCGCTCAAGCGTGCGATTTTGCACAGGGCTTTTGAACGGTTCACCGACGGGCCCTGGAAGAGGAAAGACGCCCGGGCGCAAGCGTTTCAAGCTTGGATGGGGCTTCAGGAGTCTTGGCTGCCGGGGTTTGCGTTGTTCCGTGTGTTAATGGCGGAGTTCGAGACGGAGCGCTGGGATCAGTGGCCTGAAGACCGGAGGACAAGGGCCTGTGCTCTGAGCTGGTTGGAGGTGCAGCCTGCGAAGACACGTAAGGTTTGGGAGTTGCGGATGAGGGAGGTGATGTATGGACAGTGGGTGGCATGGATGCAGTGGGGGGGGATCAAGGCTTATGCGGAAAAGCTGGGGGTGGCACTGATGGGGGATATTCCCTTTGGCGTTGGCCTTTACAGTGCGGATTATTTTTGTGAGCCCGAGATTTTTGACGTGCGCTGGAGTGGAGGGGCGCCTCCAGAGCCTGCATTTCATGGAGATCTGTTCACAGAGCGATGGGGCCAGAATTGGGGGGTGCCACTGTACCGGTGGGATGTTTTGAAAAAGACGGATCTGCACTGGTGGCGCCAGCGCGTGCACAAGGTGCGGGAGGTTTTCCACGTGTTCCGAATCGACCACGTTTTAGGATTTTACCGAGTCTACGGCTTTCCGTGGAGACCTGAGAGAAATCCGGAGTTTGCCGTTCTGGATGAGGTTGCCGCACGGCAGAGGGCTGGTGGTGAACTGCCCCGGTTTCATCCGTATGCAGACGACACCGAGGCGCATCAACTCGCAAACCGAGCTCATGGCGAGGAGTTGCTGCGTGCCCTTGTCGAGGAGACTGGTCGGTATGCCCTCATTGGCGAGGATTTGGGAACGGTTCCGGATTACGTGCGTCCGAGTTTGGAGGCGCTGGACATCGCAGGGTTCAAGGTGCCGATGTGGGAGAAGGAGTGGGATACAAGGCTCACTTCGGGGAAAGCGTACGGTCGGCTTTCGGTGGCCACCTATGCCACTCACGATCACGAGCCGCTCAAAACCATGTGGGAAAGGTGGATGCGAACGATTGCTTCGGGGGATTCGGGGCGGGCGGAGGATGCGGACGCCCGGAACGTCGCGTGGTGGGAGGTTCGCCGCCTGGCGGCATGGGCCGGCTTTGAGGTGCCTAGAATTGTAGAATTTGAGCAGGTCCACGAGCGACTCTTACTGGGGCTCCTTGCGTGCAACTCTTGGATGGCGGTTTTTATGGTAACGGACCTCTTTGGAACGGCGCAGCGCTTCAACGTGCCGGGCGCAGTGGCCGATTCAAATTGGAGCGAGCGCATTGCATTGCCGGTGAGCGAGTGGAGCCGAGACAGGAGGTTGGCGCCTCTGCTTAAGCGTCTGGACGGAAAACTTAAGCGCAGGGATTAGAGCTCCCCATCCAAAGACGGAAAGCAGCAGGGCCGCGTGTGAATGGGCTTGAGTGGGAGTGGGGCGCGGCACAGAGTAAGGGGGTCCTCCCCGGGGCGTAAGTGTAACTGAACAGGAAAACTATGCAGCCGATACACACTTTCAATGTCGTCCCAAAATTACCGGAGGTGCTTGAGCCTCTGAGAGAAATCGCGTTTAACCTATGGTGGACTTGGCAACCGGACGCGCGGAAACTTTTCCGCCATCTGGACCCCGTCCTTTGGCACAAAACGAACCATAGCCCCTTGCGGATGTTGCAGCTTTGCCGCCAAGCCCGGCTCCGTGAGGTGGCTGGCGACGAGGATTTCAAGCGGGAGATGACGTCGATTTTGGAGCGCTTACAGTCCTACATGAGCCGGCCGGACACCTGGGGGAAACTGCGCAGGGGCGTGTCCCCGCTCCATAATCCGGTGGCGTATTTTTCTGCGGAGTTTGGATTCCACGAATCCGTGCCGAACTACTCGGGGGGGCTGGGAATTTTGTCCGGCGATCACTGCAAGTCCGCCAGCGATTTGGACATCCCCTTTATCGGTTTTACGCTTTTATATCGGCACGGGTATTTTCGCCAGCAGATCAACAAAGACGGCTGGCAGGAAAGCGTACAGTTGAATCAGAACTTTACGCATCTCCCTCTTTTGGAGGTTTTTGATGCGGACGGAAAGCCACTGTGCGTGCACGTCACGGTACTTGGGGAATCGGTGGCGGTGAAGGTTTGGCGGCTGCAGGTTGGGCGCATCACGCTGTACCTTTTGGACACGGACCTTATGGAAAACCGGGAGGAGCACCGGTTGATCACTGCCCAGTTGTACGGAGGTGATCTTGAAATGCGCATCCGGCAGGAGATTGTGCTCGGGGTTGGGGGCGTGCACGCCCTCCACGCGATGCAGATCGTGCCTTCAGTGTATCACATGAACGAGGGACACTCCGCGTTCCTATCCCTCGAGCTGATCCGACGGCACGTGGCCGACCACGGGTTGGATTTTTATGCCGCGCTGCAGGTGGTTGCTGCCGGAAATATATTCACGACGCACACGCCGGTTCCGGCGGGCAACGACGCTTTTCCCTTGTCGATGATGGAGAAGTACTTCGGAGATTATCCAGCAAAGGTGGGGATCGATTTCGAGAAGTTTGTAGGATTCGGGCAGACTCGAAAGACGCCTGACGAGCCCTTCTCGATGACGATTCTTGCGCTGCGCACGAGCCGGCATGCAAACGGCGTGAGCGCTCTGCATGGGCGGGTTTCCCGGGGGCTTTGGCGTGACGTCTGGGCCGGGGTGCCGCAGCAGGAGGTCCCGATTACCAGCATCACCAACGGCGTGCACACCCGGACTTGGATGGCCCCGGAATTCGCGGCCCTTTACGATCGCTATCTTCCTAATTGGGAAGAGCATTTGGTGGACGTTGGGTTCTGGCGCGGGGTGTATGACATTCCGGACGAACAACTTTGGAGCACGCATCAGACTCTCAAACAGCGGCTCATCAACTTTGTCCACGAGAGAGTTGGCTCCCAGCGGTTGCGTCTGGGCGAGTCTCCCGAGAAACTGCGTGCCGCCAACCGCCTGCTCAACCCCGACGTCCTGACCATCGGATTTGCCCGTCGTTTCGCCACGTACAAACGTGCGACGCTGCTCTTTTCCGACCCGGAACGTCTTGTGAAACTCATGAACAACGCGGAGCGCCCGGTTCAGTTTGTGTTTGCAGGGAAGGCACACCCTAAAGACGAGCCTGGAAAACGTTTCATTCAAGAGGTTTACAAGTTCAGTCGGATGCCTGAATTTGAAAACAGGATCGTTTTTCTTGAGGATTACGACACCTATGTGGGGCGGAGGATGTACCAGGGGGTGGACCTGTGGTTAAACAACCCGCTTCGGCCTTTGGAGGCGAGCGGAACCAGCGGAATGAAGCTGCCGCCGAACGGCGGATTGAACCTCTCGGTGCTGGACGGATGGTGGTGCGAGGCTTTTGCGCAGAACCGGAAGACAGGGTGGGCAATCGGCGAGGAAATCGAGGACGGCGCGGTCGAGTTTCAGAACGAGGTGGATGTCGCAAGCCTATTTCATATCCTTGAGACACAAGTTGTTCCATTGTACTATGCGAAGCCGGACGGACGTCTGCCGCTGGCCTGGTTGCAGCTGATGCGGGAGTCTATCCGTTCGATCACCCCGGTCTTCAACACGCACCGGATGGTCGCGGAATACACGGAACGCCTCTACGAACCGGCGGCCCGCGGGCACGCCGTCCTCTCGGCGGATGCCGGGAAGAAGGCGAGTGCCCTATCTGAGTGGAAGGATGTGATCCGGGCTGCCTGGCCCAAGGTTCGGGTGGAGACGGTGGAAGTGGAGCGGCCCGGAGCGAACGTCCAGGTGGGAGATGTGCTTCCGGTGCGGGCGACCGTTTTTCTGGGGTCGCTGGCTCCTGAAAACGTGACGGTTCAGGCGTATTACGGAGAGGAATTCAACGCTGAGATCCTAGATCCTATCACGGCTGGGCTTGTATTAGCGGCTAAACTCGATGGCGGTTCCTACCTTTATAAAGGGTCGATTGCGGCTGCAGAGAGTGGTTCCTACGGGTTGAGCGTTAGGATTATACCAACGCACCCGAATCTCATTCAGGCGCATGAGTTGCGTCTAATCAGTTGGGCCCGCCCTTAAAGGAATGAAGGGGCGCGGATTTGGCGCGCGAAAGCGCGGGAAAGGGTTCCCGGACGGGCCGGGAACCGCAATTAATGGGTTTCCCGCTTGATCCGGCGGGGAACTCAGCCGATATCTTTTACTCGTTTCCTTTAATATCTATGAAACTTAATCGTATTGCCCCCCTCCTCGCCATCACTGTTGGCGGTTTTTCCCTCGTGAGCTCTGCCCAGGCAGACATGAAGGTTGGAACCATCGATATGAAATTGGTTTTCGACAGCTACTCCAAAACCAAAGAAGCCGAGGGTAAAATCAACGAGGCGCGCGAACAGGCCAAGAAAGAGTTGGACGATCGCCTCGGCGCCTTTAACAAGGCTCAGGAAGAAGCCCGTAAGTTGAATGAAGAGGCTAACAAGCCGGAGCTGGCTGAAAAGGCCAAGGCTGAAAAGGCGAAGGTGCTTAATGAAAAGCTTCAGGCCTTGGGGACGCTTCAGCGCGAAGTGCAAGAGTTCCAGCAGACCCGCGAACGCCAGCTTTCTGAGCAGTCGGTGCGTTCCCGCAATGCGCTGCTGGAAGACATCAACAAGGTGATCGCAGACAAGATCAAGGGATCCGGATACGATCTCGTGATCGACAAGTCTGGGCAGTCCTTGAACGCCGTGGGTATTTTGGTTTACTCTCGGGACTCCTTTGATTTCACTGCGGACATTATCGCTGAAATCAACAAGGGCAGCAAGCCGTCGAAGAAGTAGCCTGTCTCTTAGTTAAGAAATTAAACCGCCGGTCGCTCTTACTGGGCGGCCGGCTTTTTTGTGGTAGTTTGATGAGGTCATGAAGCGTCCGGATTTTGAAAACAACCCGCCACCTGGACCAAAGGTTGTTCCACTGGAGGTGGTTGGTGAAATCCCCCGGGAATCGGAGGCGAGCCGTGTTCCGCCTCCTGCAAGCGGGCAGGCTTCAACGCCGGGGAAGGGTGGTACCGCGCGGTTTTTGGTCACACTCGCAGTTGCTGCATTGGCGGACGGGGCGGAGGTACTGTTTCCAATGGCGTGGGTTCCCATTGATCTTGCGACAGTGGGAGTGTTTTTTTTGCTTTGGGGGGTCCGTTGGGAAGTCGCTTTGGTTCTTATTCCTGAACTGATTCCTGGTGCGAATGTTTTCCCCTCCTGGGTGCTACTGGCGCTCTATTTGGGGAATAAGCGTCTTTAAGTTTTAAGCACTGGACGAAGCCGCTGCGTTTTCAAATCGGGGCTGCATTAGAGATTGCAGGCGAGTGTCGTGGGTGCGCAGAGGAGGGTCTTGCGGAGGAGGTTCAGAGCGGTTTGCACCACCAGGTGCTTGAAGGTCTGGCGCTCCGTGTTAAAGCGGTGCTTTTCGACGATTACGCCTCCCCCCTTGCATGCGAGTGCTATGAATACAGTACCCACTGGTTTGTCGTCTGATCCCCCGCTGGGCCCTGCAATGCCGGTGGTTGAGAGGGCATAATCGGCCCCAGCAATCCGGAGTGCATTTTGGGCGAGAGCCTCGGCCACGGCGGCGCTGACTGCGCCGTGTTCGCGTAGGAGTTGCGCAGGAACGCCAAGGTGCTGCTTTGCCGTATTTGCGTATGTCACAAAGCCGAAGCCGAAGATGGCCGAACTTCCGGGTGCGTTTGTGATTTGTGAGGCAAGGGCTCCGCCGGTGCAACTTTCTGCAGTGGAGAGTGTTTCGTTTCTGCGAGTCAGTTCCTGAACGAGCCATGTTTCCAAGCTGCGGGAATCTTCAGGTAACATCGCGTTTCCGAAAGCTTCCTTTAGAAGGGCTGCCGCAGATTCCAACTGTTTGCCGGAGCCGATGATCCGAACATCCACTTCCCCGGGCCTTGCGCAATAACCGGGCTCAATTCCCAGGGCGATGAGCTTCTCGCCAACGGCTTCTTCGACGAGAGATTCCGGCACACCGACAACTCTCCAGGTCTGCATGCTGCGGGCGGGCCCGTCGGGTACTAGCGCCCTGAGACGCGGAACGACTTCGGTTTCGACCATCGGTTTGAGCTCCCGCGGAGGGCCAGGAAGCAGGAAAAGGTGGGGGGAGCGTTGTCCGCCCGGGAGAGGTAGCGGAGGAAAATACAGGCCGGGCGCCGTGCCGTGCGTATTGTGCAGGATCTCCGAATGAGAGGGACGCTCTGCTTGCCGGAGGACTCTTGGGGTTAAAGGGATATTGCGAGTTTTGAGGCGTTCTTCAATAAGATGGGCGATGGAGTTGTCTGTTTCCATGTCGAGACCGAGAAGTTCCGCGGCGACATCCCGAGTGACATCATCGGTGGTGGGTCCGAGGCCGCCGGTGACGATGACGATGTCCGCCCGCCCGAAGGTTTCGCTTAGCGCTTTGCGGATGGGCGGGCCGTCAGGAACTGTGACCTGCAGTTCGATGGTGAGGCCGACTGGCCAGAGAGCCTCTGCAAGGTAATGCAGGTGGGTGTTTACCACCTGGCCAAGCAAGAGTTCTGAACCTGTGTTGATCAATTCGACGCGCATGAAATAAAGGGTTTGGCCGTGGGGTCTGTCTTGAGACTACACGGGTGGGCTCTGTGCGCCAGCAGGAGGCGGGCGAAAAATTCTCCATTTTAAAGAGGCGGGACTTTTCATTTTTGCCCGTCGCTGTTTGAAAGGTGTACTTCATATGAAAACCCCAGTTCACGCGCTTGTTTCTTTAGTTGGTATGTTTGGTTTTGTCTCCTTGGGTTTCGAGGGGTATGCGGCAGAGGCCAAGCCTCTGCGCGTGTTGATTATTGATGGTCAAAATAACCACAATTGGAAAAGCACAACTCCCGTGCTTGTCGACGCGCTTTCCCAGAGCGGGCGCTTTACGGTGGAGGTAAGCACTGCGCCGCCCAAGGGGCAACCGAAGGAGGCTTGGTCGACGTGGAGTCCTGATTTTGCAGGTTTTGCGGCGATCGTAAGCAACTACAATGGGGAACTTTGGCCTGAGCCAGTGCAGCGCGCGTTCGAAACCTATGTATCCAGTGGCGGCGGTTTTGTTTGTGTCCATGCTGCGAACAATTCGTTCCCGGAGTGGCTCGAATACAACAAAATGATTGGGCTGGGAGGCTGGGGTGGACGCAATGAGAAAAACGGTCCTTTTGTGTATCGTAAGGGGGGAGAATTGGTGCGCGACACTAGCCCTGGCAGTGGGGGCGGCCACGGTCCTCAGCACGAATTCACTGTGGAAGTGCTTGATAGCGAGCATCCAATTACAAAGGGTCTCCCGCTCAAGTGGAAACACACTGCTGACGAATTGTACCACGCGCTTCGTGGCCCCGGGGAAAATCTCAAGCTTTTGGGTGTGGCGCACAGTCCCGTGACGCAGCGCGACGAACCCATGCTGCTCACGCTCTCCTACGGGAAGGGGCGCGTCTTCCACACGCCAATGGGGCATTCGGATGTTTCGATGAAATGTGCGGGGTTTCAGACGGTGCTTGAGCGTGGCACGGAATGGGCCGCCTCCGGTGCGGTTACGCTGTTGGTGCCTGCGGATTTTCCGACGGAAGAGGCGGTCGCGCCGCGCAAATAGCCGCTTGGGGCTGGCCCGTTTGTGGCGTTTTATAGACGTACATTTTTCAACCCCTTTTTACCATGGTGGAAGCAATTGTTTTTGACATCGGTAACGTACTGCTGCGCTTTGATTTCAATCTCGCGATCAAACGCATTGCGCCGCTGTGCGTTGTGTCGCCCGCGCGGATCGTGGAACTGCTAGAACCGTTGAAGGTGGAGCTCGAGTGCGGACGTTTGCTGGGGGACGCTTTTGTGAGCAAGGCCGCTGAGAGTATTGGTTTTTCAGGAGATCTGCGCGAATTGCGTGCTGCATGGCAGGAGATTTTCGAACCGATTGAGGCCAGTCACCAGTTGGTTGCCCGCTTGAGGGGGAAGGTTCCGCTCTATCTGCTCTCGAACACAAACGATCTTCATGCGGAGTATTTTCTAGAGAAATACGCCGTATTTGAGAGTTTCGACGGGGCGGTGTTTTCTCATCAAGCGGGGATGATGAAACCAGATGCCGCAATTTATGAGCACGCGGTGCACCAGTTTGCGCTGAACCCGAAGACAACGTTGTTCATCGACGACCTGCTCCCGAATGTGCAGGCTGCAGCCAGCCTTGGATGGCAGGTCCACCACTATGAGGCGCGAAAACATGAGGACCTGCTTTTTCAGTGTGGAGGGCTCGGACTGAAGTAGGCAGGACGTTTTCTTCGACTGATTTTTCCACAATGTCGCCCGGTTGCAGGAAGAGCTTGCCGCCTTGTGAGTTGTTGCGCAACCTATGCGCCCTATGAGTCAGAAACGATCCGGATGCCTGACTGCGGTTCTTGTAGTCGCATTTTTGGTGAGCATCATTCTCAACGTCTCCTTCCTTGCTGGCCGATCCAGTAGGATCGTACGCTCCTCGATGCAAACAACTCCAGGTGCGCCTTTTGGAGAGGAAATAATGGTGCCTGCTTCTGGCGAGGAAACAGGGAAACGCATCGCTGTTGTTGCCCTGCGCGGAGTCATCAGTTCAGCAGAGCCCGGTCAGGTTAACGAAACAGCACTCGATGATCTTCTTGCAGAACTCAAGCAGGCGCGCGAAGACCGCTCAGTCGGAGCTGTTTTGCTGAGGATCGATTCCCCGGGAGGGGAGGTCACGGCCTCGGATATCTTGTATCGGGAAGTTTTAAAAACACGGGCGGTAAAACCCGTCGTGGTGAGCATGGACTCTGTCGCAGCCTCGGGTGGATATTACGTGGCATGCGCGGGAAGCCACATTTTTGCGCATGAGACGAGCATCACTGCCTCCATCGGTGTGATCATGCAGAGTGTGAACTACCAGAACCTCCTTGGAAAAGTTGGGGTGGAGGTTAATACCTTCAAGAGTGGCGCTTTTAAAGACATGCTCAATGGGGCGCGTGAGTTAACCGAGGCCGAGCGCGAGTACGTGCAGGGATTGATCGACCAGTCCTACGGCCGCTTTGTGGGAATCGTTGCCACTGAGCGGCATTTGGAGGAGTCCGCCCTGCGCGCGGGAGTAGCTGATGGACGGATTGTCTCCGGGGTAGATGCGCTTCGGGAAAAGCTGGTCGACGAGATTGGTGGTTTTGACGAGGCCTTGGAAAAGGCTCGTGAGTTGGCCAAGGCCCCCGGGGCGGCCGCGATACGGTACTCCGCTCCGATGGCATTTGGCCGCCTTGTACGCCTGCTGAGCGAGGCCCCGGCGAAGGGGGGCAAGGTGCAGGTGGAACTGGGGGGTAAACTTTCTTCAAACCTTCAGAGTGGCCGGCTCTACTTTTTAAGCCCCGTACTTGCCCCTTAGGCTGACCGGGGCGTTTCTCCTTCATTTTTGTGGAGACTATTTCGCCGATTTTTTTGCAGATCCTCCTGGCAGTGCCAATTATAGGCGGCGGCGCTTATTATTTCGCACAGGCTAGGCAGTTGTCGGTGCGCGGGAGTCGGTTGGAGATCGGTCATTTTGGACTTCCCGACTTGTTCATGGGAACTGCTTTGGCTTTGTATTTTGGGTTGAGCGGGCTGCAAATTTTGCTCAAGGGGGATACGGCGCCGGAGCTCAGAGTCGAGCATGTACGCTCAAATTTCGGGTTCATGCTGGTTGTTTTGGTGGCGGTGCTCCTGTTCGTGTCTACGCGCCGGATTCCCTTGGCGAAGGCTTTCAACCTGGGGTTGGAGGACCTCGCCTGGGTGCCTTTGCGGTCCGCACTTGCCCTAGGGACGGCCTTGCCACCTATTTGGGGGATTGGTTTTCTTTGGGAGCGCTATTTGCAGAATTCCAACCCGGAGCAGGCTTTGGTTGCCTTGTTTCGTTCGTCCGCGGAATCGGGTGATTGGAGCTCGGTTTGGTTGGTGGTGTTGTCCGCCTTCTTGCAGGCGCCGGTTGTGGAGGAGGTGCTTTTTAGGGGGTACTTTTATGTCACACTCAAACGATATTTGGGCGCCTTTGGGGCGGCTTTTTTGGTGAGTGCACTGTTCGCCGTTTGTCATGGGAATGTGCGAGTCATTCCTGGGCTTTTTATCCTCTCAATCTGCGAGATTATTACGCTGGAACGGTTTGGATCCCTTTGGGTGTGCATATGCATGCATGCCTGTTTTAACGGACTCAGTCTGCTTCTGCTCTACATGGAGTCTCAGGGATGGCTGCCTCATTGACTCTTTCCGACTTGGGGGAGGACGCCGTGGTCAGGGCGCTCACCGCACTTTTACCTGAAGCCGTCCAGAGCGTGCCGCTCGGTCCTGGGGACGATTGCGCCGCCGTTGCGATTGCTGGCAGTGACGAGGTGGAGTTATTGAAGGCCGACTCGGTGGTGGAGGGGGTACATTTTCTCGCCGGGGAGGATATGCGGCGGGTTGGATGGAAGGCTCTGTGCAGGGCCATCAGTGATATCGCTGCAATGGGCGGGCTCCCGCTGCATGCGTTGGTGACGATCGCTGCCGCGCCATCGATGCAGATGCTCGATCTCCTCGCATTTTACGAAGGGATTACGAAGGCAGCAGCTTCTCATGGCATTTCCATTGTAGGTGGGGAAACCGGGAAGACCACGGGGCCACTGGTCTGTAGCATCTTTCTGACGGGAAAGGTTCGCGCATCA
Source organism: Verrucomicrobiota bacterium (assembly GCA_003402745.1). GTDB lineage: Bacteria > Verrucomicrobiota > Verrucomicrobiia > Chthoniobacterales > Chthoniobacteraceae > Chth-196. The sequence goes on from QQND01000004.1 coordinate 39,064, forward strand.
GAGTGCGTGACTCGAGGCGGAGGAAGGCCCGGAGATGTTTTGTTTGTGACTGGGCTTTTTGGCGGCTCGCTGGCGAGCGGAAGGCACCTGGATTTCAAGCCGCGGCTGGAGGAAGGCCGCTGGCTTGCGACGCACCACTTTCGCTCGGCAATGATGGATGTTTCCGACGGGCTTGCTGCCGATCTTCCGCGCCTCGCCTTGGCGAGCAAGTGCGGGGTGAGTCTCGCTCCTGAAAGGCTGCCGCGACATGCGGGCTGCTCGGTGGAGGAGGCGCTTTGTGAGGGCGAGGATTTTGAATTGTTGCTGGCGGTTCCTGCGCAAAAAGTGGAGGGTTTGAAGCGGGATTGGAGAAGGGCGTTTCCGCTGGTGTGTCTCACCGATATTGGAAGTTTGACTGAGGCGGACAAGGGGTGCACTCCATCCGGGATTTTTACAAAAGGTGGATACGATCATTTCCAATAGTCCAGAGGACACTATCGCCGCGGGAAGGGCTCTGGCTGCGCGCCTGCGAGCAGGTGATGTGGTTGCGTTGTCTGGTGATTTGGGCGCGGGCAAGACACATTTCGCCAAGGGGGTTGTGGCTGAATTGGGTGGGGATCCAAGCGGGGTAACCAGCCCGACATTTACCCTAGTGCACGAATATCGGGAGGGCAGTCTGCCCGTGTTCCACTTTGACTTTTACCGTCTCGAGCAGGCGCGTGAACTTCGGGGGATTGGCTGGGAGGATTATCTTCAAGAAGACGGCATTTTGCTTGTGGAGTGGGCGGACCGCTTTCCTGAGGCTTTTCCGCCAAACACGATTCATGTTCGCTTTTTAATTGGAGAGGGTTTCCAGCGGGTGCTGGAGGTATTATGAAAACACTTTTGGCACTCGAGGCATCTTCAGATTTTGCGTCTGTGGCGCTTTGGGGGGATGGAAAAATTATTGCGAGCCGGGAGTTTGCCTCAAAGCGTTCTTTATCCGCGGATTTATTCCCGGTTCTTGCCTCGCTGCTGGACGGTGTTTTGGGTGTGGAGACGATTGTTGTGGGGCTTGGCCCGGGCTCTTATGCCGGCGTGAGAATAACCATTGCAGCGGCGCTTGGCCTGCAGAGCGTGTGGGGATGCAGGATGGTGGGGATTCCCAGTGTGGCTGCGCTTGGTTCGTTGCATGGAAGCTACCAGGCAATTGGTGACGCGCGAAGGGGGACCTGGTATTATGCTCAGGTGCGCGATGGACTGTGCGTGGAAGGGCCGCTGCTTTTGGAATCGGCTGAACATCTGAGGCTCGCGATTTCACGGGGGGCGGGGCCGGTACGCTGCTCTGAAGCAGTTGCCTCAGAATGGAATGCAGAGAGGTTTCTGCCGCAGGCTGCGCTTCTTGCGGATTTGGCGGCGCTCGGCCGTGGAATTCTTCAGCAGACCGACCTCGAGCCTCTTTATCTTCGCGCGCCGCACATCACGGTGGCGGTGCCGAAGTCATAGGCCGAGGAGGAAGGGTTCATGCACCCTTCATGCGTGTGACACACTTCAGCAGATAGGGGAGGAGTTGTTTTTTGCGCGAAACAACACCGGTGAGTTCCCAGATATGGTGATTTTTTTGCGGGTAGTCGATGCTCGCGAGGAAGGCTGGTTCGCCACGCACTAAAAGAAGAGAGGTCTGTTCATTGATGTCAGTGACAAGCAGCGCTGAGAACAGCAGGTGGGCTGCGGCGCGCTGTTTTTCAAGTTCCTCCAGAAGTGCATCCTGCTTGGGTTCAAAGTTTGCGAAGGAGAGTTCTTCAATTTGGGCGACACTGAAACGGTAGCCATTTTCTTTGTATACCTTGGAATCCGCGCCCACTGCCTGTGCCGCAGTCATGGTTAAGAGGGGCGAGCCGACGGCGAAAATTTCGGTTGCGAGTTCGTTAGGGTCAACGCCTGCCACTTTGGCAAGCTCCGTGAGGAGATGTTTGTCCGTAGTTGTGGTTGTGGGTGAGCTCAGATTGAGGGTGTCTGAAATGAGGCCGGACATGAGGAGCCCTGCTATGGCTTTCGGGATAGGAATGCCTGCATTGTTGAAGCACATCGTCACGATGCTGCTGGTGGAGCCAACGGGGTTGTTCCAAAACAAAATGGGGGTGTGACTGGAAAAGCCGCCGAGTTTGTGGTGGTCGAGAATCTCAACGATGGGGATTTCAGCCGCGCCTCGGACCGCTTGCGTGAGTTCGTTGTGGTCGACTAAGATGAGTTGCCTGGGAACAGGTTTGATAAAGTCGGACTTCGAGAGGATGCCTACCAGCCTGCCTTCGTCATCCAAGACCGGAAAGACAAACTGACCGCTTTGTGCGGCAACTTGTCTGGCCTCCTCCAACGGAGTTTCGCAGTGAAAAGACGCGTATTCCGTCTGGACCATACTTTCCACGCGCACAGCGCCGCGTGCGAGGAGGACTGTGGAGGCGGTGTCGTGGGGAGAGGAGATCAGCGTGATTCCTGCGGCATGGGCTGCCGCTTTGATGTAGTCGGGCACTTCCAATCCGCCGGTCACAATAATGGCGTGTACGTTTTCGTCGATTGCCAGAAGTTGGACATGCGGCCTGTCTCCGACGAAAAGAATCACCTGCTTGTCTTTGTAGCGGCGCAAACGCGGAATGAAGCTGTCCTGCGCCATCGCGCACACCATTAAAAGACTTTCGGAGGGTTCCGAGCTGAGTTGTCCGGTCACGAGTTCGCCGCCAAAGGTCGCAACAATGTCCTGAAGGGAGGCGGTGACCATACGGGCGGAATTTGCCTCATCGCGGGAGGGAAACAAGTGGTGAGTAATCTTGAAAGCGCTCAGTAGTCCGAGACAGCGGTTCCCGCCGTCAACGACGGGGAGGCCGCGCAGGCCCTTTTGGTCGATGAGTTGAATGGCGTCGTAAACCGGAGAGTCGTTTCTGACGCAAATGACTTTTGGTTGCATGACGTCACGCACGACAGGAGAGAGGTCTGTGACGAGCATTGGTGCGGCGACACCAAATTTTTTGAGAACATAATCAATGCGCTCGTTGGTGTTGCCGCAACGTGCCGCCACCACGTCCGTGAAGCCGGCGAGCTTTTTGTATTCCGCATAAGCGATTGCAGAACAGATCGAATCCATGTCTGGATTGCGGTGGCCGATGACGATGGTTTGCATGGGAGGGGTGATCCTACGGCGCTTGTGGGGCTGGAATGAAGCGCGAATCGCTACAATTTGGGAGCCTTGTGAAAAACAGGATGCGCCCGCGTCGACCTTAGCCGGGCGCGGGTATTGGGTTTGAGTTCGAACGATGCATGGAGATCTCCGTGTGGTTCCGTTTTGTGCGCTCGGAAAAAATGAAATCTGGAGACCGAAACCAAGCGCATCCCCAAGGCGGTCTCGCTACGGGAGGGGCGCGAATTTGTGGTGCTGCCCCAAAGAGACGTGGTCGAAGTCTTGTTGGCCGGAAGGCTGGCGTCTTTCTTCAAGTCCTAAGCAATACGACAACAGGCCAAATCCTTGGAGATGCTTACGAAGAATCAAATGGATATGCACGATGACGATTTAAGCGTCAAAGTGGGAGTTCCGACTCCCTATGAAAATAAGCCGCCTCAAGGATGCTGACGTTTCGAAGGGGAAATGCCTGGCATTGGGTATTGATGAGACTTACTGCGGGGGTGCAGTCCCGCAAAGAAGATGTAAACCAATCAATGCGAATTATTTAAATATTTGTTTTGAAGCCTCGGCACATCTATTTTGAGCGGCGAGTGGCTGGGAAATGTGGGATTGGTCTAGTCGCCGATCTATTTTTCCTTAGCCCTAAATTGCCGAAGGTGTGGACACAAAGCCGACTTTGTGGCACAGCCTCCCTCTTGATTTCGATTTCGGTTCGTTTTGAAAGACACAGCAACGTTCTGCGTAGTTCCGCAATCTGCTGTTATTTTTTGGAACGGATTCGGTTCTTAATCAGTTCCTTTTAGTGATTGAACATCTATTAGACATGCCCAAAACATCCAAAAAAACGAAACCCGCCGCGAAGACGAGTGGCGCAGCGAAACCTGCAGCGAAGGCTGCGCACAAGAGCCCTGAAACAGCTTCGCGCCAGAAGGCTCAGAAGTACGTGTACACCTGGGGCGATGGCAAGGCCGACGGCGACGGTTCGCAGAAGGCGCTCCTCGGCGGCAAAGGTGCAAACCTTGCAGAGATGACCCGAATCGGTCTTCCCGTGCCTCCTGGATTTACGATTTCAACGGAGGTTTGTTCCTATTTTTACGACAACGTCAAATCCTATCCTCCCGTCCTGCAGTCCCAAGTGGAAGCTGGCGTGAAGAATATGGAGCGCATCATGGGATGCGGTTTTGGAGATGACAAAAACATGCCCCTTCTTGTGGCGGTGCGCTCAGGCGCCCGCGACTCCATGCCGGGCATGATGGATACTATTTTGAATCTTGGTCTGAATGACCAGACCGTGCTTTCCCTCGCGAAGGCGACCAACAATGAGCGGTTCGCGTGGGATTGCTACCGTCGCTTTGTGCAGATGTACGGCGACGTGGTGCTTGGAGTGCAGAAGCGCGAAGGAGAAGACCACGAACCGTTCGAGGTCGTCATCGAAGAGTACAAGCACGAGCACTATCACGCTGAACTTTTGGACAGCGAGTTGACGGCCGCCGACCATCAAGAACTGGTCAAGCGCTTCAAGAAGCTCGTCAAAGACCGCACTGGGAAAAGCTTCCCGGCGAATGTTTACGATCAGCTCAAGGGAGCCGTCGGAGCCGTGTTTAGTTCCTGGATGAATGACCGCGCCATCGTGTACCGCCGCAAATACAATATCCCAGCGGCATGGGGCACGGCAGTGAACGTACAGGCGATGGTGTACGGGAACACAGGGCCGACTTCCGGTTCCGGCGTGGCCTTTACCCGTAATCCAGCCAATGGCGTGAATGAATTCTACGGAGAGTTCCTTATCAACGCCCAGGGCGAAGATGTTGTAGCAGGGGTGCGTACTCCCGAGCCCGTGTCGCGCTTAAAGAAGGAGATGCCCAAGCCCTTCGCCGAGCTCATGAAAGTCCGTGCGATCTTGGAAAAACACTTCAAGGACGTTCAGGATGTGGAGTTTACCGTCCAAGAAGGCCGGTTGTTCATGCTGCAGACCCGCAACGGAAAACGCACGGCGGCGGCGGCACTCAAGTTCTCGATGGACATGTACAAGGAAAAGCTTATCGACTGGGAGACTGCGGTTTTGCGCAATCCCGCCGATCAGCTTGACCAGTTGCTTGCTCCGATTTTTGATCCCGCGGAAGTCAAGAAAGCCAAGGCTCTGGCCAAAGGCCTCCCGGCAGGCCCCGGCGCCGCTTCCGGCAAGATCTACCTCAACGCCGACCGCGCTGCAGCCGCAGCACATGAGAAAAACGAGCACGTATTGCTCGTGCGCAACGAGACCTCTCCGGAAGATCTCCGCGGGATGATTGCCGCCGAGGGGATTCTCACAGCGAAAGGCGGGGTGTCCTCGCATGCGGCGCTCGTGGCAAGGCAGATGGGCAAGGTTTGTATCTGCGGCGCGTCGGACGTTTTAATCAACTACGAGAAGAAGACGGTGACGATTTCCGGCCAGGTGTTCAAAGAAGGGGACTTCCTCTCCATCGATGGAACCAGCGGGATTGTTTATGGCGGCAAGCTGAAGACCTCCCCCAGCGAGATCATCACGGGCACCATCAGCAACAACAAGGCGGCCCAGAAGACGGAGAAGTTCAAGCACTTCCAGCAGTTGATGAAATGGTGCTCGCAGGCCACCCGCCTCGCCGTTCGCACCAATGCAGACACGCCCGAGCAGACCGCCAACGCGATCGCCTTCGGAGCGACTGGCATCGGGCTGACGCGCACTGAACACATGTTCTTCGAAGGGAACCGGATTGATGCCGTTCGGGAGATGATTCTTGCCGACACTAAGGAGGGGCGTGAGAAGGCTCTGGCAAAAATCCTGCCCTACCAGCGTGCAGACTTCGCGGGAATTTTCAAGGCGCTTAAAGGCTTCCCAGCCACCATCCGCCTTCTCGATCCCCCGCTTCACGAGTTCGTTCCGCACGACTCTGCCGCGCAGGCTGACTTGGCGGCCAAGCTTAAGTTGTCTCCCGCAAAAGTTGCGGAGCGCGTGGCTGCGCTGCACGAAGCCAACCCGATGCTCGGGCATCGCGGATGCCGGCTTGGGATCGCATATCCCGAAATCACAGCCACTCAGGCCCGCGCCATTTTTGAGGCCGCCGCCGATGTTCAGAAAAAGGGCATCAAGGTGAAGCCCGAGGTGATGATTCCCCTGGTCGGATACAAGCGCGAGTTGGATCTGCAGGTGGCTATCGTTCACGAAGTTGCTGCGCAGGTGCAGAAGGAAAAGAAGGTGAAGCTGAGCTACCAGGTTGGGACGATGATTGAAGTGCCGCGTGGCGCTTTGACTGCGGATGAAATCGCCCAGACGGCTGAGTTCTTCAGTTTTGGAACGAACGATCTGACCCAGACTGCTCTCGGAATCAGCCGTGATGACATGGGCAACTTCCTCAACGCCTACGTCGAAAACGAAGTGTTCTCCAAGAACCCTTTTGCAAGTCTTGACCAGAGCGGGGTTGGGCAGTTGGTGAAAATCGCCATCGAGAAAGGGCGCTCTACGCGTCCCGACATCAAGCTGGGAATCTGCGGTGAACACGGCGGGGATCCTGAATCGGTGAAATTCTTCCACCGGGTCGGTCTCAACTACGTCAGTTGCTCGCCCTTCCGCGTGCCCGTTGCGCGGTTGGCCGCCGCCCAGGCTGCCATTGAAGAGAAACGCGCCCTTGGACACAGCGCGCCAGCCAAGAAGGCGTCTGTGAAAAAGAAGGCTGCGGCACCTGCAAAAAAGACCGTTGCAGTGGCTTCCAAGAAGGCTGCCGCCGTGAAGGCGAAGGCTGTTACGAAGAGGGCTTCGAAGTAGAAAAGCGCTTGCGGTAAACGTTAAATTCAAAAACCGCCCCTGGGAAACTTGGGGCGGTTTTTTTGATGTCGGCAGGGCTCGTTCGCCTTGGGCCCCTGGTGAGGGACTTCACACATGGGGGGCGAGGGAGAAAGGTTTAGCGGAGACTGGCTGCTTTTTTGACCGAGGCAACGATCTCCGCATCGTTGTCTCCGCAGTCCCAGACGAGTTTGAGAAAGCTTGGAAGCGTCATGCCCATGCGAATAACAAAAGGCCGGTCGCCGCCGCATCCATACATGAGGTCCGGGGGCATTTCGCCGCGAAGTTTTAGCCGAGCCTTCACGATCAGTCTGGGCAGCCAAGCAATGCCGTCCACGGCCTGAGATTTCGGAGGGAGAGATTCCATGGAGGCAGTGTGGGAGGAGGGAATCTCGTTCATGATTTCTTTGAAGTAGCAGTGGCGAAGCACCTGGATGCCGTACACGGTCTCGAAGTCGGGTTCGCCATAGCTTTGGAGATCGTCGACGAAATCAAACATTTCTTGAGCTGAACAGCCACTGGAATGCAGGAACTCCAAGGCCCCTGGGGTGAACATGTTTGTCGGTGAGCGGTGGCCCGCTTTCCATGCTGCCACACCCTGGCTGTGGACTTCGTTGAGCAGGGTTTTCCAAGCATCGTCAGTCATCCGTTTGTTTTAACATGATTGAAAGACGGGGTCGATCCCGCGCTTGAGTTTGTCTGTGTGACGCTTGGTTTCGGGGGTCAGGCGCCAAAAAAGGGGCAGGAACCTTTCGGATCCTGCCCCTGGCAAATCAATGACGGAACGAGGGGTTACTTTGCGTAGCCTTCTTTTGGAGTGCCGTCTTTGTTTAAGTGGTTCGTGGCCCAGAGCGCGCCGCGGGCGACAAAGTTGAGGTACCGTTCATCAGAAACCGTGTCGTTGTTGTGGCCGATGGTGTTGCTAAAGACACGCGTCTTACCCTTGTAGAGGTTGGTCCATGCGGTTACGAATTCCATTTCTTTTTCGGTGCCGTCCTTGTTTTTTACCAGTTGCTTCCCTTTTGTGATGGGCTTTGCAGTGTCGAACACCTTGACGTTGTTATAGAGTTCCTCCTTGAGGGTAGTCCAGTCGGGAAGGTCTTTGGAGAGGGGTTCCTCCTTGTCGAGATGGCTGATGCTGATGGGTTCTTGCGGGCCGTGGCCGCTGGACTGGAGGCCGAGGTATTCGAACCAGAGGCCGTGCGGTGTGCCGAACTCCGCGGGCTCTGAGGCTTTGCCGATGCGGTAGCAATGCATGGCGCAGTGCAGATTCAAGCCAGGGGTGCCGTCGATGTGCGGCTTGAGGACGCCACGAATGACTTCTTCGTCGTCAATGGATGCGGCGCATTCGTCGTGGATGACGAGGTCGAAGCCTTTGGCGTAATCTGGATTGCCGTAAATTTCGAGTGGGGGCTTGGTGCTTTTGTCGTCGGTATGGACTTGGACGACTTCCGCATTGAGGCGACTTTCAAGGCCCGCTTTCAGGATATCTTTCTGTTTGGGGTAATCGTGACAGCAACCGCCGGTGATGAGGAGGATTCGGAGAGGTTTGGGCGCCTGAGCGTAGGCGCTACCGAGAAGCAGTCCTAAAGAAAGGAGAATAGACGGAAGGATTTTCATGATTGGGTGGAGAGCAGACACGCTCTGTATACCAACAATCAAGCCGCGATCGAGTTAAGTTCTTAGGGAGGAAACTCTCGTCTCGACACCTTGGGTCCTGGACGCTTCGATGGCTTTTTATGAGCAAGCTTTGGGATCGTTACCAGCAGTATCATCTTTCTCACCATGGACTGGGCATCTCTCTGGATGTTTCCCGGATGGGTTTCAGTGGGGAGTTTTTGTCTCGCATGGACGCTCCGGCGCGCAGCGCTTTGGAGTCCATGGCGGCGCTTGAAGCCGGTGCGGAAGCCAATCCCGACGAGCACCGCATGGTTGGCCACTACTGGCTGCGCAACGCCGGCCTTGCCCCATCGGCCGAGTTGGGCAAAACGATTGCCGACACCAATGCTGCGATTCACCGTTTTGCGGCCCAGGTTCACGAGTCGGGTGAATTCACGGACGTTCTCGTTATTGGAATCGGCGGTTCTGCGCTCGGGCCCCAGTTTATTTCCGACGCGTTGGGCACCCACGAAAATCCGATTCGATTGCACTTTTTAGACAATACGGATCCGGACGGGATGGACCGGGTGTTTGAATCGCTGCAGGGCCGTTTGGATCACACGTTGACAGTGGTGATTTCAAAGTCTGGTGGAACGAAGGAGACCCGGAATGGGATGCTCGAAGCCAAGCGCCAGTACGAACTGGCTGGAGTTCCCTTCGGAGCGCGAGCTGTGGCTGTGACAGGCGACGGGAGTGAATTGGATGTTTACGCCAAAACCAACGGTTGGCTGACTCGCTTTCCGATGTGGGACTGGGTTGGGGGCCGCACGTCGGTAATGAGCGCAGTGGGAATGGTTCCGCTCATGCTGCAGGGGATTCCGATGGAACGGTTGCTCCTCGGGGCTGCGGAGATGGATGTTTGGACGCGCTGCGCGGAGCCACTCAAGAATCCGGCGATGCTCCTTGCTTTGATGTGGCATTACGCGGGCAACGGAAAGGGGGAGAAGGATATGGTCGTTCTGCCTTACAAGGACAGGCTGGTGCTTTTTTCCAAATATCTTCAACAGCTTGTGATGGAGTCCCTCGGCAAGCGTCATGATTTGGATGGGAAGGAAGTTCATCAAGGGATCGCTGTCTATGGCAACAAGGGTTCAACCGATCAGCACGCGTACGTGCAGCAGCTGCGCGATGGCGTGCATAACTTTTTCGTCACTTTTGTAGAAGTGCGCAAGGATCGCTCCAGCGCCGGATTCGACGTTGAGCCCAACACGACAACGGGGGATTATCTGCAGGGCTTTTTGCGAGGGACGCGCTCAGCGCTTTTTGACAGCGGTCGCGAGTCCATCACGGTGAGTCTGCCGGAAGTGAGCCCTGAGGCTGTGGGCGCTTTGATTGCCTTGTACGAGCGTGCGGTTGGTTTTTATGGCTCGTTGGTGCACGTCAACGCATACCATCAACCCGGCGTGGAGGCGGGAAAGAAGGCGGCATCGGCTGTTTTGTCGCTACAGCATCAGGTGCTTGGAGCCCTTACAAAGGAGGCGCAGACTGCGTCGGAGATGGGGGCGTTGTTGGGGGCTGATCCGGAGGACGTCTATCATGTGCTGCAACACCTGAGTGCCAACCGTGCCTCGGTCCATTTGCATGCGGGCGGAAGTCCAAATGTGGACCGATTTAGCCTCACGGCATGAAGCTGACCAGCGGAAAGACGGCGCCGGAGGTGTGCGCCGCCCGGGAGAGTTACGTGGAAAATGTCTCGGTGGAGCTGTTGGAATCGTTTTTGCGGCAGCTCTCTCATGACGTGCGCAACGATCTGAACGCCATGGAGCTGCTTATTTCCTATGTGGAGTGCGAGCGTTCGGGCGGTGACGTGGGTAGCGCACTGATGCAGCTGCACGACGCGGTGCGCTATGGTGCCCAGCGGATGCTGCGCGTTTCCCGGTCTGTACAAGTTCCTGATTTGGATTACATTCCGTATCCTGCGGACATTTTGTACGAAGATCTCAGGGACCGTGTAGCCCTGGAGCGGCCGCAACTTGCCGCCCGAATTGTGTGGGGCCGCTGCGAGCTTAAGACAATTGCTCCTGTGGATGCGACGCTTGCACTGGAAGCTCTTACGGAGTTGCTGGAGAACGCCGCTGCTTTTTCCTCCTGCGAAAGTCCCGTGCAAATCGGAGTGGAGGCGTGTGAGGCGGGGGTTCGTTGGAGGATTTTGCAGCATGCGTTGGACTGCCCGTCCAACTTGGAGCAATGGGGATTGCTGCCCCTAGTCAGCACGCGCAGGAGCCACTACGGGCTGGGGCTTTTTCGGGTGCGGCGTATCATCAGGGCGCACCAGGCGACTCTAGGTTTTAAATACGATGCCGGGGGCAAGAAACTGGCCACGGAAGTCGTCTTCAGTTCTGCGCCGTGAGTACGGGGCCTTCTAAGGTTTTGGTCATCGACGATGAGCGACCGGTGCTCATGACGTTGGATGCTCTTTTGACGCGGCGAGGTTTTTCAGTGCAAACGGCGTCGACTGCTGCGGGTGGACTTCAGGCGGTGGGCCGCTGGAAGCCGGACTTGGTGCTTCTGGATCTCGGGCTGCCTGACGGCGATGGTTTGGACGTGCTGCGGGAAGTGCGGACCGTGCTACCCGCCGTGCAGGTGCTTATTTTGACGGCCAATGATTCGCTGGCGAATGCGATTCAGTCCATCAAGTTAGGGGCGTTTCATTTCATCAGCAAACCGTATGCCCCGGAGGAGTTGATGAGTTTGATGGGGCGCGCTTTGGATCAGAAAAGGCTGGAGCAGGAGGCGGTGGTTTTGCGTGAGGAAAGCGCGCGTTTGGTGAGGCGCCTTGCGGAGGTAGAGGAGCGGTCTGCCCCTGTATTTCACAGCCGCTCAATGCGGCAGCTGGAGGACCTTTTAAAACGCGTGGCGCCCACAGATGCGAACGTGTTGTTGCTTGGAGAAAGCGGCGTTGGGAAAGAAGTGCTGGCCAATCGGCTGCACGGGCTCAGCCGTAGGGCGGGCAAGGCGATGGTTAAGCTGAATTGCGCCGCTTTCCCTGCGAACATGATTGAGGGCGAACTTTTCGGCTATGTCAAAGGCGCCTTTACCGGGGCTGTTTCAGACTTTGCGGGCCTCATTTCGCAAGCTGAGGGCGGGACTCTTTTTTTGGACGAGGTGGCGGAAATGCCGCCCGAACTTCAGACCCGTTTTCTGCGCGTGCTGCAGGAACGGGAATACCGCCAGCTTGGGGGTCTGAAGACGGTTAAGGCTGATTTTCGGCTCGTGGCTGCCACCAACCGCCCGGTGGCTGAGGCGATGCGAACGGGGGCGCTTCGGCAGGATTTGTACTATCGTCTTAACACGTTTCAGGTGGAGATTCCCCCGTTGCGCGAGCGCAGAGAGGACATTCCCGCCTTGGTCCAGCGCTTTGTGGCGCAGTTCTCGGCGAGGCACGGGTTACCGTTGCCCAAAGTCCAACCGGAAGCTCTCGAGAGGCTGCGGGTTCATCCCTGGCCAGGCAATATTCGCGAGCTGCAGAACGCGATAGAGTATGCCGTCGTCCTCGCCGAAGCAGAGGGCATTGGCATCAAGCAATTGCCAGCGGATTTACGAGTGGCACCGGTGTTGCATAGCGCTCTTGGGGAGGCCGCTAACGCCCTGGATTTGGAGTCTCGCGAGCGCCAGGCGGTGCTGCAGGTTCTTATTGAAACTGGCGGTAACAAAAAACGGGCAGCAGAGATTCTCGGGATCCAGCGCCCGACGCTGTACGCGAAACTGCGCAAGTACGGCGTGCATTGAGGCCCGCCCGTGGTGGGGGAGGACGCGGGTGGAGTCGGATAGGAATTGGGGGAAGGGGAGGTTTGGTATCCAGAGCCAGAGGCGTGCCGCCTAGCACCAGTGGGCGCCGATGGCTTCGGTGTGGACGGCATAAAGGCTGCGGCTTGCTGTCATAAAAAGCCGGTTCCGGCGCGGTCCGCCGAAGCAGACGTTTGAGCAGATTTCAGGAAGGAGAATTTGGCCGATGCGCTGTCCCTCGGGTGAAAAGACGTGGACGCCGTCGTAGCCTTCACCGACCCAACCCATTCCCGCCCAAATGTTTCCGTCTTTATCGCAGCGAATTCCGTCGGCCATGCCAGCGACCTCTTTGCCGTTTAAGCGCATGCGCATGGAAGCGAAGATGCGACCATTTTTAAGTTTTGTGCCATCGACATCCCAGACTTTGATGACCTTCTGGGCCGCTTCGTAGTGTGAGGCTCCAGTGTCGGCGATATATACCTTCTTGTAATCTGGGGAGAAGCAAAGGCCATTGGGTTTGAAAATATCATCCGTCACCATCTCGAGTTTGCCTGACGGATCGATTCTGTAGACGGCTTCCTTCAAGAACAGTTCGCCTTTGTGTCCCTCAAAGTTCACAAGGCTGCCGTAACCTGGATCGGTGAACCAGAGACTGCCGTCGGGATGCCCGGATCCATCGTTCGGGGCGTTGAGCGGTTTCCCCTCAAATTTGTCAGCCATGACGGTGATTGAATTGTCGGGTTCATAGCGCACGACCCTGCGGTTTCCGTGTTCGAAGGAGATCTGGCGACCGGATTGGTCAAAAGTGTTTCCGTTGGAGTAACTGGAGGGTTTTCGCAGGGTGGTGACTTCTTTATCATCCTGCAGCCAACGGAGTTGGACATCGTTTGGGATGTCGCTCCAGACAAGATAATTGCCCCAACCACTCCAGGCGGGCCCCTCTGCCCAGTACATTCCCGTGTGGAGCCGTTCGATGGGAGACATCGCGATCTTGTATTTTGCGAAGGAAGGATCGAGCACTAGAACGTCTGGCTCGGGATAACGAACGGGCGCAGTGCCGGAACTAAAGTCCCGGGCGAATAAGGGCGAGGCGGCGAAAACTCCGAGGCTGGCAAGGAAAGATCGGCGGGAGGCTGGTGTGTTTGGATTCATAGTCAGGGGGGGAGGCAGGGGAGATGGTCTTATTCAAAACAAACCGGCTTTGATTGCAAGCGGTTGAAATAGGAAGAATCGGACGATAGGGGACTAGTGGACTTTTTGGAAATGCACCTGTGGGTTAGGTCTGCATGAATCTTTCTATAATAAACTGGCGCGCTGCAGATTGAAACTAGTGTTGGTTCGCTGTGAAGCGCACATCCATTTCAGATGGTTTTTCCATGCGACCTGTGTTTTCCAGGGAGCAAGCGGCCCGCAGAATGAGATGGATTTGTTTATCTTAGCGTAAATAGTACAACGCTGATTGCAGTTCCCCCCCTAAACCATGCTCAAAATTTTGTCCCCCGCAGACAAGTCGCAACCCTTTTGCGATGGGATGTCCCGGCGTAATTTCCTTAAGATCGGCGGGCTTGGTTCGTTGGGCCTGTCCCTGCCGAAACTCCTTGCGTTGGAGGCAGCTGCGGGCATCCGGAATTCTCACAAGTCGGTGATTCTCATTTATCTGGTGGGAGGCCCTCCGCATCAGGACATGTTTGATTTAAAGCCCAACGCGCCGAGGGAGATTGCCGGGCCGCACAAACCGATTGGCACGAATGTGGCGGGGATTGAGATTTGCGAACTTTTTCCAAAGATGGCGCGGATGATGGACAAGTTTGCGCTTATCCGATCGCTCGTTGGCGCGCAGAGTGAACATGACGCTGCCCAGTGTTACACGGGTCGAGCGCCTCGAGGTGGGTCCATTCCCCCGGGAGGTTGGCCGCAGTTCGGGAGCGTCATCAGCCACATGCAGGGCTCTCTTACTCCAGCGGTCCCGCCGTTCGTGAGTCTGTGCTATGAATGCACTCACGGTCCCTACAATGAGCCGGGGCCCGGTGCTTTAGGGCAGATCAACGCGCCCTTCCGTCATGTGGGTCCTACGCGCGAAGACTTGACTCTGCAGGGAATCACGAGTGACAGACTCGCGGATCGGGTTCGTTTGCTTTCGAGCTTCGATCAATTCCGCCGAGATGTTGATTCAAGCGGTAAGATGGATGCGATGGACTCGTTTACCCAGCAGGCGATGGGAATTTTGACCTCTTCAAAACTTGCTGAGGCACTGGACCTTTCTCGTGAAGATCCGAGGATTGTAGCACGCTACGGTACGGGTGATGTTCATAAACGGATCGATGACAACGGCGCGCCGAGGGTCCCTCAAAGCTTTTTGACCGCTCGCAGACTAGTGGAGGCCGGCGCCCGAGTGGTTACCGTTAATTACAGCAAGTGGGATTGGCACGGGGGTAAGGGAAACGATATTTTCACGCGGGAGCGGGAGGATTTCCCGATATTCGACCAGGCGATAACGGCTCTGGTGGAGGATCTTCACCAGAGGGGGTTGGATAAGGATGTCTCGGTTTTGGTGTGGGGCGAGTTCGGGAGGACTCCTACGGTGAATGCGCAAGTGGGCCGGGACCATTGGCCAAGAGTGGCCATGGCATTGCTGGCGGGAGGCGGGATGCGTTGTGGGCAGGTCATCGGATCAACCGATAGGCTTGGAGGCGAGGCTGACAGCCGCCCTGTGACATTTGCGGAGGTTTTTTCCACCCTTTATCATAATCTGGGAATCGACGCTGACGCTGCGACATTCACCGACGCGAAGGGGCGTCCTCACTATCTCGTGGAGAACGGAGCGCGTCCGATTTCTGAGCTCATTTGAGGAGAGAAGGCGGGCCGGTGTTGGAGTGGGTGGAATGCGTTTGTTGGTAGCAGGATGCGTGGCTGAGCCTGAAGCGAGTAGTGAAATTCGTAGGAGTTTTAGCAAGCGGCAGCAGTGGGGTTGAGGTGGCGGCTCATTTTTTGCCAGAAGGGAAAGAAGCCAGCGGTGGCAAAGGAGAAGGCGATGGTATCTGACGGTCTGCGGATGAGGGTGAGAGGAATCTTTAAAGCTTCGAGTTGCTGCTTTAGGCGGGGCAGAAGGTCTCGGGTTGGCCCGACCATGGGCGCGAAGGCAATCACGTCCGTAAGTGCCTGGTCCCTGGCCCAAACTCCAAGTGCTTGTGCCTGATCGTCTGCTGCAAGAACGGTTGCTGGACACCCGTAGTGTGCCTGAGCGCGCTCCATCCCGTCACGAATCACGGTGTGGAGCGATGCGATGCGCTGGGAGCTGAGATGGTAGTTTGCCTGGTAGACGCTGTTACTGATACACGAGAAGATCGCCGCCGGAGCGAGGTCCCTCAGCGGGCCTATTTCAGGAGAGAGGTCATCTGCGTGCATCCACAATCCGATGCGTTTTGAGGTCTGAGAGAATGAGGTGGGATACTGAACAAGTGCCTGTGCGCCAGGGGTTGCTGTGTCCTGAATCACGCGGGCGCTCACAATATCATCTGCAAGGCGTTCGCTGCCGGTCGCATTCTCGCGGAGGTAAGAGGGCGCATATTTCTCGAGGTTTGAGAGGCGCACAAGGTATGTCTTTCCAGGGGTTTGCAGGCCGGCGACCCAGCGCCACGAAAGCGTGTTGCTGGCGGGATCGGCATCCAAGAGATGCCTGAAGAAGAAATCAGCACCAAGCTCCCATGGAAGTTGTTCGACGTGGACCCAAAAGCTGGCCCACCACATGCGAGCGTGGTTGTGAAGGTAGCCTGTTTCGAGCAGTTCCCGGGCAATTTTATCCATGCAGTCCACGCCGCTCCGAGCGGCTGAGACGGCCCGGGCCCTCGCCAAAGTCTCCGCTGGAAGCACGTGTTTCAACTCGCGTACCTGACGGCGCCAAAGGCTCCAAACCTGCGGGTGCGTCTCCAGCCAGCCCCGCCAATAGCGGCGCCAGCAAATTTCCTGGAGCCACTTTTCAGCCGTCCGAAAAGAGTGTGTTTTGAGGGTGTCGTGGATGATTTCGTCCTCGAGCAAGGTCCGGAAGCGAATGCACGCACTCAGACGCGAAACATTTTCGTGGCCGGGCTGCACGCTGTTTCTAGCGCCTGCATACGCGGCCACCTTTGGGAGGAAATCGGCCCAAGTGTTGAGTGCATCTTGGCGGGTTAACGGTGTAAAGGGGTTCATCGTAAAAATAGAGGCTCACAACATTGTGCAGGCGTGGAGATATTGGCGTATTTTGAAAGAGTCAGGGGTGAAATAAGGTCCTGATTTATGGAGGAAAGGGTTGGGCGGGATTGCTGTTTCGGTGCTGGACGTCTTCGTCTGAGTTGACGACCGTTTGAAAATGACAGACTACCAAATTAAGACCGCCCGGCGGCGGCTAGTTTTGGGCATTTCGAATGTTGGTTTTTGGGTGCTAGCATCCTTGGGCTGCCTCGCATGGTTTGCTGCGCCGGGTGCGGCTGCGATCAGTCCAACTTACCTGGTCGGGTTGATGCTCGTGGCGGTGGGGGTTCAGGCGTGTTTTGACGGGGTGGGAGGCGCTTTTTTGATGCCGGCCCCCTTGGTGGAATTTGGGGTGTTCCTGAGGCGTTGGGTCAGAGGCGTTGCTGCCCACACCACCCTGCTTTGCGCGGTGGGGGGCCTGAGCTACTGGAGCTTCCGGCTGACTGAGGGCTTCTGCGTTGGGGTTGTGGCTTCCTCGCTGGGACTTTTTCTCTTTCGCAGGCAGATTTTGCGTCTGGTTTCAGGCCTTCCCGCGCGCCCGTTCTTGTCCGCGGGGCCTGCGTGCTGGAGTGCGGATTCCTCGGACCCCTCCTTCACCGGAGGAACTTGCGGCATGGGATCCACGGCGATGATTCTTTTGCCGGGGCCGTGGACGTCAGATCTCAACGCGGCTGAACTTCAGACGGTCATTCAAAGAAGGGTTTGGGAGATCAAAAACAACCTCCCTGCTCGCTCCTTTTTGTTCGCTCTATCTTGGAACTTGGCGGGATGCAGAGTCGGTTCGCTTCTTTTGGAACTCCCTAACCGTTTGCCGGAATCCGCGATGCTTCTTCAAGGGTGCTGGATGACAGTGTGGGGCTTCCTCGGGCTGTTGATTCTTCCCACCGTAAGCCGGAGCTCGGTATTCGGCGCAGATCGTGCGACTGCGGCACAAGGGTTTGACTCAATCGCTTGGATTCAGCGGTTCCCAAAAATGACGGGTGAGGATGGCAACCCTAAGACGCTTTTGCAGCGGGTGTTTTATCCCATTCCTTCGGCGCAAGAGCGGTTGGACTGCCTGGAGAGGTCGCCCGTCCTTCCGATTTTTGGGAATGTAGCCCGAACCAATTTGTTTTTGTCATTGGCAACGCTGACCTTTCTTGGAAGGTGCGTTCACTGCAATGTCGGGCGTCCCGAGCTTTGGGTTTTTCCGCCCTCCGACTAGAAGTCTGGCCTCTGCCCCGCAGGCTTCTCAGATCAGTAACCGCGAGTCACGCTGTCTAGTGCGGCCCGGTTTTCCAAGTCTCTCGAGAGCGCTATCGCAGTAATTTGCTTCGGTCGCTGGGGGGGACGACAATGGAATTTCTCTCTCAAGGCCCCCCCGTTTAAGAGAAGAAATCTGGGGCTCGGGGCCACAGAAAGGGGGGGCTTCCCAAATTAAATATGGTTCTGGCGAGAGGTTAACTGAGGACTTCTTTGTGAAAGCTCCCCCAATCATCGAGGTTATTGAGGTCGACTGCGGCGGGGCTTACGGAGCCGTCGTCTGCGATTCCGTTCGCTTCGAGGATGTGGCGCCGGGTGTCATCGGTGTGGATGTAACCGAGAATGGCGGCGTTATTTTTATAAATTGTTGCTTTGTCGAGTTTTACTCCAGGTTGCTGGGTGATCCAGTGTTCGAATTGGGGGTAGCTCGGTTTGGTTTTGATGAACGCCCGAACGTCAGTTTCGTTTAGATGCAGCGCAGCAAGCACCATGGAGTCATACCCTTTTCCAATTCCAGGGTAATCCGGATCGAGTTTACCCAGCGCTTCTAGGGAAGCTTTTTGCCAGAGGCGGGGCAGGTGGAGGACGCCGAGGGGGCCAGCGAGGCCGGAACTGATCAACGGAACATATTTGCTCATGGAGGTCTTAATGGTTGTGGATTGGAGCGGTCCGCCTCGTGGTTTTCCTCGCGACGGCCGCCCTCAGTTAAAAGTCTGGGAGGTACGGTGCGTTTACTCCATCTCAATTTTCAGGTTGCCACACCCTTCCTGGGACCAAAACTCTCTGTCGGCACCGGCGCTTTTTTCCGTTCCGGGCACCCTTTTTAAGGGCAGAAGGACCGGTGCCTGTTGTAGGTTTTAGCATGCACCGCAGTTCTCACGACTACACCCACCTGATTGGAAGATGGCGAGTGCTCGCTTCATCCTTGGGCCTCCGGTTGTCATTGATTGCCAAGGTTGACGGGTATCCTATTTACTGCGTGAAGAGTGCGAGGCTCCGTTCCGCTCCTGGAGTTTATCTTTCTGCGGGAATTCATGGGGACGAACCTGCTTCCACCGAGGGGCTGCTTGCCTGGGCGGAAGGCAATCCGGTTTGCCTGAGGGAGATGCCGTTTTTAATATTCCCGTGCCTTAATCCCTGGGGGCTCGTGAGAAACAAACGCTCGGACGCGTCTGGCAACGACGTCAACCGGACGTTTCAAGGAGACGAGCACCCGACTTCAGCGGCTGTGCGCAGGGTGGCTGAAGCCCATCGCCTTGCTGCGGCCATGTTGTTGCATGAGGATTACGACGCACACGGCATTTACCTCTACGAGCAACGGCAGCCCTCACTTTTTGGGGAGTTGATCCTTCAAGCCGCCGAGACATTCATTCCGAGGGACACAAGAACAAGAGTGGATGGGCGCAAGGCGCGCGAAGGGATTTTACGGCCGCGGTTATCGGCGAAACTCTTTGAGAAAGGGGGGTGTCCTGAGGCCGTTTGGCTGCATCTAAGGGGTTGCAGGAGGACTGTCACTTTTGAAACTCCGAGTGAAATGTCTCTAGAGGCACGTACTCTGGCGCAAGTAGCTGCCATTGAGCGGTTAGTTGATCTTCAAAGGCAGGGGGCGGATGAAGGGTGAGGACTCCACGCCCGGGTTCTGGGCGAGGGCAGGCTGAGTTTTACGGCCCGCTCTAGGCTGCGGTGGGGTTTTCCTGACGTT
Source organism: Verrucomicrobiota bacterium (assembly GCA_003402745.1). Classification (GTDB taxonomy): domain Bacteria; phylum Verrucomicrobiota; class Verrucomicrobiia; order Chthoniobacterales; family Chthoniobacteraceae; genus Chth-196. The sequence continues at coordinate 58,555 of QQND01000004.1, forward strand.
CCCTTTTGTCGTTTCGTTTTTGAGGGTTACCGGGAATCAGCCAGCCTGCCTTTTGGAAGTGCAAAGGCCACCCAGGTGTCCCCGGCGGGACCGCCTAACTTTCCGCCGCCGGTGGCTGGTTGGAGAATGAACTGCCGCCCTTCGGCCTCGTAGGAGGAGGGCGGCGCCGTGCCGTGCAAGGGAAGCGATTGGCTCCACAACTCCGCGCCGGTGGATGCGTCGAAGGCGCGGATTTTCTTGTCGCGAGTGCCGCTGACGAAGACGAGGCCGGAGGAGGTCACTATCGCGCCACCAAAATTTTCCTGCCCGGTTTTTGGAACGCCTTTTTCTTTGAGTTCAGGATATTCGCCCAAGGGAACGCTCCAGGCGGTTTCGCCCGTATTCAGGTTGATGCAGTTAAGAGTGCCCCAGGGCGTGGAGCAGGCCGGGTATCCGTTGGAATCGAGGAGGCGGTTGAAGCCGGAGAAAGTCCATTCTTTACCCTTTGAGGCGCCCTGGGGGGCGGAGGGGCGGTCGCGGCAAAGCACAAAATCGAGGAGGGGTTGAAGTTGTTCTTCGGTGAGGTGCGGCATGGGAGGCATGGAGGCGCGGCCTGTTTTCAGGATGGCTCGCACATCCGGTTCGGCGAGGCGGTGCCGGAGACCGCGCATGGGCGGCGCGTGGCCGAGTCCTTTGCGGTCGGGGCCGTGGCAAGCCGAGCAGTTGGTTTGGTAGATTTGTTCGCCAGCGCTTGGGGGAAGCAAGGGGGCGGGGTCGTCATCCCGGAAACAGGTGATGCTCCAGGGGATTTCGTTGGAGGTGACGTATAGAAAGCCTTTTGGATCGGCGGCTGCACCGGTCCATTCGGCGCCGCCGTGGATATTAAAGAGGAGGGTGGGGCGGGCTTCATCGAAGGAAGGAAAGGGGCCGAGATTGGCGCGATCAAGAAGCGGAAGGAGGGCGGCGCGGGCCTCGGGGTTGGAGGGCATATCGGCGCGGGTGTAGGCTTGGCGGGCGAAGGGTTGGGGGAGTTCGGGGGCGGGTTGGTAGACTGCGGTGGAATCGCCGGGCAGCCCGTGGGTGTCGACGCGCACGAAGCGGAAATCGTACAGGGGCTCGCCCGTGACGCGGTCGAGCAGGAGGGTGTTACCGAGTTTGGTGACTTGGGCGAGGGCGTCGACGCGGCGGCCGTGGCGTTCGACAGTGACGAGGTTGGGGGGCGCGGGGATGTCCCAGTCCCAGATATCGTGGCGGAGCTCCTGGAAGTGCCAGAGTCGTTTGCCGTTTGTGGCGTCGAGGGCCAGGACGCAGTTGGAAAAGAGGTTGTCGCCCTGGTGGTTAATGCCGATGAAATTGGGTTTGGGGGAACCGAGGCTAATGAAAGCGATTCCCCGGGACTCGTCCATGGCCATGCCTCCCCAGCAATTCGCGCCGCTTTCAAGTTTACTCCAGGTTTCGTTGCCGAATTCGCCCGCAGGCGGACGTGTCTTGAATGTCCACAACAACTTGCCGTCCCTTGCGTCAAACCCGTACACATCCCCTCCGTAACCGGGCAGGACGAAAATGTGGCCGTGCAGCGCTCCGACCGCCGTGGTGCCGGTGGGCACCTGGGTTTTTCCACCGGTGCCAAAGCCTTCCACGGGCAAGCCTGTGTCGGGGTGCAGAGCGATCAACCAGTTGCCGTCCCCAAAGAGAAGGCGAGGTGGGGCGATGGCGTCTCCCTTCCAATAGAGCAGGCCGCGCCGGGCGGGGTTGGAGGATTCGCCTCCGATGAGCGTTTTTGGGGCAAACCGCCAGCGTTCTTTCCCGGTGGCGGCGTCCACGGCGACGATGTTTTTGCCGGGCGTTGGGGTGAACATTGTTCCATGAACAACGATGGGGTTGCACTGGATGTTAGCGTTCCCGTCCCCGCTGCGGTAGGTCCACGCCGGCTCGAGTTGGGCGACGTTTTCGCGGGTGATTTGTTTCAAGTTCGAAAATCGATTGGAGGTGGGGCCTCCCAGAGAGCGTTCCCAGTTGCCAGAGCTGGTGTCCGAGGGCCAGCCATTGGCCGGGGTGAGCCGCTCCGGTTTGGCTGCGGGCAGAATGAAGCTCGAGGCGAGTTGGCTGCGGTCGAGTTCGGGGATGGGGGCAATGGCGGCGGCCTGCGCCGGGGTGGCTGGCAGGGCCTCAAAATCCCACAGCCCGAGGGTGGTGGCGTCGGTTTTTAAGGGTGCGTCTCCTGGCGCGCTGATTTCGCGTTCTCCGGAGGAAATGCGGACATTGTCGAGAAGGCCGTCGCAGCTGGGCCTGCCTTCTACGAGTGCGCCCAGAGCAAGTCCACCCGGTATTGGCGTGCCGACCCGTGGGCGCAACGGGGCTTCTTTCACGAGTTTGCCATCGACGTAAAGGCGCACTTTTTCGGGGCCGATCGTGGCGGCGAGCGCGTGCCACGTTCCATCGCAGACGTTGATTTCACTGCGGATTTCGCCCCCGCGGCCCGGCATGTAGAGACTGAGGAATCCAGATTTTGAGTAGGTGTAGAGTTCCCAATGGTCGGCGGAGGCCTTGGTGTCGGAGGCCACAAGAATGTTAAAACTGGTGGCGGAGTTGAGTTTCGCGCGGCACTCCACGCTTAGGGGAGGGGTGCGGTAGGAGTCTTTGCCCTCGAGTGCGAGACTGCCATGGAGGGCGTTTCCGAATGCCGGCGAGAGGGAGGGGACGCTGGTGGCGGAGGCGCTGCTTGGGGCGGCTTTGGCCCCGGCCGGAGCTGGGGTGGCGTTAAAAGAGCGTGGGACGGGTTTGGGGCCGGCGGGGTCTCCTTGGAGTTGGGGAGTGAGCCAGCGGAGCCCTTCGAGATTGTCCTGCAGGCGCGCCTCGGCGTCTTCGCCGGTGTGGTTGAGGATGCCGATTGGTCCGGTATAGCCGCTTTTGGCGATGATTTTGAGGAGAGAAAGGTCTTCCGTGCCTATCCCCAGGGGGAGGATTTTGCGGCCGACTTGATCCCCTCTAATATCCATCCCATTGAGGTTTAGAAAAATCAAGTGGGGCTTCATGCGCTCGAGCAGCTCCTTGAATCCTTCGATGTGGCCGTGGCCGTGATGTTGGTTATAGACCAGCCCCACGTTTGAAAAGCCCTCCGCTTTGAGAGCGTTGAGGATCTCGATTTGGTTGTCGGGTTCGCCAAACCAAGAGCCATGATTGTAGAGGCCCACGGTGAGCCCGTCGGCTCTGGCAGCTTCCGCAATGGGTTTGAGTCGGCGCACTTCATTGGCGACCCGGCGGGCTTGTTCCTCGGCGGAATCCGCCTTCAGGGAACCTCCGCCACCGCTCACCCAGAGCTGGGGTTTGAAGTGGTGTTTGCGGAAGAGTTCGAGAGCGGTGAGGGCTTCCGGGTTGAGGCTGCCAGGAAACCACCACCCAGTGAGGTCAACATGGTGGCGTTTGAGCGCCTCCATTTCGGCGTCCCATTCTAGGATGTGTTCTTTCCGGTAGTCGTAGACAAACTTACTAAAACCCAGCTTTTCGAGCATTTCGGCCCTTTGTTCCGGGTTGCGCTTGCCTTTGTCGAAGGGAACGATGCACCAGGCCGCCAAGTTTGAGCTTCGGAAAAGCTCGGGAGATTTTTGTGCGGGAGCCGCACTCGCGGGCTGGGAGGGGGGAGTTGCCGCCTGGACGGGCGGGGCAAGGGCGCTGAGGGCAAACGCGGCGAGCGCGGATAGCGTGTGATTTAGGAGAAACGTGGTTTTCATGAGAGCGGGGGAGCGGTGTTTTTTACAGGCCTGACAGCGGAGGATTGGAGTTTTGGAAAAGGAGGGACCGCACCACGGTGGCGTGCTCATTGGGGAAGTTGGCGGCGGTAGTGACGGACTTGGGGCAAGTCGTTGGCGAGTTTCAACGGGGTGTAGAGGGGTAAATCCTCCAAAACTGTAAGCGAGCCGGGGGGTGGGGGCTAGAACCCAGGCGTCTAGTTTGTGTATCTACGCGCCAAATTAGGATTCTACTTTGGCGCTCGAAGGGTGCAGGAAAGGGGCCCGACCCTCTGGCTCTTAACGGTCAGGTTCGTACTGTAAATGCCTGGATTCAATTAAAGTGGAGCGGCAAGGATAGCCCTCAAAGAGTTGGGGAAGGTGCGTGTTTGTGAAAGATCTTTCCGCCAAGGCAGCCGGCAGGTTAGGGCTCCAAGAGGAAGAGAGCCGCAGCACGAAGAGAAAAAGGGAAGGGGTTCTTCCCAGGAGCGGGAGAGCCTACTGCGCGAGCCACTGTGCGGCGTCCGCAATGACGTGGCCTGTGGTGCCCTCATTGCGGATTTCTAACCAGCCCGACTTGCCGGTTTCAAAACGAAAGGTTCCGAGCACCTGCACTCCGCCGGGGCCTGCGGGCGGTTCCTGCTGGTTGACGTACACGGTGGTTTCCCCATCTGCATGATGGACCACCACAGGCACTTTTTTGGAACGGTTGCCAAGGGGGGGATAGGCAATCGCCACCCTGTAACGACCTGCCGACGGGAGTTCCGGAGTGAAGCGGACTTTCTGGCGCCCTTTGTCGGTGTTGCCGTCGTGGCGGTAGCCGGTGCCGACGAAGCCACCCACGGAGGAGGCCTCCGTGGCGAATCCTTCAATTTGGGCATTGGAATCGTCTACGACGATCCCGGGCAATTGGATGGCGGTCCGGCTGTCCTTTGGATCCGGAATGAAATCGAGCACCTGTTTGTCCGCGAGCAGGCGCGCTTTGAGTTTTTCTGCATTGATGGATTGAATGTTTGTTTTTTGTTCAATGGCCTGGACGGCGGCGGTCGCGGCACTCTGTCCCATGACCATGAAGACGGGCTCCATGCGAATACTTCCGTAGGCGATATGGCTTGCGCTCAGGCAGACGGGTACCAGCAGGTTGGTGCATTCGGAGGCTTTAGGACGGATGCTCCGGAAGCTTATGGGGTAGGGTTTTGTGGCGATTTGAATGTCGCCTTCGTTGCGGACGAATCCTTCCTTTGTCACGTAACGCTGCACGTGGTGGGAGTCCATTTGGTAGGCGCCCATCCCGACACTGTCCTCGACGACCTCGGAACGCTTGCAGTTCTTTTCAGACATTACGTAGTCGCCGATCATCCTGCGCGCTTCTCGCACGTAGAGCTGCCTGGGCCAGTTTCCGTTTTCGGTGAACTCATCCTTGGCGAGGCCGAATTTTTGGTAAGACTCTCGCAGTGCCTGCGGGACGCGCGGGGAGTTTGCCAAGGTCCAAAAGAGGCCCTTTTGCCAGTCCTCGTGTGCCCTCCAGATGCGCTCCCGGGTGGCGTAGTCGGCCTCGGGGTAGTCCCAGTTCATGCCGATAAAGTCTGAACTGATGGCGAAGTTGTTGTTTGTATCGGTTTTGCGATTGGGCATGGCCGTGGGGTTCCAGGAGACGCGGGTGTCCCCGGCTTCGGCGTTGCGCAGGGCTAGCTCGAACCATTGTGGGTCGTAGTTGGCGGGTTTCTCCCAGTCCCGGCGGTTTTCGGGGACGTCGGTGGTGCACATCCGGAAATTATAGGCCTGAACTTTTCGGTCGCCGGAGAATTCCTCTCCCGGCCCTGCGGGATTGATTCCAGGAAGCAAGCCGCTCTTGGGGTCGCCTTTTCGGAGGTAGGGATCGATCTGCTGGTTAAACTGGTGGTGTTTGGCTCCCTCTGCCTGGACGCCGTTGATGGTCTCCCCGTACACGCTGTTACCCTCGCGCCCAACGTGGTAGCTGACTCCTGCTTTTGCCATCAAATCGCCCTCGTAGCTGGCGTCGATATACATCTCGGCGGCGAAGGATTTACCACTTTCCATGACGATCTCACTAATTTGGGCGCCCGTTTTTTTGACCCCGTTTTTAAGATCCAGTCGTTCGCCGTAGACAATCGTCACCCGATCCTTGACCTCCGCCAGCATCGCTTCGTAGACGGCGGATGCCGCCTTGGGCTCAAAGGTCCATTGGGCGGGTTCGGTGCCAGAGCTACGAGTGCGCGTTGTGAAGTAGGCGTCCCGAGTTTCCTGCTTCCAGTTTTCGGGCTTGCTGTAGTGCTCCCGGATTGCCACGTAAAAATCCAAAGAGAGCCCCCCGATGGCTTTTTTATTGCCGATGTCGGTGGCGCCGAGTCCGCCCGTGGTGAGGCCTCCAAGGAAATGAGAGGGTTCAATGAGAATGGCGTTTTTACCCATTCTAGCGGTTTGGATGGCGGCGGTGATGCCCCCAGAATTGCCCCCGTAAATAACGACATCGGTCTTCTGGGCTGCAAAAGAGCAGAGGGGAAAAACAAGGCAGAGGAGGGGTGGGAGGTGGAGACGCATGCCGCTCATTTTTACCGCGGATTCTCAGGACGCAAGCGGCTAAACTGGTGCGTGCGGAGGGCTGGGATCTGGGTTGCCGGAAGGGGAAGAATGGGAAGGAGCGGTTTTTGGACCGGTCGAGGCCTTGAGGAACCGGTTTTTTGGGCGCGATTTTTTCCGTTTCATTTTACGGGGAGGGGCGCATTACATTGTTTGAAATGTCCACAATGCGCGTCACTTTTCTTGGTACCGGCACTTCCCAGGGAGTGCCACGGATCGGCTGCGGGTGTGCGGTTTGTTCTTCGACCGACCCCCGGGATTCAAGAACGCGCTGCTCCCTTTACATCCAGACCCCCGAAGTTTCCTGGGTGGTGGACACAGGGGCGGATTTCCGCACGCAGTGCCTCCGCGCCGGGGTCAAACGGGTAGATGCAGCTCTATTTACCCACGCGCATGCCGACCATGTCATGGGGTTCGACGACCTGCGTCCGTTCTGTGCGATGGGAAACGCGCTTCCTGTTTACGGGTCGGCGGACACGCTTGCGCAGCTGGCATCGACCTTCAGTTTCGTGTTTGATCCCGTGGTGCGCATTCCGGGTTACCTGCATCCGGCCCCCGTGGAGGTGAAGGGCCGGTTTAAACTGGGTGCCGTAGAAATCACGCCGCTCAGGCTGCCCCACGGGCGCACGGAGTCCATGGGGTACATGATGCGAATTGGGGGACGGCCTCTTTTTGCGTACCTGACGGATTGCAAAACGGTTCCTGAGGAGGTTGAGGCTGAGGTGGCTGGCGTCAGGCACTTGGTGATTGATGCGTTGCGGGAAAAACCTCACCCCACGCACTTGAGCACCGGAGAGGCGTTGGAGGTCATTGAGCGGGTGAACCCAGAAAGTGCATGGCTCACGCATCTCTGCCACGACCACTCTCACGTAGAGATCGAAGCGCGGCTTCCTGAGCGGGTCAGGGTTGCTTACGACGGTCTTGTTCTGGAGATGGATTGAGTTTCGTGAGGGAAGGCGTGTCCTTTGGGGGGCGGTTTGGCGGCGGGGGTCTGGTCTGGTTTGATTGAGTGGGAGGGAGCTTTCTTAGGGGCGGAAGTGACATTCTTTGACTTCGTAGCGGTGGACGGCTTAGATGTTGTCTGGAATTTTTCACCCAACCTATTTTTGAGGTTTGGGGGGGAGAGACCAATTTGGCCTCGCAGGACGCGGGTAGGGGAGGCGGCTCAGAAAGCCGTTTTTACTGCCTGTTTTTGCGGCCTTTTTTCCCCAACCCTAGAACTGGAAAAGTGAGCGTCAATCAGGAGTTTATTCTCGAAATTCTGCTGGACAGCGGCCTCGTGTCCCACTCCGATGTGGCTCAGGTCCGTGTAGAGCATCCCTTTGGGGGCGTGGTGGATGCGTTGATATCGCAGGGGACGATCACTGAGGAGGACTACATGCGTGCCCTTGCGGCGCATTCGTCGATGGAGTTTGTGGACGTGGCCACGTTGCACGTTCCCGAATCGATTTTAGCGGAACTGCCCAAGGAGTTGGCGGAACGTTTCAAGGTGGTACCGGTGGCTCACAACGAGGGCGGGCTGGTCATTGCGGTCTCGAACCCACTGGATTTTGACACCTTCGACAGCCTCTCGCACATGCTTGGGGCGTCTCCGGAGTTCGTATGCGGCACGCCCGGGGCGATCCGGGACGCGCTTTTCAAGTGGTACGCGATTGGGCACGACCCCTCGAAGGCGGTTGAGCACAATCCGTACGAGATTGAGTTGGAGGAGGGGGAGACGGGGGACGCGCCGATCATCAAGATGGTGACCTCGCTGCTGATGGAGGCTTACACCATGCGCGCCAGTGACATTCATTTGGAGCCGATGGATAAGACGTTCCGGGTGCGTTTCCGTGTGGACGGGGTGCTACAGGAAATGCAGAGTCCGCCCAAGCGACTGCAGTCTGCGATCATTTCGCGGCTGAAAATCATGTCCGGCACGATGTCGATTGCGGAACGGCGGATGCCTCAGGACGGGCGTATTCAGGTGACGGTGGGTAACCGGCAAGTGGATTTGCGTGTTTCAACGGTGCCGACGACCCATGGGGAGAGCGTCGTCATGCGTATTCTGGACAAGTCGGCGCTTCAGTTGGGGCTGCCCCAGCTTGGATTTCTTTCGGACGACCAGGCGATTTTCGAGAAACTGATCACGCTTCCCGACGGGATTCTTCTGGTGACTGGGCCCACGGGTTCTGGAAAGACGACCACCCTTTATGCCTGTTTGAACTATATCAACAGGCCCGACAAAAAACTCATCACAGTCGAGGATCCCGTGGAGTACCAGATGGCAGGGATCAACCAGGTGCAGGTAAATGCGGAAATTGGAATGACCTTTCCGGCGGCGCTGCGGTCGATGCTGCGTCAGGCGCCAAACATCATCATGGTGGGGGAAATTCGCGATGCCGACACGGCGAATATCGCGATCAATGCTTCGCTCACCGGGCATCTGGTGTTTTCGACCCTGCACACCAACGACGCCCCTGGGGCGGTTGCTCGGTTGGTGGATATCGGGGTGCAACCGTTTCTGGTTTCGTCCGCGGTGCGTGCTGTCGTAGCCCAGCGATTGGTGCGGAAGATTTGCGTGAAGTGCAAGGAACCCGCTGAGTTGCTGCCCTCTGACATGCGGGCTCTGGGCATCAACCCCATGCAACTCGCGAGCGCCAGCGTTTCGCACGGCAAGGGGTGCGAGTTCTGTCGCAACGGCGGCTACAAGGGGCG